>NZ_JBKOQN010000019.1:0-152591 GCF_046764895.1 Nocardia sp. CWNU-33 | reverse complement strand
ACCCGCAGGACACCGCAACCAGCACCCGGCACCACGCTACGACGTGCACATCAAGACGCCCAGCAACCAGAAAGCATCCAAAGCCGCCGGGCCGCGACCACGCCGCACAGGTTAAAACTCAAGCTAGCTCGTGCTTGCGCGCCACCTGGTCTCGTGGATCTGGAGCGTATGTCGATCGGTCCGCCGGAATGGGATTTGGTGCATGCCGCCAACGATGCCCTTGACCTGTATCGCTACGCCGTCACCAGTACAGCGCTACTTTGTGTCGTGAATCGGCAGGTGAGCTGCAGAGATAGGGCGACTCTCGGTCGCCGACCAGGCCTTGCCAGGCGGCCGGGCGGAGGGGTTGACACCCCGCCCGGACCGCACTGGAGTTCTACCAGCTTTCTGCCGATGTGTCGGGGAGGTCAGGAGAATCGGGTCGTCTCACTAGAATGAGACGACCGTGTTCATTCGTTTCCGGGAGCCCGCCGTGACCATTCAGCCCGTTCGCCTCTTCGGCGACCCCATCTTGCGCGCACGTGCGGCGGAGGTCACCGAGTTCGATCGTGAGCTGCGCCAGCTCGTCGCCGACCTCACCGACACCATGCACGACGACGGCGGAGTCGGGATGGCCGCGCCGCAGATCGGCGTCGGCCTGCGGGTGTTCGTCTACGACACCGGCGACGCCGCGGGCCATCTGGTGAACCCGACATATGTGGTGGACGGCGAGGAAGAACAGGTCGGGCCGGAAGGGTGCCTGTCGATTCCCGGTGTGCGCTATGACACGCGGCGGGCGCTGCGGGTGCGCGCGTCCGGGTTCGATATGGACGGCGCGCCGATCGAGTTCGCGGCCGAGGGACTGCTTGCGCGGTGCGTGCAGCACGAGACCGATCACTTGGACGGTGTGCTGTTCCTGGACCGACTGGATCCGGCCGCGCGCAAGGAGGCAATGCGCACCATCCGCGAATCCGATTGGTTCACAGCGGGTATCACCGTGCGCAGTTCGCGCGCGCTCGGGGCCGGCCAGGCCGGTCCGTTCGGACGTGGTCGCTGATGCGCATCGTCTTCGCGGGCACACCCGAACCGGCGGTGCCGTCGCTGCAGCGATTCATCGATTCGTCGCGCCATGAGGTGGTTGCGGTGCTGACCCGCCCCGACGCGGTCGCCGGACGTGGGCGCAAGGTGACCAGGTCGCCGGTCGGCCGGTTGGCCGACGAGCACGGCATCCCGGTGCTGACCCCGCGCCGCCCGGCCGAGCCGGAATTCATCGAGCAGCTCACCGCGCTCGCGCCCGACTGTTGTCCGGTGGTCGCGTATGGTGCGCTGCTGCCGCAGCAGGTGCTCGATATTCCGCGGTTCGGCTGGATCAACCTGCACTTCTCGCTGCTGCCTGCCTGGCGCGGTGCGGCGCCGGTGCAGGCGGCGATCGACGCCGGTGACGAGATCACCGGCGCATCCACCTTCCAGATCGAGGCGGGCTTGGACACCGGACCGATCTTCGGTGTCGTTACCGAGAAGATTGCGGTGACCGACACGGCGGGAGCGCTGCTCGAGCGGCTCGCGGCTAGCGGCGCGCACCTGCTGGAGACCACCCTCGACGGTGTGGAAGACGGCACGCTGCAGGCCGTTTCGCAGCCGACCGACGGTGTCTCCTATGCCCCCAAGGTGGCCGTCGAGGCTGGGCGCATCCGCTGGGACATGCCCGCGCTCGCCATCAGCAGGCGGATCCGCGCGGTTACCCCGGCCCCCGGCGCGTTCACCGAGATCGGTGGCGCCCGCGTGAAACTCGGACCGGTCGAAATGGTCGAGGAAGTGCTGCCGCCGCGAACGATCGATGTTCGCAAGTCCGGCGTTTTCGTGGGCACCGCCACCACCGCGGTCCGCCTGAATCAGGTCCAGCCGCAAGGCAAACGAATGATGGCGGCGCTCGACTGGGCCCGCGGTGCGCGCCTGCAGCTGGGCGCGGTGGTCGAATGAACGCCCATGATGACCAATTGAAAGGACAGGCCGACGCGCGTCGGGCCGGATCGGCACCGGTGAAAAACGGTGCACAACGAAAGGATTCGGCCTTGCGCGACGACTCGGCACGCGGCGGAGACTCGACACAACAGAATCGTGGCGGCGACCGGCAGGCGCCGCCGTCGAAAGGCGCGGGCCGCAGCGGTTCCTCGGGAGCCCGCGACACCGGTGCCACGCCACGAGGGCAGCGCGGCGGTCAAGGCAGCAAGTCCGGTGCCGGGAACGCAACCGGCAAACGCGGCGAGGCCGCACGCGGCGATCAGAGCCGCTCCGGCGATGCACGTCGAGTGCAGCGCGGTCAGGGCCAAGGCGCGGCGACCGGTCAGTCTGAACGGGGGTCCCGGGATGCCGGGGACCGCCGCGGGGCTGCACAGGGAACTCGAGGCGGGCGTAGCGGCTCGGCGCAGGGGCGAGATGCAGGTGGTACGGGCCGCGGATCGTGGAGCGCTGCTGGGCAGCGCAAGGCTGCGTCGCCGCGTGGGCAGGGTGACCCCGTTCGGCGATCGGACGAGCGGCCTCGGAAGACAGGGGCGGCGCAGTCGGGTGATGATCGGGGCACGGTGCGGGGCGCCAGGTCGACGAGTGGTGACCGGGGTGCGGTCAAGGCTGGCGCAGCGGCAAGCGGTCGGGCGCGAGGCGGTGCCGATCGGTCCGGGCGCCCAGCGTCGAAAAGTGCTGCACGGCAGAAGGACTCGAATGCTTCGCGGGCCGGTCGGGACGAACGCGCTTGGGCCGGTTCGGTCGACGCGGTCCGGCTCGTGGCGCTCGATGTGCTGCGCGCGGTTCGGGAACGCGACGCCTATGCAAACCTCGTGCTGCCCGCTCTGCTTCGGCAGCGCGAGATCTCCGGTCGGGATGCTGCGCTGGCCACCGAGCTCGCCTACGGCACCTGCCGGTCGCGGGGGCTGCTGGATGCGGTGATCGCCGATGGTGCGGGACGGCCGATCGACGAGATCGACGGTCCGCTGCTGGATGTGTTGCGGCTCGGTGTGTATCAGCTGCTGCGCACCAGGATCGGGGCCCATGCGGCGGTGGACACCTCGGTGGCGCTGGCGCGTGCCGAATTCGGTGCGGGCAAGGCGGGATTCGTCAACGCGGTGCTGCGCAGAGCAGGCGAGAAGTCCGTCGACGAGTGGGTCGACGCGCTCGCGCCGCGGGATCCGATCGGCCGGTTGGCCTTCGAGTTCGCGCATCCGACGTGGATTGCGCAGGCGTTCGCCGATGCCCTCGGCGCGCAGGCGGGCGAGCTGCGAGAGGTCTTGGCCGCCGACGACGCTCGCCCGATCGTGCATCTGGTCGCGCGCCCCGGTGAGATCACCGCGGAGGAATTGGCATTGGTGACCGGTGGTGAGGAGGGCCGGTGGTCGCCTTATGCGGTGTACCTCGAAGGCGGCGATCCCGGAAAACTGGAGCCGGTGCGCGAGGGCATGGCGGCTGTGCAGGACGAGGGTAGCCAACTGGTAGCACTCGCACTCGCCCGCGCACCGCTGGACGGCCCCGACAACGGCCGCTGGCTAGACCTCTGCGCAGGCCCAGGCGGTAAGGCGGCGCTGCTCGGTGCGCTTGCCGGCATCGACGGCCACCGCATCGACGCAATCGAGCCTGCGGAGCACCGCGCCGAACTCGTCCGCAAGGCCGTGTACAACCTGCCCGTCGACGTGCACGTCGCCGACGGTCGCAGCAGCGGCCTAGCCCCCGGTTACGACCGCATCCTGGTCGACGCACCGTGCACCGGCCTCGGCGCGCTCCGACGCAGGCCGGAAGCCCGCTGGCGTCGTACTCCGTCCGATGTGGCCGACCTGGTCGTCCTGCAACGCGAATTGCTCGCTGCCGCATGGGAACTCGTGCGTCCCGGCGGCGTCGTGGTCTACTCCACCTGCTCCCCGCACCTGCAGGAGACCGTCGCCATTGTCGCCGACGCCGTCCGCCGCACCGGAGCAACCCAACTGGACGCCCGCGACCTCCTCCCCGGCGTCACCGGCATCGGCGATGGCCCCGCCGCGCAACTGTGGCCGCACCGCCATGGCACCGATGCGATGTTCCTCGCGGCACTGCGCAAACCGGTGGAGTAGTTGCCTACCGAGTCACGAGCAGCCGTGTCGCTGCCCGACGGCCGGGGCGGCAGCGAGTTCGTCGGATCGGGTTGAGGCACGGCGAGCTCGTGATCCGGTCGGTATCAGTCTGGGTATCGGTACGGCCGCTCGCCAGCTGGTCGTCGGTCCGCAGACAGCGAGTTTGTACCTGGTGTCGGCGGATTTGTCTGCCGGCTGGTCGGCGGTTCGCCATCGGCGGGTAGCAGTGGTCCGGGCGTCGAGTTCGTCGGTCGGGCGGGAAGCGCGCAGTTGGGATCGGGTCGCGTCCTGCGGTGGGGCAGTCAGCGATTGATCCGTGGCCTCTTGGCGGGCCGGGTAGTAAGTTCGGTCGATTGGCGCTGGCAGCGAGTTCGTCAGCAGACCGAAAAGATCGTTCAGGTGGCTGATTCATGCGGCGCGACCCACAGTCGGGGTCCGTACATGAGTCGATCACCGCGTCGGGTCGCGCCCCGCGGCGGCCTGGCCACGAGTTCCTCTGTTGGCCGTGTCGTCGACGATGTCGCGCACACTGACGGGTTGTGACAGACCTCCCTCATGTGGATCGACTCTTGGCCACCCGGGCCGTACACCCGACTCGGCGCGTTCAGTCCTGTGCGGACTGCTCACGGAGCCGGGCAAGGGTTTTCGCCAGAATACGGGAGACGTGCATCTGCGAAATGCCCATGCGCTGAGCGATCTGCGTCTGGGTCATCGACTCGAAGAACCGCATGGTGAGGATACGGCGTTCGCGTTCCGGCAGACCGGCGAGCAGCGGGCGGATGGCGACGTATTCCTCCACCCGGTCGAACTGGGATTCCTCCTCGCCGAGGGTGTCCAGCAGCGAGGCCTCGGTGTCGCGACCGAGTGAGGCGGCGTCGATGGAGCTCGGCTGGTAGGCGTTGCCGGCGATGACGGCCTGGGTCACCTCGTCGGGATCCACGTCGAGTTCCGCCGCGATCTCTTTCGCGGTGGGGGAGCGGCCCAACGATTGGGACAGCGAATCGATGGCCGCGCCGATGCGCAGGTGTGTTTCCTTGACACGGCGCGGCACACGCATCGCCCAGGTGTTGTCACGGAAATAGCGCCGGACCTCGCCCATGATGGTCGGCACGGCAAAAGACAGGAAGTTCGAGCCGCGCGAGATATCGAAACGGTCGACCGCGTGTACCAAACCAACCCTGGCGACCTGGGTGAGATCGTCGAACGGCTCACCGCGTCCGCTGAATTTTCGGGCGATGTGGTCGGCGAGCGGGATACAGCGGCCGATCAATTCGGCCCGCAGCGCGGTGTGTCTCGCGGTGCCTGGTGTGCTTGCGGAGAGTTGTTCGAAGAGTGCGGCGACGTCGTCGTACCCTCCGCTCGACCCGGCCTCTTCGAGCGTCTCGGCCACCTCGGCGGAATCCTCCGCCTGAGCCGGTTCGACCTCGTCCTCCTCTCTTTCGTCAACCCCTGACACCACGGTTTCGTCCGACACCATGTTTTCGTCCGACAAAGCGCTCTCGTCCGACTCGGCGCGTTTGTCCGACACGGCGTTTTCGTCCGCCACTACGCCTTCCCCCGGACCCGACGGAACTCCACCGTCGTCGGATATCCGGAGACGGCCGCATCGTACGAATCCTGTGTTGCCTCCACCACATCGGTGAGCGTGCGCAGCACATGCCACCCGAAGCTGCGCTGATCGGGTAGCCCCTCGCTGCCCGCCACACCGCTGACCCGCACCAGCAACTCGGTCTCACCCACGGTGAACCGGCAATGCAGGCTGGTGTCCGGCGCCGCGACCGCGATGAGCGTCGAGCACACCTCGTCCACCGCGAGCCTGATGTCGGCCACCTCGTCCAGGGTGAAATCGCTGAGCAAGACGAGGGTTTCGGCGAGCCCACGCACAATGGGTAGCTGTGTCACCGACGCAGCTACCCGAATCTCCACCGGGGTGCTGTAAAGCCCCTGTTCCGCCGAAATGTTGATCACCCTATGCAGGCTACCCACTCCCGGCCGAGGCAACCCTCACTACCGTTAGACTGCCGCGTTGTGTCCTCTTCGACGTTTTTGCGCCCGGCCGCGCCGATGATCGCCCCATCCATCCTCTCCGCGGACTTCGCGCACCTCGCCGACGAGGTCAAAGCTGTGGAGGGCGCTGACTGGTTGCATGTCGATGTGATGGACGCGCACTTCGTGCCGAACCTGACACTCGGGCTGCCCGTGGTGCAGAGCCTGTTGAAGGTGACCGATATTCCGCTGGACTGCCATCTGATGATCGATGACCCGGGCCGCTGGGCGCCGCCGTATGCCGAGGCGGGTGCGCACAATGTCACTTTCCACGCCGAGGCGACCGACGATCCGATTGCGGTGGCCCGCGACATTCGGGCGGCGGGTGCGAAGGCCGGACTCTCAGTGAAGCCGAACACGCCGATCGAGCCGTACCTGGAGATCCTGCGCGAGTTCGACACTCTGCTGGTGATGAGCGTGGAACCCGGTTTCGGCGGACAGTCCTTCATCGCGCACGTGTTGGAGAAGGCACGGATCGTGCGCAGGCTTGTCGACGCGGGTGAGCTGCGGCTGATCGTAGAGATCGACGGCGGCATCAACAACGACACGATCGAGGCGGCGGCGGAGGCTGGAATCGACTGCTTCGTCGCCGGATCCGCCGTGTACAACACGGCCGATCCCGGAGCCACGGTGGCCGCGCTGCGGCAGCGTGCCGCCGCGCTGCGCGTCCAGTAGCCCGGGATTCGGGTCCAACGGGGCCCGAATATCTTTACAACGCGCGAACTTTCATAGCACCGAGGGTGCGGGTCGCTTCGACGACCGCGCTCAGCGGCGGCAGTGTTGTTGCGTTCTCCGGCGGCTGTATCCAGGTCCGGTAGCCGGTGCGTTCGTCGTCCGGCGACGGCAGCACGACCTGGCTTCCGGTGCAGGCGACGGTGGCATAAAGCCGGAACAGTTCGGCGGACACGGCGGTGGTGAGGGTGTCGGGCCGGGCGGGTCCGGTAATGAAGGTCCACCGCCGCGCGCGCGGATGATGGACAACCGGCGCGGCGATCTGGGCCTGGGTGAGCTCGTGCTGGACCCGTTCGCCGAGCTCCGCGGGCATCGTGATGGCACCGTAGTGCGTGCCTATGTGCAGTAATATGCGGCGCGACGTCGGATCGATTGATGCCGGCATGTGAAATTCGCGCCGATACTGCACGCAGCGAACTTCCAGCGTCGAATCGAGAAGAGTGGTCACGCAACACCCCCAAGTGTGTCGAACCTGATTTGACCCATCGTGCTGTCTATTTGACCCACGGCGCTGTCTGTCTTCCTCGAGTGGTGGACTTCCCTGGATCGAACTCCCCGGGGCTGCAACGGACCTCGGGTCGAACCGCTCCGCACTGAACTGCTCGGGTCGAAGTTGAACATCAGGAATCAGCTACATAACAATATTGCATCCAATTTTGTTCCCGCGCAAGCATTCGGTGTAACCCGTGTTTCGGCGGGGTACCCAGCAAAATCCCACATTACGAGCCGCGAGTGAAATTCTTCCGCACGGTATCGGAAATATGAATTGATATTGATCGCCGACCGGTAAACGGCGATATTTCCTTATGCTCGGTCACGATTCGGCTGTGAACAATAATTGACGTTGTGTTCGGCGCGATTCGACCAGCCCGGCGGTCTGGTTCCTGCGCCGGCTGCGGAGTCAGGGTTTCGCCCGGCCACTGGATGGAACCGTGCTGGTTGCTCGCCGACACCCGTCGTTAGGCTGGTCTGGCACCGACCGACGGGAATAGCGGCCTGGCCCGAGCTGTTCCGCAACCGGTAGAAACGACGCGACAGGGAGTCAAGGCATGTTCACAGGCATCGTCGAGGAGCTCGGCGAGATCGTCGCCACCGAGCGGTTGGCCGACGCCGCTCGACTGACGATCAAGGGCAAGCTGGTGACCTCCGACGCCGGACACGGAGATTCGATCGCCGTGAACGGGGTGTGCCTGACCGTGGTCGATGTGATCGACGGCGACTCGTTCACCGTCGACGTGATGCAGGAGACGTTGAACCGCTCCAGCATCGGCGGCCTAGGCGCCGGCTCCCGGGTCAACCTGGAACGCGCGGCTGCGCTCGACAGCAGGCTCGGCGGACACCTCGTGCAGGGTCACGTCGACGGCACCGGCACCGTGCTCTCCCGCACGCCCTCGGAGAACTGGGAGGTCGTGCGGATCTCGCTGCCCGACGCGATTGCCCGCTATGTCGTGGAAAAGGGTTCGATCACCGTCGACGGCATCTCGCTGACGGTCTCCGGCCTCGGCCTTTCGGAGGAACCAGCGGTCGACGGCAATCGCGACTGGTTCGAGGTTTCGCTCATCCCGACCACCCTCACGATGACCAATCTCGGCGCCGCGACGGTGGGCACCACGGTCAATCTGGAAGTGGACGTGATCGCCAAGTACGTCGAGCGGCTCCAGCAACGCGGCTGACCGGTCGCATATGCGCCGCCGGGAACATACGGCGGACGCCGTAATGTTAGGGACGCACCCTTTTCGAGATGGAGCACAGCAGACGTGACCAGGTTCGACACCATCGAGCGCGCAGTCGCCGATATCGCCGCCGGTAAGGCGGTCGTCGTCGTGGACGACGAGGATCGCGAGAACGAGGGCGACCTCATCTTCGCGGCGGAGAAGGCGACCCCCGAGTTGGTGGCCTTCATGATTCGCTACACCTCTGGTTACATCTGCGTGCCGCTGACCGGTGACGACTGCGATCGGCTCGGCCTGCCGCCGATGTACGCGCTGAACCAGGACAAGCACGGCACCGCCTACACCGTGTCGGTCGACGCCCGCGAGGGCATCACCACCGGCATCTCCGGCGCGGACCGCGCGACCACCATGCGCCTGCTCGCCGCCGCGGAAACCAAGGCCGACGACTTCACCAGGCCCGGCCACGTGGTGCCGCTGCGTGCCAAGGACGGCGGCGTGCTGCGTCGGCCCGGCCACACCGAGGCCGCGGTGGACCTGTCCCGGATGGCGGGCCTGCGTCCTGCCGGTGTGATCTGCGAGATCGTCAGCCAGAAGGACGAGGGCCACATGGCCCGCACCGAGGAGTTGCGCGTCTTCGCCGACGAGCACAACCTGGCGCTGATCTCGATCGCCGACATGATCGCCTGGCGTCGCAAGCACGAGAAGCATGTGGTGCGGGTCGCCGAGGCGCGGATCCCTACGGCGCACGGCGAATTCAAGGCTGTCGGCTACCAGAGCATCTACGACGAGGTGGAGCATGTCGCGCTGGTGCGCGGCGACATCTCCGATGGCGAGGACGTGCTGGTGCGGGTGCATTCAGAATGCCTCACCGGTGACGTGTTCGGCTCGCTGCGCTGCGACTGCGGTCCGCAGCTCGATGCCGCGCTGGAGATGGTGGCCCAGGAGGGTCGCGGGGTGGTGCTGTACATGCGCGGGCACGAGGGCCGCGGCATCGGTCTGATGCACAAGCTGCAGGCCTACCAGCTGCAGGACTCCGGTCACGACACCGTCGATGCGAACCTGGAGCTCGGATTGCCCGCGGATGCGCGCGATTACGGCACCGGCGCGCAGATCCTGGTCGACCTCGGCATCCGCTCGATGCGGCTGCTCACCAACAATCCGGCCAAGCGCGTCGGCTTGGACGGCTACGGGCTGAAGATCACCGACCGGGTCCCGATGCCGTTGCGCGCCAACGCGGAAAACCTGCGGTATCTGCGGACCAAGCGGGACCGGATGGGCCACGACCTGATCGGCCTCGACGAGCTCGACCTCGGTGAGACAGCACAGTAATGCACACAGTCGACGAGATCCGGAAGGGCGGACTTCGATGAGCGGTACCGGCGTACCGACATTCGCGCTGGAGGATGCCAAGGAGCTCAAGCTCGGCATCGTCGCGTCGCGTTGGCACACGCAGATCTGCGACACGCTGGTCGCGAACGCGGAACGGGTGGCGAAAGAAGCCGGCGTCTCGCAGGTGACGGTGGTCCGGTGCGCGGGTGCGATGGAGCTGCCGGTGGTCGCACAGGAGCTGGCCCGCACGCATGACGCGGTCGTCGCGCTCGGTGTGGTGATCCGTGGTGGCACACCGCATTTCGAGTACGTCTGTGATGCGGTGACCGCCGGTCTGACCCGGGTTTCGCTGGATGCGGGCAAGCCCGTCGCCAACGGTGTGCTGACCACCAACGACGAGGAACAGGCCCTGGACAGGGCTGGGCTTCCCGGATCTGCCGAGAACAAGGGTGAACAGGCCGCCGCGGCAGCGCTCGACGCCGCGCTGACCCTGCGCACCCTGCGTCGGTCCGCGTAGACCGATGCCAGTCGTCCGGATCTGGCGAAGGAAGCCCGGCACCGGGGCGGGCGCGCCCGCCGATTCGGCTGCGGGACAGGGTGACACCCCGGAGTGGGAGCTCGAAGTGCGCCCGCGTCGGGCGGTTCGCACCGCCTGGATCGTCGCGGTGCTGCTCGCCGCGTTCTTCATCGCGGGCGGCATCTGGTTACGCACCGGCTCGACCGGCGTCAACTTCCGCCCGGCCGACCAGTTGGCGATGATGGGCATCGGCCTGCTCGCGGCCGCCGCGGTGCTGTTGCTGACCAGGCCCCGGCTGCGCGCCGGTGCGCGCGGCGTCGCGGTCCGAAACATCCTCGGCGACACGGTGTTCCCCTGGGAGCACATCCGTGGTGTCTCCTTCCAGGACCGAAAGTCCTGGGCCCGCCTCGAACTGATCGACGATGACTATGTCCCGCTGCTCGCCATCCGCTCCAATGACAAAGAGCACGCGGCCCGTGCCCTGGATCGGCTCCGCGAGCTCGGCATGAAGTACACCACCACCGCCGAATAGCACTGCCCACCACCTCAACTCGCCATCCTGCCGGTCGGCCGTGTTCGGTAAATGACACATCGTTGCGGCAAACCGAGTGAGCGCTCCTCCACGGTGTGCTACTCGTCGGCAGGAATCCAGGGGAAGGTGGGTGGCCGATTCGTGGGTGGCCTGTGATGGCACCGAAGGCTGGTGTCCGAGCGGGGATGATATCCCGGCTCGGACACCAGGCGGTCAGTGCGTGTCGCCGAGAACAGCGCCTTCGCGGCGGGGGTCCGCGCCGCCGATCCAGCCATTCGTCCCGTCGCGCTGCAGGGCGCTCAGGCCACTGATCTGCGGAGCGATCGAGACCTGGTGGCCGAGCTCACGGAGCCGGAGCACCAGCGGGTCGTGATCGCCGTTGTCGGTGGCGTTGATGGCAGGGTGTTCGCCGCCGACATTGGTCGACGGGGTGTTGGCCGTGCCGAAGTCGACGCCCGAGACCGCCTGCTGTGGGTCGAGGCCCCAATCCAGCACCCCGATGAGGGACTTCAGCACGAACTGGATGATCACCGAACCACCGGGGGAGCCGACCACCTGGGTGAGCTCGCCGCGGGTGCCGTCGGCACCGCGATCGAAGACCAGGGTGGGGCTCATCGAACTGCGTGGGCGCTTGTTCGGCTGCACACGGTTGGCCACCGGCGCTCCGTCGGTGCCGAGCGGATCGGCGGAGAAATCGGTGAGCTGGTTATTGAGAACGAATCCGTCGACCAGATGGAAGGAGCCGAACGCGGACTCCACCGTCGTCGTCATCGAGGCGGCATTGCCGTACTTGTCGACCACCGAGATGTGGCTGGTGCCGTGCTCAGGCGGCTGCGGGCCGACGCCGACCGGGACAGGGCCGAAATCGCCCGGCTGCGCGGTGCCCATGCTGTGGCCGGGGTTGATCAACGAGGAACGCTGCTTCAGATAGTCCTTGTTCAGCAGTGTCTGCGGTGAATTGCCGGGCAGCGGAATGAAATCCGTGTCGGCCACGTACTTGTTGCGGTCGGCGTAGGCGAGCCGCTCCGCCTCGGAGACGAGGTGCACCGCCTCGGCCTTCGGTTTGCCACCGTTGTGATCGATATTGTCCGGTCGCAGCGCTGCCAGGTCGAAGTTCTCCAGGATGCCGAGGGTGGCGGCGACGGCGATGCCGCCGGAGGACGGGGCGGGCATTCCACAGATCTCATGGTTGCGGTAGCCGGTGCACAATGCGGTCCGCTTCTTGGGCTGGTACCCGGCCAGGTCGCTGGCGGTGATGAGGCCAGGAGTGCGGCCGCCCGTCGTCGAAGCGGCCGCGTCGACGATGTCGCGGGCAATGGCGCCGGTGTAGAACGCTTGCGCACCCTCAGAAGCGATGGCGCCCAACGCCTTCGCCATCGCCGGGTTGGCCAGGTTGGTGCCGGCGGGTTTGGCGGTGCCGTCGGGGTTGAGGAAGTACGCCTTCGAGGCCTCGTCGTTGGCGAGATCCTTGGCCGAATCAGCGATCTGACCCGCGAGCCGCGGGCTGATAGGGAAGCCCTGATCGGCCAACGACACCGCGGAATCGAACAGCTCGCGCCAACCGGTCTTACCGTGTTCGTGATGCGCGAGCTCCAGCATGCGCAGCACACCGGGGACGCCGATGGAGCGGCCGCTTGCGCGGGTGTTCGGTTTGGGTTCGGTCCGGTCGGTATCGCTGATCCAGCGCAGGTAGTTCTCGGTGGCGGCGGCGGGGGCGACCTCGCGCCCGTCGTAGGCGTCGACAGTTTTCGCCGCCGCGTCGTAGTAGAGCATGAACGAGCCGCCGCCGATTCCGGACGACTGCGGTTCGACCAAGCCGAGCACCGTTTGTGCGGTGATCAGTGCGTCGGCCGCAGTGCCCCCATTGTTCAGCACCTTGCAGGCCGCCTCGGTGGCGAGCGGATTCGCCGTCGCCACGGCGTACGAGCTGGTCCGGACCGCAGTCATATTGCTGCGATAACCGGACGCGCTCTCAGGGTTGGTGCTGATGTTCTGTGAGGTGGTGGCACCCGCCGTGGCGGGGGCGGCCGTCATCGGCGTCCCGTTCGGCACACTGGCACATGCCGCGGCCTTGTCGCTGTCGGACGAACAACCTGTCACCAGTCCCACCGTGAGGACCAAGGCCGCGCCGGCCCCGGTCCAGATGTGTCGCACGCGCATTCACGGACTGTATCGCTCTGCCGCCGCCCGCAGCGCAGTTTTCCCCCGCCACTGGGAAGGTCATGAGAGGCCGATCACGGGCCGGCAAGCTGGCTCGGTGACGGTAACGGCGGTGCTCTTCGACTTTTCCGGGACGCTGTTTCGGCTGGAGGATGACGAATCCTGGGCCGATGATCTGGTCGGCGAGGACGGGCAGCCGTTTGATGTGCACGAAACGGCCGAGATCATCCGGCGCATGACCGCCCCTGTCGGTCAGTGCGTGCAGCTCGACGCCGAAGGTCAGATCGCCTGGGAGCAAAGGGATCTGGATCCACGGCAGCACCGAAAGGCCTGCCTCGAGGTGCTGCGGCACTTCGGGGTGCCGACGGTGCGGCAAGCGGAGCGGTTGTACGGCAGGCTCGTCGACCCGATGTCGTGGACGCCGTATCCCGATACCGAGGATGTTCTGAAAACGCTTGCGGCGCAGCGTATTCCGGTCGGCCTGGTCAGCAACATCGCGTTCGATGTGCGTCCTACCTTCGCGGCAAGGGGCTGGGACCGGTTGGTCGACAGCTTCGTACTGTCCTTCGAGGTCGGTTCGGTCAAACCGGATCCACGTATCTTCCGGGCCGCGCTCGAGGAACTCGGGGTGCCCGCTGAGTCGGCGTTGATGGTCGGTGGCAGCGCGGAGGCCGATGGTGGTGCGACTGCCCTCGGGTGTCGCTTCGCCCTCGTCGACCCCTTGCCGACGGTGGAACGTCCAGACGCGCTGCTGCGAGTCCTGGAGCGGTACGAACTCGGCTGATTGCGCCATCGAATCGCGAGCGCCGAGACGGCGCGCAATAGCAGTACCGTTCGATTGTGTCCCGTGTCACAGTGATGAGCGATCGCGTCGTCTGGGCCACCGTGCCGAATTACGGTGCGATCTGCGGGCCCGTCGGGGGTTCGCTGGTTTCCTCGTTGGAATGGGGGAGCGCCGTGTATGCGGACCCTGCTGCGGAGAATCATGCCATCGCGGTGGCCGCCCGAATGCTGGGCGGCATGCCCACGCAGGTCTGCGAGGCGCGTGAAGCCGCATGGGGCATGGCGGTATTCGGGATCGCCTATCCGGCAATCATGGGATCGACCATCGGTGTCGATGCGGCGCGGGCGGCCTCGATTCAATTCGTCTTCGGTTGGATATTGGGGCTCGTCGCCTGCGGATTCGCCGGTCGGTGGCAGTGGACGGGGGTCACCGCGATCGTGTTGGCATTTTTGCAGTGTGCGGTCTGCGTGTGGGCGCGCAGCGATGTCATTCCACCCGTGCTCTGGATTGTGGCGGTTCTCTACTCTGCGGGTGTTTGCGCCGCTGTTGCCTGGTTGCTTCGGCGGCCCGTGGCGCAAGCCTGGTTCGTCGTGGGCGTCTCGCTTCCTGCGCGCTGAGCGGAGAGTTCGCGCGATTATTCGACGTGGAAGGGCACCGGCTCTGGCGTGGGAATATGTCGCGTGGGTCACATCGATCTGCCGACTGAATGTGGTTGTGGCCCTCGTCATAAGCATACTTACTCGATTGTAAGCAGGCCGATCATTCCGATAGCGTCCGATTTGCGCGTCTGTGAGGACGTGGCGCAAAGCTCGATGAGGAGTGATCGTGGTTTCGAATGTTGCTGTCGTGGACGAGCCGAAAATCGTTCCGGCAGTCGGGGATTTGTCCAAGGTCCGCCGAATGGTCGATGCCAGCACCACGGTCCGTCATTTCTTTCGATTCGCCGTCGTCACGTCGAACATGCCCGATGCGGTGCGCAGGGTGCGCCTCGGGGCCGGGTTCCTGGTGGCTTTTACCCTTGGGCATTTCGTGCTCGGTCTGCTCGATAATGTCGAATCCGCAAGTGCTAGTTCGGCCGAGTTCTTTGCCAGCTGGGTGCTCGCCGCCAACGTCTTGATCTTCGGGCTCCGGGAACTCTGGGTTTGGGTGACCGCCGTGATTCTGGCGAGTGTGCAGATCTTCATCGGACTCTTCACGATCATCTCCGGGCTGCCGTCTCAGGTGGGCGTCCTGCCGGTCCTCGCGGTCATCGCAGGCGCTGCCGTGATCGTCGCGCTGCTGTTCCACTCCGCATCGACAGGATGGTTCTTCCGCAAGACGGCCTGATCGGCCCGTGTCTGTCCCGCAGGTTATCGTGCTGCCGGTGAGCGTCGGCCCCGATCGGCCTGTCGGACCCGCTCGATAGGCTTGATGGGTGGCAGATCCAGCGACGTACCGGCCCGCGCCCGGCACGATTCCCGTCGAACCCGGTGTGTACAAGTTCCGGGACTCCTACGGGCGGGTCATCTATGTCGGCAAGGCCAAGAGCCTGCGCAGCAGGCTGAACTCGTACTTCGCCGATGTCGCTTCGCTGCACCCACGGACGCGGCAGATGGTCACCACCGCCGCGAGCGTGGAGTGGACGGTCGTCTCCACCGAGGTCGAAGCGCTGCAGCTGGAATACAACTGGATCAAGGAATTCGATCCGCGCTTCAACGTCCGCTACCGCGACGACAAGTCCTATCCGGTGCTGGCGGTCACGCTCGACGAGGAGTACCCGCGGCTGTTCGTCTATCGCGGCGCGCGCCGCAAGGGCGTGCGGTACTTCGGCCCATACGCGCACGCCTGGGCGATCCGCGAGACCCTCGACCTGCTGCTGCGCGTGTTCCCGGCACGCACCTGCTCCAACGGAGTCTTCAAGCGACACAACCAGATCGGCCGCCCCTGCCTGCTCGGCTACATCGACAAATGCGCGGCGCCGTGCATCGGTAGGGTGAGCGCCGAGGAGCACCGCGACATCGTCGACGACTTCTGCGACTTCCTGGCCGGGCGCACCGACCGCATGGTGCGCCAACTGGAACGCCGCATGCTCGACGCTGCCGAAGAGCTCGATTTCGAGACCGCCGCCCGGCTGCGTGACGATGTCCAGGCACTGCGGAGGGCACTGGAGAAGCAGGCCGTCGTGCTCGGCACCGGCACCGACGCCGACGTGATCGCCTTCGCCACCGACGAATTGGAGGCGGCGGTGCAGATCTTCCACGTCCGCGACGGCCGGGTTCGCGGCCAGCGCGGCTGGGTGGTCGACAAATCCGGCGACGCCATCGACGTACCGGAGGCCGGCGGCGAAATGGCGGCCCTGGTGGAGCAGTTCCTCACCCAGTTCTACGGCGAGCAGGTGGCGCAGGTCGAACAGGGCGAAGACGAGCAGCCCGCGAACGTGGTGCCGCGCGAGGTGCTCGTCCCGCGATTGCCCGCTGACGCCGAGCAGATCCAGGAATGGCTGAGCAGGCTGCGCGGATCGGCGGTGCAGCTGCGGGTGCCGCAGCGCGGGGACAAGAAGGCGCTCGCCGAGACGGTACAGCGCAACGCGATGGAGGCGCTGGCTCAGCACAAGCTCAAGCGCGCAGGCGATCTGACATCGAGATCGCAAGCTCTGCAAGACATTCAGGACGCCCTCGATCTCGACAGTGCGCCGCTGCGCATCGAATGTGTAGATATCAGCCACGTACAGGGCACTGATGTGGTGGCCTCGCTGGTGGTCTTCGAAGACGGTCTGCCGCGCAAGTCCGAGTACCGCCACTATGCGATCAAGGAGGCCGCCGGCGAAGGCCGCTCGGACGACGTCGGCAGCATCGCCGAGGTGACCCGTCGCAGGTTCCTCAAGCTACGCCGCGACCGCGACGCCGCCGAGCGCAGCGAACTGGACGGCCCGCCGGGCGTCGTCGCCGTCGCGGAACACACCGAACTGGAGGTCACCGGGTCGGGCGCGGTCGTCGATGTGGAAACGACGGTCATCGACTTCGAATCCGACGACGCTGAACTCACCTCGCGACCCGGCATCGATCCACGCACCGGACGCCCGAAGAAGTTCGCCTACCCGCCGAACCTCTACGTCGTCGACGGCGGTGCACCCCAGGTCGCCGCCGCGGCCGAGGTGCTCGACGAGCTCGGTATCACCGATGTCGCGGTGATCGGCCTTGCCAAGCGGCTCGAGGAGGTGTGGGTGCCGGGGGAGAGCGACCCGGTGATCATGCCGCGCAACAGTGAGTCGCTGTATCTGCTGCAGCGGGTGCGCGACGAGGCGCACCGATTCGCGATCACCTTCCACCGCAGCAAGCGTTCGCGGCGGATGACCGCCTCCGCTCTCGACTCGGTGCGTGGCCTCGGCGTGGCGCGGCGGACCGCGTTGGTCACCCACTTCGGTTCGGTGGCCAAGTTGAAGGAGGCGACGGTCGAGCAGATCACGGAAGTGCCCGGCATCGGCGTGGCGACTGCCAAAGCGGTGCTCGCAGCGCTTCGAGAGGAGTAGTAAGGAACAGCGTCCTCGGAACCGCCGGAAGTTCCGTGCCGCCTACGTTGTGTGTCTGCGCCCGATACCCGAAACGGTGCGGGATGATCGACAGGCACCTGAAACAGATCCGGTAGGACATGACACGCGTCGAATCGAACAACAGTGCGGGCAGTCCGCGGCCGACCGCTGGGCGGGCCGGCCCGGTGGATGCTGACGTCACGCCGGTCGAGGGGGGGTTGCGGGAGGTCGAGGCCGTCATCGTGACGGGCCTTTCCGGTGCCGGACGTGGCACCGCGGCCCGGGTGCTCGAGGATCTCGGCTGGTACGTCGCGGACAACCTGCCACCCGAGCTGATCGGGCGCATGGTCGAGCTCGGCGCCTCCGCCGATCCGCCGATCCGCAGGCTGGCCCTGGTCATGGACGTGCGAAGCCGATTTTTCACCGGTGATCTCTCCGTCGTCACCGAGCAGTTGCGGGCCCGCGGCGTGCGGACGCGAGTGTTGTTCCTCGAGGCCTCCGACGACGTGTTGATCCGGCGCTTCGGTTTTGCCCGCAGACGTCACCCGCTGCAGAGCGAAAGCACCGATGGCACCCTTTCGGCAGGCATCGCCGCGGAACGGGTCCGCCTCTCCGCTGTGAAAACCGCCGCCGACCTCGTCATCGATACCACCGAGCTGTCGGTCCACCAACTGCATCGCAAGCTGGAGGAGGCCTACGGTGGTGGCGCGCCCACCGCGCTGCAGGTGACCGTGCAATCCTTCGGGTTCAAGTACGGGGTTCCACTGGACGCGGACATGGTGTTGGATGTGCGTTTTCTACCTAATCCACATTGGATACCGGAACTTCGGGAACATTCGGGACAGGAGACCGTGGTCAGCGAGTACGTGCTGTCGCGCCCCGGCGCGGACGATTATCTGCGCACCTGCCACCACCTGGTCGACCTGACGACGAATGGTTACCGCCAAGAGGGGAAGCGATACATGACGGTGGCAGTGGGCTGCACCGGGGGTAAGCACCGCAGCGTGGCAATTGCGGAAGCGCTGGGCGAATTGATGAGCGCGGAGACCGGCGAATCCGCCGATGTCGTGCGGATCGTGCATCGGGATCTGGGGCGCGAATGACCGGGTGGGAATCGAATCCCGCCATCGTTGCTCTGGGTGGCGGGCACGGCCTGTATGCGACGCTGACGGCCGTGCGTCGGCTGACCACGAAGATCTGCGCGGTGGTGACCGTCGCCGACGATGGTGGCTCCTCGGGCCGACTGCGCGCGGAACTAGGCGTACCGCCGCCGGGTGACCTGCGGATGGCGCTTGCCGCGCTTGCCGCCGACAGCGACGACGTCCTGACGCGGACCATCCAGCATCGGTTCGGCGGCACCGGTGCACTGGCCGGACATTCGGTCGGAAACCTGATATTGGCCGGTCTCACCGAGGTGCTCGGTGATCCGGTGGCCGCGCTCGACGAGGTCGCGAAGATGTTGCGGGTCACCGGCAGAGTGCTGCCGATGTCGCCCATCGCGCTCGATATCGAAGCGGATGTCTCTGGGCTGGAAGCAGATCCGCGAGTGAGCCGCTGTATTCGCGGACAGGTTGCCATCGCGACGACACCGGGTAAGGTGCGGCGGGTGCGGCTGATACCGTCGGATCCGCCCGCGAGCCAGGAGGCGACCTCGGCCATCGAGCACGCGGATGTCGTTGTGCTCGGCCCCGGATCGTGGTTCACCAGTGTGATTCCGCACGTGCTCGTGCCCGAACTGCGCGACGCGCTGGTGTACACCAGAGCCAGAAAGGTGCTTGTGCTCAATCTCGCCGCCGAGCCGGGCGAGACGGCGGGGTTCTCCGCCGAACGGCATCTGCATGTATTGTCCCAGCACGCACCGGAATTCGTGGTCGACGAGGTACTGGTCGATTCCGGGTCCGTGCCAGAAGGTCGCGAAAGAGAACATGTGGCCAGGGCTGCCGAACAATTGCGGGCGCGAGTAACCTTCTCCGATGTCGCCGAAGCGGGAACGGACCGGCATCACCCCGGAAAGCTTGCCGCCGCACTGGATCAGCTGATCCGGCAACCTCGGCCACACATGGCAGGGCTTCGAGTCGAGGGACGTCACATGGGTCAGGATGTGCGTTCCGGGTTGGGTGGAAAGGAGCGCGTCTCGTGGCGATGACAGCCGAAGTGAAGGACGAGCTGAGCAGGCTCACGGTCTCGCAGGTGAGTTCTCGCAAGGCGGAACTGTCGGCGCTGCTGCGGTTTGCGGGCGGCCTGCACATCGTCGGCGGGCGGGTGATCGTCGAGGCCGAGGTGGACATGGGTTCCATTGCGCGCAGGTTGCGCAGGGAGATCTTCGAGCTATACGGCTACGGCTCCGATGTGCACGTGCTCGGTGCGGGTGGTCTACGCAAGACCTCGCGCTATGTGGTGCGCGTGTCCAAGGAGGGCGAGGCGCTGGCCAGGCAGACCGGGCTGCTCGACGTGCGGGGGCGTCCGGTGCGCGGCTTGCCGGCCCAGGTGGTCGGCGGCAGCATCGGCGATGCCGAAGCGGCTTGGCGCGGAGCGTTTCTCGCGCACG
The DNA here is from genome assembly GCF_046764895.1 of Nocardia sp. CWNU-33. Classification (NCBI taxonomy): domain Bacteria; kingdom Bacillati; phylum Actinomycetota; class Actinomycetes; order Mycobacteriales; family Nocardiaceae; genus Nocardia; species Nocardia sp. CWNU-33. Next base: position 132,689 of record NZ_JBKOQN010000019.1, on the reverse strand, counting down.
GCTCGCTCACCGAGCCGGGTCGTTCGTCGGCGCTGGAGGTCAGCTGCCCCGGTCCGGAGGCGGCACTGGCCTTGGTCGGCGCCGCACGGCGGCTCGGCATCACGGCGAAGGCCCGCGAGGTGCGCGGCACCGATCGGGTCGTCGTGCGCGACGGCGAGGCGATCGGCGCGCTGCTGGTCAGGATGGGTGCGCATGACACCAGGCTCACCTGGGAGGAGCGCAGGATGCGCCGCGAGGTGCGTGCCACCGCGAACCGGCTGGCCAACTTCGACGACGCGAACCTGCGCCGCTCGGCTCGCGCCGCGGTCGCCGCCGCGGCCAGAGTGGAGCGCGCGTTGGACATCCTCGGCGACGAAGTGCCCGACCATCTCGCGGCCGCGGGCAAGCTGCGCGTTCAGCATCGCCAGGCGTCGCTGGAGGAGCTCGGCCAGCTGGCCGACCCGCCGATGACGAAAGATGCTGTGGCGGGCCGGATTCGGCGTCTGCTGTCGATGGCCGATCGGCGCGCCAAGGATTTGGGCGTGCCCGACACCGAATCGGCCGTCACCGCCGAACTACTCGACGACGCCTGATTCGACGTTCTACCGCACCCGCCGTCTCGGCGTGGCGGGACTCGTCGGCACTCGCGCTCGCGGGTTGCCGCCGGGTTCCGGCACACGCCGCGGCGGCGGGTGTGTCGTGCTGCGCCGGGTATGCCGAGCGCACAAATCCCAGGTGCGTGTCGGAGAGGTTACGGGCGGGCATTAGTGTGGTTATGGCATCGGAATGAATCCGCTTGAAAGCTGAGGAGCGATAACGTGACTGTCCGGGTAGGCATCAACGGCTTCGGTCGTATCGGACGTAACTTCTTCCGGGCGGTGGAGGCGCAGAAGGCGCTCGGCACCACCGACATCGAGATCGTCGCGGTCAACGACCTCACCGACAACGCGACCCTCGCGACCCTGCTCAAGTACGACTCGATCCTCGGCCGTCTGCCGCAGGACGTCTCGCTGGACGGCGACGACACCATCGTGGTCGGCGAGCAGCGGATCAAGGCACTGGCCATCAAGGAGGGCCCGGCCGCCCTGCCGTGGGGTGACCTGGGCGTCGACGTCGTCGTCGAGTCCACCGGCATCTTCACCGACGCGACCAAGGCCAAGGGCCACATCGCCGCCGGCGCCAAGAAGGTCATCATCTCCGCGCCTGCCAAGGGTGAGGACCTGACCGTCGTCATGGGCGTCAACGACGACAAGTACGACGGCAGCCAGAACATCATCTCCAACGCCTCGTGCACGACCAACTGCCTCGGCCCGCTGGCAAAGGTGCTGAACGACAGCTTCGGCATCGAGCGCGGTCTGATGACCACCATTCACGCCTACACGCAGGACCAGAACCTGCAGGACGGCCCGCACAGCGACCTGCGTCGCGCCCGCGCCGCCGCGCTGAACATCGTGCCCACCGGCACCGGCGCGGCCAAGGCCATCGGCCTGGTGCTCCCCGAGCTCAACGGCAAGCTCGACGGTTACGCGCTGCGTGTTCCGGTCCCGACGGGCTCGGTCACCGACCTCACCGTGAAGCTGACCAAGTCGGCCTCCGTCGACGAGATCAACGCCGCGTACCAGGCGGCCGCCGAAGGTGCGCTGAAGGGCTTCCTGAAGTACAACGTGGACCCGATCGTGTCCAGCGACATCGTCACCGACCCGCACTCCTGCATCTACGATGCGCCGCTGACCAAGGTCATCGACGATCAGGTGAAGGTCGTCGGCTGGTACGACAACGAGTGGGGCTACTCCAACCGCCTCGCCGACCTCATCGGTCTCGTCGGCAAGTCGCTCTGACGCGATGGCAGTCAAGACACTCCAGGATCTCCTGAGCGAGGGTGTCGAGGGTCGGGGCGTGCTCGTGCGCTCCGACCTGAACGTTCCCCTCGACGACAACGGCCAGATCACCGATCCGGGCCGCATCATCGCCTCGGTGCCCACCATCAAAGCGCTGGTCGAGGCCGGCGCCAAGGTGGTTGTCACGGCGCACCTCGGCCGCCCCAAGGGCGAGCCGGATCCGAAGTTCTCGCTGGCTCCGGTCGCGGTGCAGCTGGCGGAGCTGCTCGGCCGCAATGTCCAGCTCGCCGGTGACGTCGTCGGCTACGACGCGCTGTCGCGCTCGGAGGGCCTCACCGACGGTGATGTGCTGCTGCTCGAGAACGTGCGCTTCGATCCGCGTGAGACCAGCAAAGATGACGCCGAGCGGGCCAAGCTCGCCGCGGCGCTGGTCGAGCTGGTCGGCGACGACGGTGCGTTCGTCTCCGACGGTTTCGGTGTTGTGCATCGCAAGCAGGCCTCGGTCTACGACGTCGCGAAGCTGCTTCCGCACTACGCGGGCACGCTGGTCGCCGCCGAGGTCGAGGTGCTCGCGAAGCTGACCGAGAACGCCGAGCGTCCATACGCGGTTGTGCTCGGTGGCTCGAAGGTCTCCGACAAGCTCGCTGTCATCGAGGCGCTCGCGCCGAAGGTCGACACGCTGGTCATCGGTGGCGGTATGTGCTTCACCTTCCTTGCCGCACAAGGACTCCCGGTGGGGGCCTCGCTGCTGCAGGAGGAGATGATCGGTACCTGCAAGGGTCTGCTCGAGCGCTACGCCGATGTGATCCACCTGCCGCGTGACATCGTCGTCGCGAACAAGTTCGCTGCCGACGCGGACTCGAAGGTCGTTGCGGCCCACGAGATTCCGGAGGGTTGGCTGGGTCTGGACATCGGCCCCGAGTCGGTGAGCCGGTTCGCGGCGCTGCTGACCGAGGCGCGCACCGTCTTCTGGAACGGCCCGATGGGCGTGTTCGAATTCGAGAAGTTCGAGGCAGGCACCCGTGGTGTCGCCGAGTCGATCGTGACCGCAACCGGCAAGGGTGCGTTCACTGTTGTCGGCGGCGGTGATTCGGCCGCGGCTGTGCGGGCGCTCGGGCTGCCCGAGGACGGTTTCTCGCATATCTCCACCGGCGGCGGCGCGTCGCTGGAATACCTGGAGGGTAAGGAACTTCCGGGCATCGCGGTTCTGGAGGACTGACCATGGCACGCAAGCCGCTCATCGCGGGCAACTGGAAGATGAACCTCAATCACCTCGAGGCCATCGCTCTGGTGCAGAAGATCGCATTCGCGTTGCCGGAGAAGTACTTCGCCAAGGTCGACGTCACCGTGGTCCCGCCCTTCACCGATCTGCGCAGCGTGCAGACCCTGGTGGAGGGCGACAAGCTGCTGCTCACCTACGGTGCGCAGGACGTGTCCACGCGCGACGAAGGCGCGTACACCGGCGAAATCAGCGGATCCATGCTGGCCAAGCTGGGGTGCACCTATGTGGTCGTCGGGCACTCGGAGCGTCGGCAGTACCACCTGGAGGACGACGCCACCGTGCTCGCCAAGGCGAAGCAGGCGCTGAAGTACGGGATCACGCCGATCGTCTGCATCGGTGAGGGCCTGAACATCCGCGAGGCGGGCACACACGTCGAGTACAATCTCGAGCAGTTGCGTGGATCGCTGAAAGGTCTATCGGCCGAACAGATTTCGAAGGTCGTCATCGCCTACGAGCCGGTCTGGGCCATCGGGACCGGCAAGGTCGCCACGCCTGCCGACGCGCAGGAAGTGTGCGGCGCGATCCGTGCCGAGCTGGCCGAGCTGGCCAACCCGGAGGTCGCCGCGGGCGTGCGGGTGCTCTACGGCGGTTCGGTGAACGCCAAGAACGTCGGTGAGCTCGTCTCACAGACGGATATCGACGGCGCACTGGTCGGCGGCGCTTCGCTCAAGGGTGACGAGTTCGCAACCCTGTCGGCGATCGCCGCGGGCGGCCCACTGCCGTAAGCGTTTTCGTGACGACGAGCCGGGCATCGACATGATGCCCGGCTCGTCGCTATTCGATGGCCCTATACGGCGCGCAAGGTCAGGCCGTCGCCCTTGTCGTTTCGCAGGGTGAGGGTGTCCGCGTCGATGGTGGCGGTGGTCTTGCCGTCGAGGGCCGCGAGGACGGCGGTCTCGACCTCCATCACCTCGGGTGAACACATCATCCTGGTGCCGGCGACCTGGAAGGTGACGTCGGCGCCTGTGATGGTGGCGTTGCCGGTCAGCCGGTTGCAGCCGCCGCTTCCGGAGACGGCACCGTCGGGGGCGATGGTGAGGGTCGGTTTCACCTCGTCGATGGTCTGCGATCGGGTCCTGGCGTCGGGGGTGATGATCTCGGTAACGATCCAGGTGGTGCCGGTCAGCGGCTTGTCGGGTTGGGCGACCTTCTTGTCGAGCAGGTGCACGGTCGAGTTGGTGCCGTGCAGGGTGAGTTCGGTGTTGTCCAACTGCCAGCCAGGCGACGAGTTCAGGAGGTTCACGAGCCATTCGTCGGCGCCATCGTGGTCACCCGAGCAGGCCATGAGGGTGCCGGCCAGCGTGGATACCTGCAGCTTGTGGTTGTCGAGGACGACCGCGCCGCTGTAGGTGTTGCAACCCGCGGCGGCCGAGATCCGATCGGCTACGAAGGTGAGCGTCAGCGGGCCGTCACCCGGGATGGGCACACCTTCGACTTCGGTGGAGACGTAGGTGTGGCCGATCGGGGCCGGCGCATGCTCTGGAGATTTCTCCGAGTCGCTTGTGCAGGCAGCCGCCCACAATGTGAGCAAGAGAATCGGACCGAAACGCACGAAGTTTGCCGACATGTTGCGATCCTACCGACGTTGCCGTACCGAAACCGGCATTCTCTACCCCGACCGGCCCGCCGATGCGGTCCGAGGTCCGCTCGCGGTCACTGCGTCCTGAAGCGGCAGGCGCGCCATTGGGCCTGTCGTTCAACCACTTTGCGGTCGAGCGCCGGACACGGCGGCGATGCCGCGTTCGCCCCGACCGGACCCACCGGCAGGATGCTCAGCGGTGACTGGTAGTGCCGAATCCGCGTCCGCGTCGCACCCAGCAGGAACGCCGCGCTGCGACGGCAGCCGAGCTGGTCGACGCCACCATCGTCGCGATCGGCAAAGTGGGTTATCAGCGCGCCACGGTGCAAGAGATCTGCGGGCGTGCAGGGCTTCCGGCCGGTGCGATGTTCCGGCCGTTCGACAGCAGGCTGCATCTGATCGTGCGGACCTCGGAGGAGGTCTTCACTCGGCAGCGGGCAGCCTGCCGGGCGGTCATGTAACACGTTGGTGCACAGGATGATTCACTCGATACCGCGCTGCGCTACCTGTGGGCACGCCGAAAATGGCGTGCCCACACATTGCGCAGGGGATACCGTCGTTGGATCGCAGGGTTGGGCAAACAGCGCCTCAGGCAAGCGGCATGTCGGTGGAATCCGCTGGAGCGAGCATCGCGCCCGCACGGAGTGGGCTGTCATAGCTGGAGGGCATTGATGCGGTTGTGGACGTTGCAAGCGCCGGAAGTCGTCGCCGCAGTGCGATCCGACGGGCGCTACCTGGCCGAATGGGATCGAGTGATCGTCAACTGGCGGCCCGCGTTCCGGGCGATGGTCGCGGAGATGCGGGGTCGGGACATCGTCTGCGATAGCGCGCCACCCATCTGGTGTTGGCCAGGTCGGGCGCTGCGGCGCAACCGAATCCGGCAGACTGCGAATTCGCTGCTCGGCGATGACCAGTGGGCGCACGGCATCTGGCTGCTGAAGCTCGACGTCCCCGATTCTCAGACCCTGGCCACCTCGTACTCCCGATGGAACGACTACCTCGGCGTCACCATGGACCTCCTGCGTGCCAAGGGTCTGTCCGACGGTCCTGCCTTCGCACCCGGTGCCGCACCCATGAATTGGGGTCCTGAACTGGAAAACGAATGGGACCAACCCCAGGTCGTCATCCCCGAGCTGCGCTGCGAGTGGCTATTGACCGCCCGCCCCTACCTGCCGGACCCCGAGACCGCAGCCCGAATCGCGGCCGATCCACTGCTTCGTGCCCAGCCGCAATGCGTGCGGCCCGACTGATGAATAGGCGCAATCCTGTTCGTGCGGAGTGAAAGTAACACTCGGCCGCCCGGATCAGCAGCTGGAGCGCCGTGGAAGTGCACGCTGAGGACGGATCAGTGGCAATGGTTCTGCCCCGGTGTGCTCGGCGAGCGCCGCTAAACTCGGCACCGTGACCACCGCCGACGCAACGATCCCGCTATCCACCTGGGCGCCGCTGCGATCGCCGGTCTATCGGGCGCTGTGGATCGCCCAGCTGGTGTCGAACCTGGGCACCTGGATGCAGACCGTGGGTGCGCAGTGGATTCTGGTCGACGAGCCGAATGCGGCGACGCTGGTTTCGTTGGTGCAGACCGCGATCACGCTGCCGGTGATGTTGCTGTCCATCCCGTCGGGGGTGCTCGCCGATCTGGTCGATCGGCGCCGACTGCTGCTCGGTGCGCAGTCGGCGATGGCGTTGCTCGCCGCGTTGCTCGCGGTGTCGACCGCGACCGGACACACCACGCCTGCGGTGCTGCTGACGCTACTGTTCCTGCTCGGCTGCGGGCAGGCGCTCACCGCGCCCGCGTGGCAGGCGATCCAGCCGGAACTGGTTCCACGCGAACAGATTACGTCCGCCGCCGCACTCAGCAGCATGAATATCAACATCGGCCGGGCGGTCGGTCCCGCGGTGGCCGGTGTGCTGGTGACGGTGTCCGGGCCGACCGTGGTGTTCGCGCTCAACGCGGTGTCGTTCGGCGGGATCGTCGCGGCGCTCGCACTGTGGCGCCGCCCGCGGACCGATCAGAGCCTGCCGACCGAGCGCCCGCTGGCGGCGTTGCAGGCGGGCACCCGCTTTATTCGAGCGGCTCCCGCGATTCGCCGCGTGCTGTTGCGCGCGATCCTTTTCATCGCGCCGGCGAGTGCGTTGTGGGCGTTGCTTCCGGTCATCGCGCGCGACCATTTCGGTCTGTCCGCGTCCGGTTACGGGCTGATGCTCGGCGCCCTCGGCATCGGCGCGGTGCTCGGCGCGCTTGCGTTGTCGCGATTGCGGTCGATGCTGACCCCGACGCACCGGCTGGCCGTGGCCGCGGTGTTGTTCGGTGCCGCGACGGTGGCCACGGTGTTGCTGCACTCGGTGCCGGTGGTGCTTGTCCTGCTGGTCGGCGCGGGGCTGGCCTGGCTGCTGGCGATGGCCACATTGAACTCGACCATGCAGTTGCTGTTGCCCGCGTGGGTGCGGGCGCGCGGGCTGTCGGTGTACATGCTGGTGTTCATGGGCGGTCAGGCGATCGGGTCGCTGGTCTGGGGTCTGGTCGCCGGTGCTGTCGGCCCGGTGTCGACCATGCTCATTTCCGCTGCGCTGCTCGCCTGTTGCGCGGTGAGCACGCTCTGGCTGCCGATCCGGCACAACGCCGAAGAACTGGACCTGACGCCGTCGGCCTTTTGGCCCGAGCCGCAACTCGTGGTCGAGCCGGATCCGGCCGACGGCCCGGTGCTGGTGCTGCGGACCTATGACGTGCCCGCCGAGAACGTCGACGAGTTCATGGCCGCGATGGCCTTCGTCGGGCGCTCGCGGCAGCGCACCGGCGCGATGGAGTGGCGGTTGTATCGCGACGTCGGTGTGCTCGACCGCTATGTGGAGGCGTTCGTGGTGCGCTCCTGGGCCGAACACATGCATCAGCATCAGGTGCGGCTCACCGCCCAAGATCAACTGCGGGAACGCGCGGTAGCGGCGTTCACCAACGGCGACGACAAGATCACCCATCTCGTCGCGGTGGAGCCGCATTAGGTCCGGCAGGGGCTACCCCATAGACTGTCCGACATGCGGATGTTCCTGGATATCCTCCTGATCGTCACCAGCGTGCTGCTGGTGTTGCTGGTGCTGCTGCACCGCGCCAAGGGTGGAGGTCTGTCCAGCCTGTTCGGCGGTGGTGTCCAGTCCAGCCTGTCGGGATCCACTGTCGTCGAGAAGAACCTCGACCGCGTCACTATCTTCACCGGCCTGGTCTGGCTCATCGCCATCCTCGGCATCGGGCTGGAGATCAAGTTCGCCTGACGGTCCTTCGGCCCAACGCCGCAGCTCACGATTCGAGTGAGCTGCGGCGATTTGTGCTGCGCCGAAGATCTCGAGGTTGATCGATCGTCACGGGTTCGATGGTGCTGAGGGTTCGGGTATCCGCGCAACGATAACGGCTGCCGCCGTCGCCGCGATCAGCACCGCCGTGGCGATCACGAATGCCGTGGTGTAGCCGTCGCCGATTACCGGCGCCACGACGAGCGGGCCGATCATCTGTCCGGATCCGTAGCCCGCGGTGAGCGTTGCCGCTGCTCGGTGGTCCGACAGCTCGGTGCCCACTCGGATCGCGAGCATGGTGATGCCTATGAAGGTGCCGCCGAACAGCACCGCGGAGATGATGGCGGACCAGAGCGCGGTGGCCAGGGCGGGCAGTCCTGCCGACACGCATTGCGCCGATAGCGCTGCGACCAACACTGTCGCGGGTCTCCAGTGTCGGGCGGCTATGCCCCACAACACGGCGGGCGCCGCGGCCGCACCGACGATCACCCACATCACCGAGCCGACGGTCGGGCCGCTGTGCGCGCTGACGGCGGCGACCAGGAAAGTGCCGATCACGATATAGCCGACACCTTCGAGGGAGTAGGCGACGAGCAACGCACGCCAAGCCGGAGTCGAGCGGCGTCTGCCTGCTACTGCGGTGGACCGATAGCCCTGATGGATGTCGAGCCGGAGCGCCGGCAGCAACAGCAGCGCTGTCAATACCGCCGCGCCGGACCAGAGTGCTTGCCAGGGCAGTACCGGTCGTGCGGCAAGGGCCAGCAGGCCGGTCAGCGCAATGCCGAGGCCGACGCCGCCGAACGCGATGCCCGCCGCGTGTCCATGCCCGCCGAGTCGGGCGATCGCCCCGGCGCAGCCGACGAAGATCACCGCGCTCGCTACCCCGCGATCAGTCGCAACACAGCGGGGAACACCGCCGGTCCCGGTATCGCCAGCAGCACTTCGCTCATCACCAGCGTCGCGGCGGCGAGGCGAAAAGACAGGGGGCTGTTCAGGTCCGGCCGTCGAGCCAACAGCACGGCACCCACGAGATAGCCCGCGTAATTGGCGGCGGCGATCAACGCTCCGTCGTGTGCGCTGATCCGGTGCGCATCGACCATGGCAGGCATCACCGGGGTGTAGGCGAACCGGCCCACTCCCACCGCCGCGGCGAGGCCGGCGCTTGCGGCGAGTGCCGGTGCAATGCTGCTGCGCGTGGTGGAAGCTACGGCGGTATCGGTCACACCTGCTGACCGTACGGACCGCCGACCCGGCCGTGAAATGCTTTATACGCTCGATGCATGGATATCGAGTTGCGGCACCTCCGGGCGTACCTCGCGCTGTGCGAGGAGGCGAACTACACCCGTGCCGCAGCACGCCTGCACCTCAGTCAGCCCGCGCTCACCCGGACCATCCAGCAGTTGGAACGCCGAGTCGAATGCCGCTTGATCGAGCGCTCGTCCCGCCGCTTCGAACTGACCGAAGAAGGCGCGGAACTGCTGGCGCACAGCAGGCGGATCATCGCCGACATCGATACCGTCCGTGACGAACTCCGCTCGCGCGCCACCCTCGACGTCGGTTTCTCCTGGCTGCTCCCCGATACCTGGTTCGCACAGACCCGCACCCGCTACGAGGTGCTCGGCGGCCGCATCTCGCTGCACCGCGTCGAAGACCCGATGGCCGCGCTGGCGGACCGGTCGATCGATATCGCGATCCACCGCAACGAGATTCGGCTCCCACGCGACCTCGCGTCCCGGGTGATCGGGACCGAGGATCGGATGCTCGCAGTCTCGGTGAACTCTCCACTTGCCCATGTCGAGGACCTACGCTGGGCCGACCTCGCGAGCTACCCATTGGTCGTCAACGTGGTCTCCGGCACCATCCATGCCGGATCATGGGATCCGCCGTACCCGGATCGCACCATCATCACCTGCACGAATTTCGACGAATGGATCGAACTCGTTGCGGCGGACCGCGGCATCGGCGGCGTCCCCACCCTGGCGCGGACCCGTGCACCGCATCCCGGCGTGGTCTACCGCGACATCCCGGACGCCCGCCTTCGCACGTCTACCTCACCTGGCGTGCCAAGCCCGCCCCATTGGGCTCGGTGCAGCGCTTTCTCGGAATCGCTCGAGACGCAACACCAATCGATGACTAGTTGTCGCACCGTCGGGCGGATGCGAGTCGCGCGGGTAGTCGGGGCAACAGGTTGGGCTACTCGGCCGTGGATCAGGCGTCTGCACGTTCGAGATCATCGACAGCGTCGTTGCCGCCGCGAAGAAGGACTTGGGGAACGCGATACTCGCGGCCGGAGTAGACGTCAAATCAGCGGACGGGCACGCCGAAGTCGCCGCGGAGATGCGTCGAGCACTGTCGGGGCTGTTGGTCGCCGCTCGTGTCGATGGCGTGGTGCGCGCGGACCTCGAGCTATTCGATCTGCTCGCTTTGCTGTACGGATGGTGTACGGCCGCAAAGCATTACGGCTGGGACAGTGCACAGCGTGACCGCGCTCTTGCGGTGAGCTTCGAGGGATTGATGCCCAGGTGAGGTGTGTTCGTCACGGAGTCAGTCGGCGCGCGGGATGCGGCCGTCGACGTCGGTGAAGCCGTATTGCTCGGCCAAATCGGCAACCCGCCAGGCTCGACCGGTCCTGGCGCGGCGGTCGGGGTCGGTGGCGAGGGCGACGACCGCCCGGCCGGGGAAGCGGGGGGATTCGGCGGCGTCCAGGTCGAAGGTGCCCTCGCCCGGGAGGATGACCAGGCGCCTGCCCTGCTCGTTTGCCGGGACCAGTTGCAGGAGTTCGGTATTCACGATTCCGGGCCACAGGGAGACTACGGTGACGCCGGTGTCGGTGAGGTCGTGGGCCATATCGGCGGTGAGCCGGTCCAGTGCGGTCTTCGCCACGCCGTACACGGCATTGTGCATGTAGCGCTGTGCACCCGGCGAGGAGATATTGGCGATCAAACCCGCCGACTCGATCAGCAGTGGCGCGGCGAATGCGCTTGCCGTGTAGTGAGATCGGACGCCGACATCGAACGTCTCGTCCCATGCGGCCGGGGGCACCTCCCAGAACGGCTTGCCGAGCCAGCGGGCAGCGGCGGGGGAGTTGTAGACATTGTTCACCAGCACATCCAGCCGGCCTCGCTCATCGCGCACGCGGGTGAACAGGCGCTGGATCGCATCGTCGTCGCGGTGGTCGCACACGAACGGTATCCCGTGGCCGCCGAGGGCATCGATCTCCGCGGCCGTCTCGTGCACCGTCCCCGGCAGCCTGCCGGCCGCGGCCGAGCGCCCGGTGACGTACACCGTCGCACCTGCTGCGCCCAATTCCAGCGCGACGCCTTTGCCGATTCCGCGGCTGGCGCCGGTGACGACGGCTACGCGGCCGCCGAGTAGGTGAGGTATTCCGTTCACGATCTCGGGACATTACCTTGAAACGAGAACGCGTTCTATGTTTTGGAGGCCGCAGTGGAGTTGACCCATCGGTTCGTGGCGACCAATGGCATTCGAATGCACGTCGCCGAACAAGGCGAGGGGCATCCGGTGATCTTCTGCCACGGCTTCCCACACACGTGGTTCATCTGGAATCGCCAGCTGGCGGCGGTCGCTGCAGCAGGTTACCGGGCTATCGCACCCGATCTGCGTGGCTACGGATGTACCGAGGCGCCCGCCGATGTGGCGGCGCACACGAATCGTGAGGTGATCGGCGATCTCCTCGGCCTGCTCGACGATATCGACGCCGAACAAGCTGTGTTCGTCGGCTTGGATTTCGGTGCCGCACTGGTCTGGGAGCTGGCATTGCGCGCGCCGGAACGGGTGCGCGGCATCATCGTGCTGAACAACCCGTTCGCACCGCGTCCGTCGCGTCCGCCGTCGCAACTGTGGGCCAAAGCCGCGCAGCGACACTTCCTGCATCTGGACTACTTCCAGAAGCCCGGCGTTGCCGATGCCGAACTCGGTGCCGACCCGCGGGATTTCCTGGCCCGCGTCTACTACTCCCTCAGCGCCGACTACCACTACCTGGACACTTGGCGTTTCCCGGCGGAAGGCACCGGCTATCTCGATGTGCTGCCCGAGGCCCCGCCGCTGCCGTGGCGCTGGCTTTCGGATGACGAATTAGATGTCTTGGCACAGGATTTCGAGCGCACCGGCTTCACCGGCGGCCTGAACTGGTACCGCGCACTCGACCGCAATTGGGAACTCACCGCCGACTACGCGGACGCCACAGTGACCCCGCCGACCTACTTCCTCTACGGCGACCGCGACCCCGACATGGAGGGCTTCAGCGGCCGCGACCCCTTGGCCACGCTACGGGAAAACGTCCCGAACCTGCGCGGGGTCACCAAGATCGGCGGCGCGGGCCACCTGGTTCAGTTGGAGCGGACGACGGAGGTCAACGACTGGATTACCGCTCATCTGCGCGAGCTTGCTCCGGTACCGGTTCCCGACTGACGAATCCGGAAAGCGATCGGCGGTCCGAGTCCGCGCGCACCGCGGTGACCAGCCCTGGCGAATGAATCCGACTGGACAGGTCACTTGCCGCGGAGCTGCCCAGGCGTAGTCGACATCAGAGGTGCACTGATCGCCCGGTGGACGCGCGCGTGCGTGCGGCTCGCGACCGAGCCACGCACTCGGCTGTCGCGAGATTTTCGCCTACTTGTATTCGCAGGCCAGTTCCGGATATTCGGGCCACTGGGGGAGCGGCTGGCGGTCCAGGTAGGCGGTGAGGCGGTCCAGCAGGTACTGCCAGCGTGGACCGATCGTGCTCGCGTCGGCGGGGCACACATGCCTGCGGATGAGTTCGACATTCGTGACAACGCCGACCTGGGTCATGCGCAGCTCCAGCACGCAGCCGTCGATCTGCGCGACCAATTCGTGCGGCGCCCGGCATTCGTCCACCCGCACCGTGATCGGCCCGATCCCGGGCCCGTCGATCGGCTCGATCGTCAGCTCCCCGCCCACTCCCGACACCGTCCCGAACCAGCGCCCCAACTGCCGCCACTCCGTGCACGCCGACCACACCTCCAACACCGGCCTACGAAAAGACCGCAGGTAGTGCAGCAACACCAAATCGCCGTCGGTCTCGCGATCGTGCTCTGGCCGTACCTCGCCGAGCATGGACATCGTGGTCATCGCCGTGCCCTTCCACTGCCGGTTACCGTTCTGCCCACTGTATTTCCAGTCCGCACCAACCGAATCCGAATCGCCCAATCGCAATCGTGTTGCGAGCAGAACGCGGCTTTCCCGGGCTTCGCCGGTTGCGTCGGGGAGCGCACCTCCGTCGGGATCCGCACCGCCGGTCGGGCCAAAGGGGCAGGTCCCGACAAGCGGTGCGGACGGGCCCGGTCAGTCGTCGGTTTGGGTCCAGGCGGCGACAGGGAGGGTGAGGTAGACGCCGAAGTCTTCGAGAGCGGTGGCTTGCGAGACCAGATCGTGCAGCAGGTCGCAGCGGTCCTGGCGGTTGCTGGCTCGGCTCTGGAACCATTTGGAGCGGACTTCGATGACGGCGTCGAGGCCGCTCTGGTCGAAGGGGCCGAGTTGGCGGAAGCGGATTTCGATATCGCCGGGCCGCAGGTCGCCGTCGTAGGGTTCTTCCGGGCATTCCACGGCCACGGACACGATGTGGGGCAGATGCTTTCCAAGGTCGCGCAGAACGGACTCGGGGACGTGCGGGGCGTAGGTGACCTCGACTAGTGGCACGCGATTCAGCCTAGCGAGACGGTGTTATGGCTCGGCAAGGAGTTTTCCGGCGGCGGCTTCGATGCGGTCCTCGTCCAGCAGCACCGTCTCGGCGGCAGGGCCGAGGGGGATGAAGCTGTCCTCGCTGGTGACGCGCGCGATGCGACCGTCGAAACCGGCATCGACGAGCGCGGCGCAGAGCGCCTCGGAGACGCCGCCCGAGTGGCGGGTTTCATCGGCGACGAGAACACGGCCGGTGGCGCGGGCATGGTGGAGGAGGTCTTCGAGCGGGAGCGGCGCCAGCCACCGCAGGTCGAGAACCCGGGCGAATATACCGCTTTCGGCGAGTCGCCGAGCAACGCGCAGACTCATCGGCACGCCGTTGGCGAAGCTGACGATGGTGAGGTCGGTGCCGTCGCCATAGACGCGAGCACGGCCGATCGCGACATGATCGGCCGAGGGCGGCGCGAGCCAGGCACCGTCGCCGGGCTCGTGCAGGTCACGGGTGTGGTACAGCGCGATGGGTTCCAGGAAGACCGATACTCGGCCGTCGACCCGCCCGGCGGAGACGCAGGTACGCAGCATCGCCGCGGCGTCGTCGGCGCGGGACGGGGACGCCAGGATGAGGCCGGGGATGTCACGCAGCGCGGCGATCGAGTTGTCATTGTGGAAGTGCCCGCCGAAACCCTTCTGGTAGGCGTAGCCGGCTATCCGGATCACCATCGGGTTCCGGTACTGTCCATGGGAGAAGAACTGCAACGTCGCAGCCTCGCCGCGCAGCTGATCGGCCGCGTTGTGCAGGTATGCCAGATACTGGATCTCCGGTATCGGGAGGAAGCCGGCCAGCGCGGTGCCGAGTGCGGTGCCGAGCACACTCTGTTCGTCGAGCAACGTGTCGAAAACCCGCCGCGCGCCGAAGGCCTTCTGCAATCCCTTGGTGACGCCGTACACGCCACCCTTCCTGCCCACATCCTCACCGAAGACCAGCACATCGTGATCTCGCGCCAGCAGCGCACCGAGGGTGTGGTTGACGGCCTGCGCGAGCGTCATCGCATCGTTGACCACCGCAACTCGATTCGATCCCTGGCCGGGTACCTGGGCCGGCCGGGCAGCCTGGTTTGCAGTGTCGATTGCGTGCTGGCGAAGCGCATCGGTTCGTACCGCATCCGGGTGCGATGGTGCCAGCGGCGCCATGACCGCGGCTGCCGAGCTCAGTTTGGGTTCGTGCCCCACCAATTCGGCCATCGCCTCGACGCGGGTGCGGACGTCGTCGTAGCGGTCGATGACTTCATCGGGTGTCGCCACACCGACCGTCACGAGCAGTCGGGCGGTCTCGATGACAGGATCGCGCAGCAGGTCGGCGGCGATGTCGGCGGGGCGGCGGTAAGCGGATTCGACATCGGATCCAGCGTGGCCCAGCAGCCGCACCGTGCGCAGGCGCAGGAAGGCAGGCTTGCGGTTTTCACGTACCCAGTCGGCGGCGGACTGCGCGGTTGTCAGTGCGTCGAGCGCATCCCAGCCGTCCGCGCAGAAGTACTCGAGGCCGGGACGCAGGCCGTAGGCGTGTTCGATCCAGTCCGGCGGGGTCGGCACGCTGATGCCGATCCCATTGTCCTCGCAGACGAACAGGACGGGCATTGGAATCCCTTGGTGAGCAGTGTGAATCGCGGTATTGATCGCGCCCGTCGCAGTGGAGTGGTTGGCCGACGCGTCACCGAAACTGCACAGCACGACAGCATCCGACGGCCATTCGCTGGTGACCCCGAGCTGGGCCGCACGACCGATCGCGAACCCGAGTCCGACCGCGCGCGGCAGCTGGGACGCGATCGTCGAGGTCTGCGGAATCACGCCCGCCGCCTTGCTGCCGAACACCTTGTGCCTGCCACCCGATATCGGATCGGCGGCCGCTGCAACGACGCCGAGCAGCACGTCACGGATCGGGTCGAGCCCCGCCACCTGCCGTGCGCGGTGCACGAAGAACGCGCCGGAACGATAGTGCAGCAACGCGGGATCGGTCGCGCGCAGCGCCGCCGCGACGGCCGCATTGCCCTCGTGGCCGGACGATCCGATGCTGTAGTAGCCGCGTCGCACGCCGCCGAGCCTGCGCGCCGCGAGATCGAGCTGCCTACTCGTCGCCTGCGATTCGAACAGCTCCAGGCACCGCGCACCGGAAACCCGGCCGCCCGGGTCGATCAGCTCCCCGGCCGGGCGGCTCGGACTAGCTGTCAGCGCCTCGATCTCGGTGCGAAACCGCTCGTCGAGGTCGACTCCCTGCTCGGTCATCGAACGATCATCCCGGACTCGGGGCCGCTCAGTCGACCATTCGCCGGTATTTTTCCGGGAACGAACCGAAAACTATGGAGAAGTTCGTGGGCAACTCTTATGCGGCGGTTCGGGCATGCGGACTATTGCAACCCCGCTGCCGCATCCGCGTCGAGCAGCCAGGTGGTCGATTCGAGGCCCTTGGCGCCGGCGGAGGGAATATCCACCGGATCGGCGGCCGCTAACGCGGCTGCGACCGCTTCTGCCTTGGCCGCGCCGCCGACGACCAGCACCACGTGCCGAGTGTGGCGGACCGCAGGCAGCGTGAGGGTGACCCGGACCGGCGGCGGTTTCGGCGAATTCGTCACGGCGACAACGAGTTCGTGCTGTTCACGGACCGCGTCGGTGTCGGGGAAGAGGGAGTTGATGTGGCCCTCGCCGCCCATACCGAGCAGGTGCAGATCGAACGCGCCGTGTTCGGCCAGATGGGCGTGCACCGCGGCGGAATACTCGGCGGCGGCCTCGACGGGGTCGGGGTATTCGCCGTCGGAGGTCGCAACCGGGTGGACCCGGGCCGGATCGACCGGCACGTGGTCGAGCAGGGCCCGGCGGGCCTGCAGGTCGTTGCGTTCCTGGTCGCCTGCGGGGACGAAGCGTTCGTCGCCCCAGAACACATCGAGTTTCGACCAGTCGATGGCACCGGGCGACTTGCGCACCAGTTCCAGCAGCGCGATGCCGGTACCGCCGCCGGTCAGCACAACCGACGCCGAACCACGCGCGGCCTGGGCGGCCGTCACGACGTCGACGAACGTGGTCGCCGCCGCGGTCACCAACGTCTCGGTGTCGGGATGGACTTCGACGGTGTCGGTAGGAGATTCGGCCGAGATACGCTCACTCATAGGTCACCTTCTCGATTCCGGCGAGCGCCTCGGCATAGATCTCGTCGGCATCGAGCCGACGCAGTTCCTCCGCGAGACAATCGCGAGTTTCCCTGCGGGCCAAAGCGATTCGCTGCACCGGGTCTCCGGTGCGGATGAGCGTCGCGGTGCGGCCGGTCTGCGGCCGTGCGATGGCGATCGACTCCGACGGCCGATGCACCTCCACCCGCAGCTCACCCGTGCGGCGACGCACCGGGCAGCCCAAACGTGCGGCCAGCCAGCCGGCGAGCATGTCCAGCGCGGGCTCTTCGCGCAGCCCGGACACTGTCACCGATTCGACCGGTTCGTAGGGCGGTTCGTCCATGGTGGCCGCGAGCAGCGCCCGCCAGTAGGTGATCCGGCTCCACGCCAGATCGGTATCGCCGGTGGCGTAGGAATCGCGCCGCTTCTTGATCGTCTCCTGCGGGTCGGGTGCGAAGGTCGCATCGGTGATGCGACGGGTCGCCAAGCGCCCCACCGAATCCTTGGAGGGGAACTCCGGTGCGCCGCGCGGCCACCAGGCGACCACAGGGGTATCCGGGAGCAGGAACGGGATGACGACGCTGCTCTCATGATTGATCAGCTCGCCTTGCAGCCGCAGCACGATCACCTCGGCCGCGCCCGCGTCACCGCCCACGCGGATCTGGGCGTCGAGGCGGGTCTCGGCTTCGCGATCGCCACGGGCCAAGACGACCACCCGGCACGGGTGTTCGCGGCTGGCGTCGTTGGCGGCGTCGATGGCGTCTTCGGCTTCCGAGCTGTCCAGCGTGCACACGACCAGGGTCAGTACTCGGCCCATGGTGATCACGCCGTTGCTTTCCCGCAGGCTCACCAGGCGTTTGGTGACTTCGGATGTCGTGGTCTCCGGCATGTCGACGATCATGGCCGCCGCCATTCGCGCCCGGTGCGGGCGAGCATCTCGTCGGCCGACGACGGACCCCAGGTGCCTGCCTCGTACGGTTCCGGTTTACCGTCGGTGGCCCAGTGCTCGAGCACCGGATCCAGAATGCGCCAGGACAATTCGACCTCCGCGTTCACCGGGAACAAGGACGGCACCCCGAGCAGCACGTCGAGGATCAGACGTTCGTAGGCTTCGGGGGAGGACTCGGTGAACGCCTCGCCGTAGCTGAAATCCATATTGACGTCGCGCACTTCCATCCCCGACCCCGGCACCTTCGAACCGAATCGGGTGGTGATGCCCTCGTCCGGCTGTACCCGGATGACCAGGGCGTTCTGGCCGAGCTCCTCGGTCATCGTCTGGTCGAACGGCAGGTGCGGCGCCCGCTTGAACACCACCGCGATCTCGGTGACCCTGCGGCCCAAGCGTTTTCCGGTGCGCAGATAGAACGGCACGCCCGCCCAGCGCCGGGTGTCGACCTCCAGGGTGATCGCGGCGTAGGTCTCGGTGCGCGATTGCGGGTCGAATCCCTCCTCGTCGAGCAGACCGACGACCTGCTCGCCGCCCTGCCAGCCCGCGGCGTACTGCCCGCGTGCCGTGGTCTCGTCGAGCGGCTCGACCAGCTTCGTAGCCGAGAGCACCTTGATCTTCTCGGTCTGCAACTGGTCGGGCTGGAAGCTGATCGGCTCCTCCATCGCGGTCAGCGCGAGTAGTTGGAGCAGATGGTTCTGGATCACGTCGCGCGCGGCGCCGATGCCGTCGTAATAGCCTGCGCGGCCACCCAATCCGATGTCCTCGGCCATGGTGATCTGGACATGGTCGACGTAGTTCGCATTCCAGATCGGATCGTAGAGCTGGTTGGCGAAGCGCAGTGCCAGGATGTTCTGCACTGTCTCCTTGCCGAGGTAGTGGTCGATCCGGAACACCGTCTCTTCCGGGAAGACTCCGTTCACCAGTGCGTTGAGCTCCTGAGCGCTCTCCAGATCGTGCCCGAAGGGCTTTTCGATCACCACACGACGCCATGGCTTGCGGCCGTTGGCGTCGATGGTGGACGGCTTGGCAAGCCCGTGTTCGGAGAGCTGATCCAGCACGACCGGGAACATGTTCGGCGGAATCGAGAGGTAGAAGGCGTGATTGCCGCCGGTGCCACGATCCTTGTCCAGCTTCGCAAGGGTGTCGGCGAGCGTGGCGAAGGCCGTGTCGTCGTCGAAGGTGCCCCGCACGAACCGGATTCCCTCGGCCAGGTGGTCCCAGACCTCCTGGCGGAAGGGCGTGCGCGCGTGTGCTTTCACCGCGTCGAGGACGACTTGGGCGAAATCCTCGTCCGCATAGTCCCGCCGCGCAAAGCCGACCAGCGCGAAACCCGGGGGCAGCAGCCCCCGGTTCGCGAGGTCGTAGATGGCCGGCATCAGTTTCTTACGGGACAGGTCACCGGTGACACCGAAGATGACCATGCTGCACGGTCCCGCGATGCGGGGGACTCGCTTGTCCCGTTCGTCGCGAAGCGGGTTCTTCCAGACGGCCGCTGCCGTTTTTCCTGCCGCTGTGCCGGCCATCCCGATCAGTTGCTTCCGGTGCCGGCCGTATCGGGCACAGCGGCGTTCAACTCCTCGGTGGTGGCGGAAAGCAGCTCCGCCCAAGACTTTTCGAACTTGTCGACGCCTTCGCGCTCCAGTACCGCGAACACGTCGTCGAGGTCGATGCCGACCGCGACGAGCATGTCGAAGACCTCCTTGGCGGCCGCGGCGGTCCCGCTGAGGGTGTTGCCGCGGATGTCGCCGTGGTCGGCGACCGCTTCGAGGGTCTTCTCCGGCAGCGTGTTCACCGTGTTCGGTCCCACCAGCTCGGTGACATACATGGTGTCGGAGTACTCCGGGTTCTTCACACCGGTCGAGGCCCACAGCGGACGTTGCCGATTCGCGCCTGCCGATGCGGCCAGGTGCGTGTAGGTCGAGGTGTGCGCGCCGCCGTCGAACACGTCCTGGTATTCGGCATAGGCGAGGCGGGCGTTGGCGATGCCTGCTTTGCCGCGCAGCTCCAGTGCCTCCGGAGTGCCGATCGCTTCGAGGCGCTTGTCGATCTCGGTGTCCACCCGGGACACGAAGAACGACGCGACCGAATGGATCTTGGCCGGGTCGTGGCCCGCGAACTTGGCCTTGCCCAGGCCGTCGAGATAGGCGCCCATCACCGCGCGGTAGCGCTGGACGGAAAAGATCAGCGTCACGTTCACGCTGATGCCTTCGGCGATCACCGCGGAGATGGCGGGCAGGCCCGCTTCGGTAGCCGGGATCTTGATGAACAGGTTCGGCCGGTCGACGATCTTCCACAGCTCGACGGCCTGGGCCGTCGTTTTCTCCGCGTCGAACGCCAGCCGGGGATCGACCTCGATGGAGACCCGTCCGTCGACACCGCCGGATGCCGCAAACACCTCCGCGAACACGTCGCAGGCGGCGCGAACATCGTCGGTGGTGATGGTACGGATCGCGGCGTCGGCGTCCGCGCCTTGGGCGGCAAGCTCTTTGAGCTGGCCGTCGTAGGAGTGGCCCTGGCTGAGCGCACCCTGGAAGATCGTCGGGTTGGTGGTGACGCCGACGACATTGCGGGTGGCGATCAGTTCGGCAAGGTTGCCGGACTGGATCCGGTCCCTGGACAGATCGTCGAGCCACACCGAGACACCGGCCGCAGAAAGAGCTGCAGTGTTTTCGTTCTGTGCCATGAGCGCTTATCCCTTCACGTTCTCGAGCGTGCGCTGCGCGGCGGCAACGACATTGTCGGTGGTGAAGCCGAACTCGCGGAACAGGGTCTTGTGATCGGCCGAGGCGCCGAAGTGCTCGATCGACACGATCTCACCCGCGTCACCGGTGAACCGGTACCACGGCATCGCGATACCGGCCTCGACGGCAACCCGAGCGGTGACCGCGGGCGGGAGCACCTCATCCCGGTAGGCCTTGTCCTGCGCGTCGAACCACTCCACACACGGCATGGAGACCACGCGGGTTCCGATGCCCTGCGCCTCCAGCGTAGTGCGGGCCTCCACGGCGAGCTGCAGCTCCGAACCGGTGGCGATCAGGATCACCTGCGGGGTTCCGGTGGACGCCTCGGCGAGAATGTAGCCGCCCTTGCGGACGCCCTCGTAGCTGGTGCCCTCTTGGATCGGCAGGTCCTGGCGGGTCAACGCCAGAGCGGACGGGCCGTCCTGGTGCGGCAGCTCGGACACCGAGAAGTGCGAGGTGTGCTCGTTGCTGTCGCGCTCGAGGATGGTGCGCCAGGCGTAGGTGGTCTCGTTGGCGTCGCCGGGGCGGACCACGTTCAGGCCGGGGATGGCGCGCAGTGCGGCGAGGTGCTCGATCGGCTGGTGCGTCGGGCCGTCCTCACCGAGACCGATGGAGTCGTGGGTCCACACGTAGGTGACGGGTATCCGCATCAGCGCGGCCAGCCGCACTGCGGGGCGCATGTAGTCGCTGAACACCAGGAAGGTGCCGCCGTACGGACGAGTCGGGCCGTGCAGCGCGATGCCGTTGAGGATCGAGCCCATCGCGTGCTCACGAACACCGAAGTGCAGCGTGCGACCGTACGGGTTGGCCTTCCACATCCCGGTGGAGATCGACTCGGGGCCGAAGCTCGGGGTGTCGGGCATGGTGGTGTTGTTGGACTCGGCGAGGTCGGCCGAGCCACCCCACAGTTCGGGCAGCACCGGGGCCAGCGCGGCGAGCACCTTGCCGGACGCCTTGCGGGTGGCCATGCCCTTCGGATCGGCCTCGTAGGTCGGCAGATTCGCGGCCCAGCCCGCCGGCAGCCTGCGCTCGGCGAGCCGGTCGAACAGCGCCTTGTTCTCGGGGTTGGCCTGCGCCCACGCGTCGAACTGCTGCTGCCAGGCCTGGTGGGCCTCCTTGCCGCGCGCGCCGACCGCACGGGTGTGCGCGATGACCTCGGCGGCGACCTCGAAGCTCTGCTCCGGGTCGAAGCCGAGAATCTTCTTGGTGGCGGCCACCTCGTCGGCGCCGAGTGCGGCACCGTGCGCGGCGCCGGTGTTCATCTTGGTGGGGGCCGGGTAGCCGATGATGGTGCGCAGCACGATGATGGACGGCCTGCCGGTCTCCGCTTTGGCTGCCGCGAGCGCGGCCTCGATCGCGACGACGTCCTCGCCGCCCTCGACGGTCTGGACGTGCCAGCCGTACGCCTCGTAGCGCAGGGCGACGTCCTCGGTGAATGCGATCGTGGTGTCGTCCTCGATGGAGATCTTGTTGTCGTCGTAGATCACCACGAGGTTGCCGAGCTGCTGGGTACCCGCGAGCGACGACGCTTCGGAGGTGACGCCTTCCTCGAAGTCACCGTCGGAGGCGATCACGTAGATGAAGTGGTCGAACGGGCTCGCGCCCGGCGCGGCATCCGGATCGAACAGGCCGCGCTCGCGGCGCGCGGCCATCGCCATGCCGACAGCGGAGGCCAGACCCTGGCCCAGCGGACCGGTGGTGATCTCGACACCGTCGGTGTGGCGGAATTCGGGGTGACCCGGGGTGAGCGAGCCCCACTTGCGCAGGTGCTTCAGATCGTCCAGTTCCAGACCGAAGCCGGCCAGGTAGAGCTGGATGTACTGGGTGACGCTGGAGTGCCCGCAGGACAGCACGAAACGGTCCCGGCCGACCCAGCTCGGATCGCTCGGGTCGAGGCGCATCGTGCGCTGGTAGAGGGTGTACGCCAACGGCGCCAGGCTCATCGCGGTGCCCGGGTGACCGTTTCCGGCGTTTTGCACCGCGTCCGCGGCGAGCACCCGTACTGTGTCGACGGCCTTGGTGTCCAGATCCGTCCAGTCGTCCGGGTAGTTCGGCTGAGTGAGGGCGCGGATGTCGTCTGTGACTGACACGACCGAGGTTCTCCTGACATTGGTTTCGTCGACTGTGGTGGTTACTGGCGGCGTTGACGCGCGGCAGCGGCGAATGCGCACGCACCGGTGTACCCCAACCACCCTAGATGTGCCCGGTGACCGGCTGGGCGGGAACCCGGCTTACCGGGTCCAGAGTCGGGCGTTCCGGTCGCGGCGGGCGCCGTTTCGCACCGTCGAACGCGTCGTTTCGCGGCCGGGTACCGACCGGTCGCGCCCGTCTTCGTGCGCGGCCGCGCGAGGGGGCGATGGGGAGAACACCACCGACGTGGGTCTACCATCCTCTGTAGTAGTGGCCGCGCCGTGCAGGTCGTGCGCTGCTAGTTCCATTGCCGGATGCGATGCACAGCGTGCGAGGAGAGACAGTGCGGATTGGGCAACAGCCGGGTGGCAATGGTGCGCACGGCTCCTCCGCGACGGCGCTGGCCGACCGGTTCACGGGTGATGGTCTGTTGTCGCGAACGGTGCGGAAACCGCTGGCCTACATTGCGCTCACCAAGCCGCGCGTCATCGAATTGCTGCTCGTCGCGACCATTCCGACGATGCTGCTCGCCGACCGGGGCGCTATCGATATCCGCCTCATCCTCGCGACGCTGTTCGGCGGCTGGATGGGCGCGGCGAGCGCGAACACGTTGAACTGTGTGGCCGACGCCGACATCGACAAGGTAATGAAGCGGACCGCCAAGCGACCGCTTGCCAGGGAGGCGGTGCCCACCTCGCACGCCTTCGTGTTCGGTGTGGTGCTCGGCTTCGGATCGTTCGCCTGGTTGTGGTGGCAGGCGAATCTGCTCAGCGGCGTGCTGGTCGTCGCGACCATCCTGTTCTACGTTTTCGTCTATACCCTCGGCCTCAAGCGCCGGACCTCGCAGAATGTGGTGTGGGGCGGCGCGGCGGGCTGCATGCCCGCCCTGGTCGGCTGGTCCGCGGTCACCGGCAGCATCGGCTGGCCCGCGATCGCCCTGTTCGGCGTCATCTTCTTCTGGACACCGCCGCACACCTGGGCGCTGGCCATGCGCTACAAGGAGGACTACCGCGCGGCCGGTGTGCCGATGCTGCCGGTGGTCGCGACCGAGCAGGTGGTGACCAAGCAGATCGTCATCTATACCTGGCTCACCGTGCTCACGACCCTTGCCCTCGCACCCGCGACCGGCGTGATCTACACCGCCGTCGCGCTGGTGGCCGGGGCGTGGTTCCTGCTCATGGCCCACCAGCTGTACTCCGGTGTTCGCCGGGGCGAGTCCGTGAAGCCGCTGCGGCTGTTCCTGCAGTCGAACAACTATTTGGCCGTGGTGTTCTGCGGTCTTGCGGTGGACTCGGTGCTCGGCTGGGACACCATCGGCAGCTTCTTCGGCTAGCGCCGATCCGCCGCGACACCTGTACACCGAGTCCACGGGTTCAGCTACGTCGACCGAGATAGCCATCGGGTCGGACCAGCACCGCGGTGCCCTCGCCGGCGTGGTATGCCGCGAACGCGTGACCTTCGACGTCCATGACGTAGCGCAGTGGCGTCGCACCGGAAGCATGCCCTGCATCCAGGGCAGCCCCTCCCGGGACCCCGTCGCTCGGACGTACCACCGTGTACGTGTGCACACCGGGCTCATTCGAATGCGCTGCGGTCTTTCCGAAACACAGCAGCGTCGAGTGCGGTCCGCGGAAAAGGTCGAACAGTCGGATCGGCAGTCCGGTCGCGTCCTTCAGCGGCGCGTCGGGCGCGCGATCACCCGCGACGAGCGGACCGTGATCGGCCGGATCACGGTAGCTGATATCCAGCTGCCGCGTTTCCTCGCCACGATGCATGGCGTCTTCGTCGCCGTCGACCAGCTTGTCGAGCAGTTCGCTGCTGATGCCGAGTACCCGTGCGGCCACCGTCCTGCGCTCGGATTCGTAGCTATCCAGTAGTGATTCGTTGCCGTGCACCGCCGCGGCGAGCTTCCATCCGAGGTTGTAAGCGTCCTGGATGCCGGTGTTCAAGCCCTGTCCGCCGGTCGGCGGATGCACGTGCGCGGCGTCCCCGGCCAGCAAGACCCGGCCCTCGCGGAAGCGCTGCGCCAGGCGGATATTCGGCCGCCACACGGTGGCCCAGGTGAGGTCGCTCAGGACGATGTCGGTGCGTCCGGAGTATCGGTCGACGAACCCTTGCAGGACCTCGAGGGTCGGTTCGACATCGGCGCCGAGTGGTGCGGCGCACTGGAAATGCCGTCCGCCGGGCAAGGGGGACATCGCGATTCCCTCCATCGGCCGCTCCGCGTCGGCGAACCAGTAGCCGTACTCGTGGTCGAGCACATCGGCGCGGACGTCGCCGAGCAGCATTCGAATCGAGTCATCGGTCGTGCCTTCGAAGGGGATGTTCAGCGTCTTGCGTACGGTGCTCCGGCCGCCATCGGCCCCGACAAGATAGGCGGCGCGAACGGTTTCGTCGGCGCCGTCGTGTGCGAGCGTGACGGTGACTCCCGAGTCGTCCTGATCGAACGACACCAGCGCGGTGCTCAGCTCGACGTGAACACCGAACTCCGCCAACCGATCCCGCAGGATGCCCTCGGTCCTGGATTGTCCGAGCACCCAGAGGTTCGGGTAGGGGATCGCGGGAGTCGGCTCGGTCGGTTCACTCATCCGCCGCTCGCCGACGAACTCGCCGCCGAAGTAGGCGCGCATGACCGGCGTCGGGGTGCCTGCGGCCAGCACCGCGTCCAGCACGCCGAGATCGTCGAACACCTCCAGGGTGCGCGGCTGGATGCCGTCCCCGCGGGAGCCGGCGAAGAACTCGCGCGCCTGCTCCACGATGCGCACCGGGACGTTGCGGCGGGCCAGTTCGAGGGCGAGCGTCAGGCCGGTCGGTCCGGCGCCTGCGATGAGTACCTGAGTCTGCACGATGTCTCCTGAACTGAATTACGATTCACTGAATGTCGATTCAGTATCGGAGTTGGTACCTTTCGCTGTCAAGGAGGTGATGTCGGTGTCGACAAGTCGCCGAGAGAAGTCCGCGGAAACCGAGCAGGCGCTGAAGGCCGCTGCGCTGCGGGTTTTCGCTGAACGCGGCTATCTGAACGCGAAGATCTCCGACATCACCACGGCGGCGGGTCGCGCAGCCGGGTCGTTCTACAACCACTTCGCGAGCAAGGAAGAACTCCTCCAGTCGCTGCTGAAGGACATGGCCGACGCCGGGGACGCGCAGGCAGAGGGACCGGACCACAATCCGGACTTCAGCGATCCGGACGGCGTGCGCTACCACGTCGCCGGGTACTGGAAATTCGCTCGCGAGCATGAGCCCGTGCTGCGCGCGATGAGTCAGGCGGCAATCGTCAGCGAGGACTTCGCACGGATGATCGGCCGGTTCGGCATCGAGCAGCGTGCGGACGTCGCCGACCACGTGGATGGGTTCGCCGACAAGGGTTTACGGCTGCCGAGCACGACCGATGCCAGTCTGGCGATGATGTTCCTGGTGACGCAGGCACTGCTGCAGGCGGTCGAGGACGGCACCGTCACGCTGACCGACGAGCAGGCTATCGAGGGGTTGACCAAGTTCATCTACCGCGGCCTCACCGGGCGCGACTACTGAGTGTGGTTGGGGTGCGTAGCAGAATCGGCCGCTGGACGGCCGGTGCGGTGAATGCTGTTCGTGGCCAACGCTGCGTTCCACTGGGCGGCGCTTTCGTCGCCGCTGCAATCGGCGTTCTATTTCTGGATCGACTCGAAACCTGGGTTGCGCGCGGCATAATTGCTGGAACGATTCTCGTGCAGCGTCGGTTCTGTGACTTCAGCTGATAGCAGCGGCGCGGCCGGGCGGTGACGGCCGGATGGCGCTCCGTGCAGCCGAAAAGTCGCTTGCCGCAACAGTAGCGGGATGGCAGGGTCGGCGCTACCGATGTCGTCGAGGGGGGTGCATGAGGATTCGCGCGGGGATCGTCGCGGTGGCGGCGATCGTGGCCTTGACCGGATCGGCGGGCACGAATGCCGTTGCCGAATCCGGCGGAGCAGATCGAGCCGCTCTGCAGCAGGCGATGAACGACTTCGTCGCGGCCGGAGCAACCGGGGTCCAACTCCGAGTGCGCGATCGGTCCGGTGAATGGACCGGTAGCGCTGGTGTTGCGGAAATCGGCCGCCCGGAAGGTGTTCCGGTGGATGGGCGATTCCGGGCGGGCAGCATTACCAAGACGTTCATCGCGACGGTGCTGTTGCAACTCGTCGATGAGGGAAAGCTCGGCCTCGACGACCCGGTTGCACGGTACCTGCCGCAATTCGGCTTGGACCACCGCATCACTGTGCGAATGATCTTGCAGCACACCAGCGGTCTGCGTAGTCACACCCGCGGCTCGGACCCGGCGGATGCCGCCGACCCGGTCCTGGTCGACGACGTATTCCGCACCTATCTCCCTGAAGAGATCGTGCGATTCGTTGCCGCCGAACCGCTGAAGTTCGGTCCTGGGACGGGTTGGTCGTATTCCAACACCAACTACGTGCTCGTGGGTCTGCTGATCGAGAAGCTCACCAGGACGCCCTACGCCTGGCAGGTCAATCTCCGCATCGTGTTGCCCCTCGGACTGTGGCGCACTGAGCTGCCAGGGCAGGGGATCGAGATTCTCGGGCCGCACGCGCATGGCTACGTGCGTTATTCCGGAGACGGTGAAAGCAAGCTCATCGACATCACCCGGCTCAACCCCTCCTTTACTGGTGCATCCGGCGAAATCATCTCCACGACAGAGGATCTCACGACATTTGTGATGGCCCTGGCGAGCGGACGGCTGTTGTCGCCTGCCCTGATGGGGGAGATGCGCGATATCCACCGGCTGGGTTCGACCCTGGGGTATGGACTCGGTCTGTTCGAGCGGGACTTCCCTTCGGACTGTGTCGGTCTAGGGCACGGCGGCCGCATGCCAGGCTATTCGTCCGAGATGCTCAGCAGCCCGGATGGTCGCGCCGGTGCGGTGATATCCGTAACCGAAGGCGCGTTGGCGCCGGAGAGCGAAGCGTTCCAGATAGCCATTATTCGGCTCGCGAGCCTGGCGCTCTGTGGTCTCGCCAGCCCGCCGCTCCGACCAGCGTAACCGGTGTGCGTGGAGACTCGTGACCGCCGGATGCTGAGGCGACGGCCCACGTAGTGCGCATTCGCCCTACGGCAGCAGCACGATAGAGCCGGTGGTTTTACGGCCTTCGAGATCGCGGTGCGCCTGCGCGGCCCCGGCAAGCGGGTAGGTCGCACCGATTCTGACATGCAGCGAGCCGTCGGCGATCGCGGACAGGATATCGTCTGCGCGCCACAGCAATTCGGCGCGATCACGGGTGTAGTGGACCAGCGTCGGGCGGGTGACGAACAATGAGCCCGCGGGATTGAGACGTTGCAGATCGAATGGCGGCACCGGCCCGCTGGCAGCGCCGAACAGCGCGAGCGTGCCGCGAATGCGCAATGAGGCCAGACTGGCTTCGAAGGTCGCAGCACCCACCCCGTCGTACGCGGCGGCGACACCGGCACCGCCGGTGAGCGCCCGCACCTGTTCGGCGAGATCGTCGCTGTAGCGCAGCACCTCCACCGCGCCTGCCTCCCTGGACAGCTTTTCCTTTGCATCCGACGACACCGTGGTGATGACTCGCACTCCACGGTTGGCGGCGAGCTGGGTGAGCATCAGGCCGACACCACCCGCACCCGCGTGTACCAGCACCGTCTCACCGGGTTCGGGCTTGTAGATCGATTCGATCAGGTAGTGCGCGGTCATCCCTTGCAGCAGGGCCGACGCGGCGACCGGCGGGGCCACCCCGTCGGGTACCGCGACCGCCACCGCGGCGTTCACCGCGACCCGCTGAGCGTAGCTACCCGGCGCCGCCGCCCAGGCGACCCGGTCGCCGACCGCGAATTCGGTCACATCAGCGCCGACCTGGGCCACGATCCCGGTGCCCTCGGCCCCCGGGATGTAAGGCACTGCCTGCGGGTATCGCCCGGTCCGGAGATAGGTGTCGATGAAGTTGATCCCGATGGCTTCGGTATCGACCAGCAGCTGATCCGGACCGATTTGCGGATCCGGAACCTCGACGAACTCCAGGACCTCGGGGCCGCCGTGCTCGGAAACCTGAATCGCGCGCATGAGATCCGTTCTACACCCATAGCCTCTGGACCCGAACGTACCGGTCAGTAAACTAACGTCCATGAGTGCTCCTGCCGCCCCGGCCCCAGTACAGCTGTCGGGCTCCCTAGTGGACTCCGTCAAGGGATTCGTCGCCGAGCACGGCGGCTCTGCAACGGCCGTTCTCCAGCCGATCGGCCGCCTCGGCGTCCGAGTCACCCTCGTCGGCTCCGACGGCATCCTCGGCGACCAGGTCGTCCCCGACCTCGACACCGCCAAGAACCTGATCGCCACCGTCGACGGCCTCACCGAAGCCGACGAATGGAACCGCGAACTCACCTCCATCGCGACGCCCCGCAAGGGTCACTGGGCGAAGATGGCAGGCTGGGTGGCTCGCCAGACCCGTTTCCCCAAGGCGCGCAACGAATCCTGAGGTTCGTCCCATCGGATACTCGGGCTTGGCGAATGGGTGCCACGTGAGCTCGGTGGTCTGAGCAGGCTAGTGGGTGTACTCGAGCTCGCTCGAGCCTTCTTCGACCGAGTCCCGAAGTTCACGCCAGGAGCGCGCGAGGTGATCCGGTACCTCGGCGACCATTAAGCCGACGACTCCTTCCCTGCCCGGAAGTGGGACTGAAGCGCGCACCCATTCGGCGAGTATCCGTACCGAAGCCAGTCCGAACGTAAGTGCGCGGCCCCTCATCGCGGCAATCGCGAGGACCAACCTGCTGAGATCACGGTCCAGTCGGTGTATGGAGCAATCCGGCAGATCCTCGCCGAGCACAGCACGGCAGACCTCGTCGGCGTCAGCTGTATCGCTCCGGGTGCCGACTCGCATCATCGCGCCGAACAGCAGCGTGCTTCATGGAAGCGGTAACGCCGCCGGCGTGAACCGGACGCGCCGACACATCATTGTCATCGGCAGAAGATCATCTGGTCACAGACCGGCTGTGCACAAGATCGCGGGTGGGGCGTTCCCATCGATGTCGTGTGGCCCGAGGGGCGTCGCGCGGTGGACGCGGAATCCGTAGTAGCACCTGAACATCGCAGATGCGCGAACCATGCCTGTGGCCGGTGCAACCCCGGTGCAACTAGGTGTCCCCGGGTATCGGGGAGCTTCGTTCCGGCTTCCACCCGGCGGGATCGCCGAGCTCGGCAAAGGCCGTGCATTGCAACGGATACCGACCGTTCAGCCGGTCTTCGGCTGCGGTTTCGAGGATAGATGGGTATCATCAAGCCGTTGAATCGAAACACGCTGCGGTCGAACAGTTTTGAGTTACCGGCCGGTTCGGGCATGAGTTCGATAGCCGCGCCCGCCGAAACGAGCCGCATGAGCACAGGAGTTCAAGGGGTACCAAAACCGTACAACCACACGGAAACCGTTGGGATTCATGGCAACCCGGCAGCGTTCCGGCAGCAATCCGCGACCGCGTCCGACGCGGTCGCATCCGCGTGTGAAAGACCATGCCGATAAGCGGATCTCGTCGTCAGTTTTCTAATCGTTGTGAGGAGCCATCTTTTGACTATGTCATCGTCCCTGGCGCATTCAACGACACAGCAGGGCTGTCGGATCGTTCACCAGTCAGCGACGGCTGACCTCGTCGGCCCACGCAGGTGACGCTCTATTCGGGCGAGTTCGCGGCTGATCCGCACGGCGCCTACCGGGACATGCGCCGCAACCATGGTTCGCTCGTGCCGGTGGAGGTAGCGCCCGGTGTGCCTGCGACATTGGTGATCGGCTATCGCGAGGCACTACACATACTGGGCGACCCCCTACATTTTCCAGCCGATCCGCGAGTCTGGCAGTCCACGGTTCCGGCGGATTGCCCGGTGTTGTCGATGATGGAGTGGCAGCCCAACGCATCGCGGACCGCAGGCGAAGAACATGCAAGGTACCGGCGCGCCAACACCGATAGTCTCGACAAAATCGATCTCTATGCGCTGCGCGGTACGGTCGAACGCACCGCGGCGGCGCTGATCGACAGTTTCTGCGAGTCCGGTTCGGCCGACCTGCTCAGCCAGTATGCGGTCCCGCTCACCGCGCAGGTGCTCAACGATTTGCTGGGGTTCTCGCCGGAGGCGGGGGAGGAAGCGTTCGCGGCGCTGGTGACGCTGCGCAATGCGGACGACGCAGCATCGGCCGAGGCGGGTAATCGGATGTTCACCTCGGCGATGCTGGAGGCGATTTCGGCCAAGCGGGAAGCCCCGGCCACGGATGTGACGTCCTGGCTGCTGGAGCATCCCTCCGCCTTGGACGAAGCAGAGATGGTGCAACAGATGGCGATGTTGTATGCCACGGGCACCGAACCCACATCGAACCTCATCGTCAACACGTTGCTGTTGATGGCAACCGATGACAGATTCGGCAGCGAGCTGCTCGCGGGAGCCCTGTCCACCCGGGACGCGATCGATGAGGTGTTGTTCACCGATCCACCATTGGCGAACTCCTGCTTCAGTTATCCGCGGCAGCCACAAATACTCGGCGATCTGCTGTTACCGATGCACGAACCGGTCGTGATCAGCCTCGCAGCGTGCAACAACGATCCTGCGGCGGTGAATGGTGATCGCACCGGGAACCGTTCGCATCTGGCGTGGGGCGCCGGTCCCCACGCATGCCCGGCCAAGTCGCTGGCGATGGTCATCGTTCAGGAAGCGCTCGACCAGTTGCTCGATGCGCTACCCGAAATCCGGTTGGCGGTGCCCGCTGAGCAGTTGCAGTGGCGCCAGGGAGGTTTCCACCGTGCATTAGAGACGCTGCCGGTGATCTTCCCCCCATCCCCACCTTTGCCCAACGGTGCACGAGTAACCGTTGGGATCGGAAATGAGTAGGAGGCGGTTATGGTTACGCACGGGTATAAGGAACGCACATCGCTGGCAGAGCTTCTTCGGCACGGCCACATAGAGTTCCACCAGCAGCTGCAGCAGGTTCTGAGCAACCCGGACTTCGCCGTCACGGACAAGCAGAGCCAGGAGCAGCGGCGGGAGAACGCGTATGACCAGTTGCGGAATCTGGTCAAGGAGATCGGCAGTACCCGCGATGTCGCGACCGATCTGCCCAAGCTGTTCGCGGTGTTCGACTGGTCTGCAGTGCTGGCGACGGACCTGATCCCGCTGATCTCCGGCCACTACAACCTGGCGTCGGGCAGCCTGGCCACCCTGACCAACTCCGACTCCGCCGAGCCGTACCTACATGACCTGGATGACGCAACCAGCGTCGGCGTCATGCTGCTGACCGAGTACGGGTGTGGCTCCAACATCGGATTCATGCAGACCACCGCGACCTGGGATGGTGCGGGGTTCGTGCTCAACACCCCGGACCCGCTGGCGCGGAAATTTATGCCGTCCGTTGGTATCCCGGTTGCTCGAGTCTGCGTTATCGGTGCACGGTTCATCGACGCAGCGGGCGTCGATCAGGGTGTGCACCTGTTCACGGCGCGACTACGCGACGCCAACGGCGACCCAGCCCCCGGCGTGACGATCACCCAACTCGACCATCAGCCGCTGGTCATCATGGACAACTCGGTCATCAGCTTCGATAATCTCCGGGTCGAGCGCGCTGACTGGCTGAGCAACGACCTGGCCACCATCGATGATGAGGGTGTGCTGACCTGGCACGACGAGGACAGCCGGAAGCGGGCGTTCGCCTCGGCGATCAGCCAACTGACTGTCGGGCGCTTGGCGCTCTCGTCGTGCTTGAACGCCTCGGCCCGCGCCTCGCTCTACATCGCCCTGCGCTACGCCGCCGAGCGGGTAGTGCCGTTGACGCCTGTCGACAGCACATTCATGTTCGATATCCCGCACGTGCGCGACACCCTGCTCTCCGACCTGGCCGGCACGGTCGCCCGGACCATTTACGGCAACGCGGTCAAGACCTTCCTCGCGGGCGCCGATCTCACCGCTCGCGACACCGTCGTGTCGGTGATGTTGGCCAAGTATTTCATCCAGGAGCATGCGTTGGAGACAGTCACTGACTGTCGCATCAAAATGGCTGCGCAAGGCATGTTCAGCGCCAACCGGGTCGCCGACTACCTCGGAGTCTGTCATGCCGCTATCACCGGCGAGGGTGATATCTACGTCCTCGGGTCCGTCGCCGGTCGCGTACTGGCCAAACAGCTCATCGGCACGCCGCCACCCGAACCTGCTCTCCACGATCCCGCCGACCCAGGCGACCGCGCGCGCTTGCTGCGCGCCCGAACACTGACGATCGCGCAAGAGGCCCAACCGTACCTTGGCAATCCAGCGCTGAAAGCTCGGCTGGAGGTCATTCCGGACGCGCTCGAGCTCGCCGAGGCCTACTGCGCCGAGCAGGCCCTGCGGTTGCTCGACGAGCACGCCGAACATCATCCCGAGATCGCCGCCCTGCGTGACGTTTTCGCTCTGGATCAGATCAGCAAAGAGTCTGCGTGGTATCTCACCCACGGTCTTCTCGACATCGCTGCCGTAAAGGCCGTGAAGCAGCAGCTCCGTAGTGGGCTGCTCCCGCAGGCCATCGACAACCTCGCCGACCACCTGCCAGCACTGCTGGAGGCGTTCGGCTTCGATGACGAGATCCTCGGCGCACCGGTGCTGTCCGAGGATCTGCCCGCCGCGTGGGACTCCCGCTGCCACGACCCACGCCGTCACTGATCCTGCCAAGGCAAGCCCGGATAGGGCACCCCGGCGGGGGTGCCCTATTCGGCGCGTCGTAGCGGAACTCATCGCAATCGCACGATCATGGCTCGGCCGGGTACCACGAGGGCGGCTGATCGGCCGACGTTCGCCCCATCCCGTCCCTGGCCCCCTGACACCACAGAGGATTTCGATGATCATCTTGTACTTGGGACCCGAACAGCGACCACGCCGAGCCTACTCTTCAGGTCGAAGTAGCCACACCGCACCAAGTTGACAGCATCCCTGCAGAGCCAGCCGGCAGACGGTACACAAGACCTGGCGAGGTGAGGCCGAAACCAACCCTGATGACGGAATCCTGTTGACAGGGAACAACATAGCGACCCGACGGCCTTCGCTCGGCCCTCGCCTTGGGTACTATGCTGCCGCAACCGATATCAAGGAGACTACGTGTATCCGCAGCACACGCATCAGGGTGCTACCGCCAACTCAATGTCGTCGATCGAGTTCACAGGCCCTCGAATCCCGATCTACAGTGCAGAATTTGCGGCCGATCCCCACGGGTTCTACCGCCAGATGCGTAGAGACTACGGACCGCTGGTGCCGGTCGAGATGTGGCCAGGAGTACCTGCCACCCTGGTGATCAAATATCGCACCGCCGTGGGCATTCTCAACGACTCCGACCGTTTTCCGGCCGATCCGAGCACCTGGCAGAAGACCGCACCTGCCGATATCCCGATCATGCCGATGATCGAGTACCGACCCAACGCAATACGTACCAGCGGTACAGAGCACACTCGCTACCGCAATGCTTTGAACGACGCCTTGGCTGGCATGGACCTGAACTCCCTGCGATCCATGGTCGCGGCATCCGCCATCCCGATCATCAACACGTTCTGCAAGGACGGAAACGCCGAACTGTTGAACCAGTACATCCTCCCGCTGGTCTTCTCGGTCTTCTGCCAGGTACTCGGCTGTCCACCCGAAATCGGTCAGCGGGTCGCGCAGGCCAGTGCTGCGATGTTCGACGGTGTGGATACCGATGCAGTAAACGCGGAGATGGGCAAGGCGTTGCTCGACCTTACGGCTCTGAAGCGTGCTCACCCGGCTGACGATGTCACCACGAGACTGACCCAGCATCCCGAAGGGTTGTCCGACGAGGAGATGGTGCATCAGCTGGTCCTGCTGTTTGCGGCCGGTGTCGAACCACCACTGAACCTCATTGCCAACACCCTGCTGTTGATGCTGACCGATACCCGCTATGCCAGCGAGGATAATAGCCGTCCCTTGTCAATCAAGACCGCACTCGAAGAAAGGCTGGCAACCGACCCGCCAATGGCGAACTATTGCATTACCTATCCTCGCCAGCCAATTCTGATCGAGGGCGTGTGGTTGCCGGCGAATCAGCCGGTAATCATCAGTATGGCCGCCTGTAATACGGATCCGGAGATGAACACAGGCGAATTCCTGGACAACGGATGGAATCTGGCGTTCAGCACCGGCCCACATGCCTGTCCTGCTCACGCCCGGCCGTACGGGCTTCTGCTCGCGCAGGACGTCATCGATCAACTCCTGGACATCCTCCCGGAGCTGAAACTAGCGGTTGCCGAAGAGGAGCTCGTGTGGCGCCCTGGCCCATTTCACCGAGCATTGACAGCGTTGCCGGTTGTGTTCCCACCTTCTCCTCCGTTGTACGTCTGAAGGTATAGCTCCTTTGAGACGAACCCACCCGAACGACCGGAACCGAAGAAGGAGTCCCCATGGCGGTTAGTCCGATTCCCCACGGGCAGCACAGCATGACCGTGTACTTGGCAGTCGCGGATGCGCGGTCGGCAATCGAGTTCTACAAGAGGGCTTTTGATGCCGTCGAGCTTTACCGGGGGGAATCACCGAGCGGTCGCATTGATCATGCGGAGCTGAGGATCGGCGATTCTTCGCTGGTTCTCACCGAGCCTTCTGAGGGTCATCCGCTGACGAGCCCAGCGCAGTCCCAGGCCTCGGTTGGTCTCCGGCTGTATGTGGAGGACGTCGACAAGCACTTCGCTCAGGCGCTGGAGCTGGGTGCCCGAGAATTCAGCGCGGTGAGCGATCTGTTCTACGGCGACCGCAGCGGGACGCTGGTGGATCCGTTCGGCCACGTCTGGATTGTCTGCACCCACAAAGAGGACCTGTCGATAGAAGAAATCCAGGAGCGCGCCAAGAAATTCTACGGCGGATAGATCGACAGGCACCGATCGTGTGACCCGCACTCTCGGCTGTCAATACCGGTCGGATGTTGCCCCGACCTTTCCGTCGCAATCGTGACCCACTCGATGTGGCGAGCCGTCCGGCCCCGAGATGACGGTTCGTGATTGCCTATGCGGAGATAAGGCGGGGGTAAGGGCTTTGCATGGACAGGAACCGGATCTCCAGGTCCTGTTCGAGGTAGTCCATGCGCCGTTCCCAGAAGTCCTGCATGTGTGGTAGGGCCAGGTGACGGTCGAGATCCTCCTTGGAGCGCCAAACCTCGTAGAAGACAAAGGTGGACGGGTCGTCGGCGTCTTCGTGGAAGTGGTATTCGAGGGCTCCGTCTTCTTCGCGAGTTGGTGCGACGAACGACAGGAGCAGTTCTTTGAGCTCGTCGACGCGGTCCGGCCTGGGGCGGGCGAGCCCCATCAAGGCGAAGGGAACCCGATCGATAGGTACGATGCTGGCCATACCTTGGACGATAGCGGTGGGCGAGGTACGATGCAAATCGTACCTAGGAAGGTGGTGGGGCATTGTCTGACGACGATCAGCCGGATCCGGAGGCGATGGAGCTGGGAGCGGTGTTGTCCGCGCTGGCGGACAAGCACCGGCTGGAGGTCGTGTGCGCGCTGTTGGCGGACGTCGACGGGGCCGAGCGGCACTGCAGTTCGTTCGGTTTGCCGGTATCGAAGGCGACTCTGACACACCACTTTCGGGTTCTGCGGCAAGCCGGTCTGATTCGTCAGGTGAATCGGGGCAACAGCAATATGGCGCAACTGCGCAGTGTGGAGTTGGCCGCTCGTTTTCCCGGCCTGATCGAGCTGCTCGAGGCGGAGAACAGGCGCCGAGCCGAGTCGCCGAGCTAGCCCCGATGTGCGGGTCGGTCGTTGGACTTGGCGGCGGGGACGCGGCCGAGGTCGCGATCCCCGAGCCGGCAGCTGTCGTCGAATGGCGGCGGTTGGCCGAACGATTCGATGCGGCCGGGGTCGCCGGGACGGCCGAGGTCATCTCTGTCGACGGGATGCACATCAGCGGTGAAGCGTACGAAGTCGCAGAACTGACCGTGCGGATCAGTGGGCCGGGCTTCGACACCTTCGACGCCGACTGCGAGCGCGGTACTCGGGACCCGGCCTGGGAGGTCGGCGATCGGTTCGCTGTGGTAGTCGATCCGGTCGACCTGACTTTCGCGATTCGTTCATGACGACTCGGCCTCGCTAGTCGGTTCCCCGCAATACGTTGTCGCGATATTCGCCGGGGATATTGCCGCGTGACCGATAGATCGCCACGATGTAGGTCCAGCCCGGATCCTCGGATTCCGGTGCAAGCACGCAGGCTCGGCCGACACCGACTGCGGTACTGGTCTTCCACACCATCTGCGTGAAATTCTCGGTCCCCGGCGCCGGGTGGTCGGCTTCGTACTCGTAGCGCTCTTGCTCATTCTTCCAATGCATGACGGCATCACCGGCGGGCGTCGGCCTGGAATCGTCGCTGCTGGCCAGGAATACGTTTTCGCCGTACCTCGCATCCAGTTCTTTGTGGGACAGGGAGCCGTTCTCCGCGTGGAACACCGCGCGCGTCTTCGCGTAGTCCGCCAGCTCTTGGCTGATCTTCAGCGCGGGGACTCCGTGGTGAGATCGTTCTTTATTGAGTCCGTCCAGCATCTCTTGGACGAATCCGGTGTCGGTGCACTCCTTCACCTCTCGTGCCTCGGCGGAGGCAGGAACTCCGCCGAGCGCGCCGAGCAGCGAGGCGCAGAGTGCGGGGACCGCGAGACAGGCCGGTGATCGCCGAGATCTGTCCACGCGGAAACCTTGGTCCGTGGTGTCGTGAATCATGTGTAGCCCCTTCTCCATCGAAGCGGTACGTGATCAACCGGAACCAGCGTACGAAGCGGCGGACCCCTTCCCTTGCATCGGCGCGCACCTCGGAGTTTCCGCCGGGCTTCACCGACTGCTGTGGTGTCCGGTCACCGCGTAGGAGATGTCGAGGACGCACCGCGCGAACTCGGTCGGCTGGGCCAGGGGGAAGTAGTGACCTGCCCGCGGCGTGATGAGTAGTCGGCCGTCAGTGCTCGCGGCAAGGAATCGCCGTTCGTGGGTGCGGAAGTGATCGCGACTGCCGTTGATCAGCCAGAGCGGGCCGGGGTACTCGGCGAGATTGGCGAGCGGGTCGAAATGCCGGCTTTCTCGGACGACGTCAGGGATGACTTCGGTGGCAATCCCACCGTGTTTGATCGCTTCGGCCACCCGCGGTGGGAGCACCGAGTCGAAGAGGCGGCCGCTGGCCCGTTCGCCGCCGTCGGATTGCCGCGAGAGCACGCGATGCATCAGCGTGAACGGAGCCGTGAAGCCGCGGTTCGGCACGCAGGTCGCCCCGGCGACCACCAGCCCGGCCACTCGCTCTGGATGCCGGGCAGCTGCGGCGATGCTCACGTATCCGCCCAGCGAATGCCCGACCACCACGGCGTGGCCGCCGACGTTGTCCACCGCTTCGGCGACTGCGTCGATGGCGGCGGCCAGCGTGAACCGTTCGCCGCGCCGCGCGCCGTGCCCAGGCAGGTCGACTGCCGCCGAGGGGTGCGCGCCGAGCTGCTCGCGCACTACCGACCATGAGGTACTGCTCAGCCGAATGCCGTGCACGAATACCAAGGGAAAGCTCATTCCACGCTCCTATCAACAACGCAACGTTGCGTTGCATTTGAAGATATACCGGCGCTAGATGCAACGCAACGTTGCGTTGTATCCTGGCGGGGTGAGCGAAGAACGCGCCCGAGGAGGGCCACGGCAA
This sequence comes from Nocardia sp. CWNU-33, assembly GCF_046764895.1. Taxonomy (NCBI): domain Bacteria; kingdom Bacillati; phylum Actinomycetota; class Actinomycetes; order Mycobacteriales; family Nocardiaceae; genus Nocardia; species Nocardia sp. CWNU-33. The sequence continues at coordinate 94,438 of NZ_JBKOQN010000019.1, read as the reverse complement.
GCGTCGGCGATTTTTGCCGCGACCCTCGAGCTACTGGCCGAACAGGGCTATGACGGTCTGACCATCGAATCCATCGCAAGCCGCTCCGGCGTCAACAAGACCACCATCTACCGGTGGTGGCCGTCCAAGGACGCGGTGCTGGCCGCCGCGCTGGTCCACTCCGACCTGCTCGCCTTCGCGATGCCGGACACCGGCAGCCTGCGCGGCGACCTCCTCGCGCTGGCCCGGGAGATCACCCAACTGCTGACCGGAGAACGGACCGCACCGATCGTCGCCACCGTTCTCGCCGCGGCACCCCGCAGGCCGGAGCTGGCTGCGGTGGCGCACACGTTCTTTGCCGAACGCCTCACCCGCGAGCAGCCGATGTTCCAGCGCGCGATCGCCCGTGCCGAACTGCCGGCGACGGCGGATCCGGCGATGATCATGGACCTGCTGGCCGGCGCGATCTGGTTCCGAATCCTGCTCCGTGATCAGCCCATGTCGTCGGATTACCTCAGCGGCGCAGTCGATCTCGTACTGCACGGGGCTGCCGCCGCACACTGATCGACGACCCGTGTTCAGGGTGCCGGTTCGAACCACACCGGCCCATCGGACAGTGCCTCCTCGATGCGCAGCAGATCGTGCTCGGGCAGTTCCGGCAATGCGGACACGTCGAACCAGGCGACTGCGAGCGACTCGTCGTCGTTGACCCGCGCCGTGCCGCCGACGGCGCGGCACCGGATCGTGATGTCCATGAACTGACAGATGTCGCCATTCGGGTAGGTGTGCGGCGGCATGGCGCGGACGATCACGATACGCTCGGCGACGCAACGAATGGCGGTCTCCTCGTACACTTCTCGAACCGCGCACGCCGCAGGCTGCTCGCCCGGTTCCGGCATCCCTGCAATGACCGCCCACGTGCCGGTGTCGGCCCGCTGCCCCAACAGCACCCTGCCCTCGTCATCGAAGACAACAGCGCTGACACCGGGCAACCACAACAGCTGCTTGCCCGCGTCGGCCCGGATGGTGTGAATGAAGTCGGGGGTCGCCATGGTTTCGACAGTAAACCGCGCTCGACGGTGCCGGCTATCGGCGATCAGGACCGGGCTGATTGATTGCGCCGGAAGGCATCCCGTCGTTGACCGTCGGGCGGTTACCCGCTGCTGGAGCGGTGCGGACCTCCATCCGCCAGAAACCGGGCGTGGCCATGGCCGGCACATCCCGCGGCGCGGTGCGCGGATTTCGTGCCAGATCCACGTCGATCATGAAACGGGCTCCATGTCCCGAAGTATCACGCCGTTGTCATCGTGGCCGCCATCAGGTGAGGTCGTTCTGGTTGCCACGGTGCACGTGCACGGGCACATCGTCGGCCCAAGGCTGGCGGGTCACCATGTCCGCGACATGCACCACGCCGCGCTCGAATTCGCCGGTCGCGGCGTCGACAAGACGGTATTCCTGAGTCTGCTTGTGGATCGGCTGGGCGTCGAGCAGAACGACGCGTACTTCGCCGGGGTCGAAGTGGCAACGCTGCTGCATCGCGGCGATGAGTTGCTCGTTGTGCATGTGTCCGTCGCCGAAGTTCCAGCCGACTGCGGTGCTGCAGATGCGCTCACCGTCGGTGAGTGTGTACTCGTCCTCACGGCCGGCGGGCATGGCTCGATGAACCAGGGTGAACAGCGCGCGGCCGTGGGTGTTCATGGCTCGGAAGGCATATCCCATGAACATCGGAATCTGGGCCCGGTCCTTCCCGTAGAACCGCTCCAGCTGGGCTTGCGGCATACTGGCGATCGCCACGATGCCGCGGTTGATCTTTTCCGCGGCCGAGGGTTTGATGCACCACATCGTCGTATCCCAGTTGCCTGCGTAGTACCGCATGCCGGGCAGGAACGAGATTGTGCGCGGGAACAGGTTCCCGGCGATCACAATGCCCGCGATCACGATGAACAGCAGCGCCACCGGCACGGGGTTGTTCAGGCTGCCGAGACCGAGATCGGCGTGCGCGACGAACAACACCAGCACACCGAAGATCATGAAGACGTTCCATTCCAACGGCACCCCCATGGGGACGGCCGTCAGAATCACCAGGTGGAATCCCACCATCACGACCGCGGCCGCCGCCGTCAGCGCGCCGCCGTGCGAGAAGAACAACACCAATGGAATACCCATCTCGACGGCCGTGCCGCCGTGCGCGAAAATGCGCGACAACCGACCCGGCCTCAGGTCGTCGGGGAAGTTCTCGAAGAACATGCGCTTGAGCGACTTTCGCCGGAACACCGGACTGTTGGACATCATCGTGGACACCACGAACGGGAAGTGCTTGTTCAGCTTCGAGGTCGCCGCGCCCATCCAGATCACCACGAAAACGACCTTCGCGGCGACGATCGTGTCGGTGGAGGTGAATAGAAAAGTGACTGCCAGGGTGGCATAGACCTCGCCGCGCGCCGCGAGGAAGATCACCTTGTCGCGCAACCCAATTGCCGCAAGCAGGCCGAGGATCACTGCGATTTGCCATACCGGGATCAACCCCACTGTCGTGTCCAGCGCCGGTACCGGACCGGTGCCGGCGGACACCAATGCGACCGACGTCGTCATCAGCAACGCCGCATACAGTGCGATATCCACTGGGGTGCGGGTGGTGCCACTGGTCAACGGAACACGACCGGGCCACGGCGGCAACCGAATTGTCCTCGGCCGCAACCAATACAGTATCGAGCCGAGCGGCGGAAAGAATCTGTTGTTCAGCGGACCGAACCCGCAACCGAGTCCGACCACCTCGAACAGCAGCGTGTAAAGCACAGCCTTCTGGAAGACGATCGGCTCCGACCACCAGTCGCCGACATCGGTGAATCCGTCGATGCCCTTGGTGGACAGCATGATCAGCCAGCCACCGAGAATATAGAGACCGACCTTGCCGACATAGAACAAATGCAGCGCGACCGGCGTCCCGAAACCCACCTCGGCCCAATGCCTGGCCATGGGACGGATTCGTGCACTCCGAGTGCCTTTGCTCCACTCCGCCATATCGACCACGGGTAGGTCGGGTTCGAGAAACCCCATCGAGCACTCTCCGATTCGACGATACCGAGGTCAGCCGAATCAGGACCTCGATGTCCTTCGATACGTTGGCAGGTACGGCATTTGCTGTCAATCGCCGATCCCGGTGGTTACCACGGCAAGGCGCCGGTGGTGTCGAAGTAGCCGCCGGTGGGTCCATCGGGGGGCACCTGGGCCATGCGGACGATGATCTCGGCACCCTGCTGAACGGTCTGCGTGCCCAGGCGCCCGTTCAGATCTGTCGCGGTGTAGCCCGGCTCCACCGCGTTGATCCGCATGTTCGGAAACGCTTTGGCGTACTGCACGGTGATCATGTTGACTGCAGCCTTCGATACCGGATAGGCGACTCCCGGGTATGCGTGTGCGGGTGTGTCCGGGGTGGTGACCCGGGTCAGCGAGGCCAGGCCGCTGCTGACGTTGACCACGACTGGCGCGGCGGATCGCTGTAGCAACGGCAGGAAGGCGTGGGTCACGCGTACCACACCGAGGACGTTCGTCTCCAGCACTGGCCGCATCATGTCGGCGGTCAACGCGGCGGCGCCGACCACGCCCTTGTCCTGCGTCTGTCCTTCGAAGCCTGCGATGCCTGCGTTGTTGACGAGCACATCCACACCGCCATCGGCTTCGATCGTTTTCGCCGCCGCCGCGACGGACGCGTCATCGGTGACATCGATGACCACCAATCGTGCACCGAACTGTTCGGCGGCGTGGCGTCCGCGTTCGGCGTCCCGGCTGCCGAGGTAAACGGTGTGGCCTGCCGCGACGAGCCGACGGGCGGTCTCGAAGCCCAAGCCCTTGTTCGCTCCGGTGATCAGTGTCGTTGTCATGGCTTCATAGTCGCGCCGGGCAGCCGTGGTCAACCAGTCGTCCGGTCTTCCTGGGACTGCTGATACCAGGCAGTTCGGCGCTCGGCCGGGCACACTGAAGGACATGGCAACAGCGGAATTCGGGAAGGCGGTGCGCCGCTGGCGCGATCAGGTCTCACCCGAGACCGCCGGGTTGACCGTGGGTGGGCAGCGCCGCGCTCCCGGACTGCGCAGGGAGGAGCTCGCGCTGCTGGCCGGCATCTCCGTCGACTACGTCACCCGCCTCGAACAAGGCCGCGCGGCCAACCCTTCGACACAGGTCGTCGAGTCGCTGGCCAGGGCGCTGCGGTTGTCCGCGGCCGAGCGTGCGCACCTGTTCCTGCTGGCCGGGCTGGCGCTGCCGGACCCCGAAACCGTGCCCACCTACATCACCTCGAGCGTCCAGCGCGTATTGGACCGCCTGACCGGGACACCCGTCGCGGTCTACGACGCATCCTGGACGCTGCTGCTGACCAACCCACCGCACGTAGCGTTGATGGGCGATCCGCCGGCCCGCCACACCAATGAACGCAACGGTGTGTGGCGACATTTTCTCGGCGCGGGCACCCCCGCCCGTCGCACCCCGGAGGCTATGCACGCATACGAAACCGCCCTCGTCACCGATTTGCGCACCGCCGCCGCCCAATATCCCGCCGACCAGCGCTTGCGAAAGCTCATCGCGGACTTGCGCGCCGAGAGCGCCCGGTTCGCTGCACTCTGGGATTCCGGCGCTGTCAGCCGCCGCGAGGCCGCCCGCAAGACGATCGATCATCCGCAAGTAGGTTCCTTGACGTTGGACTGCGACGTGCTCACCGTGGCGGGCAGCGACCTGCGCATCATGATCTACACAGCCGAGCCCGGCACCGAGGACGCCGAACGCCTCGCAATACTTACGGTGCTCGGCACCCGGACACTCGTCGGATAGCGGCCGGCCGCTCGATACATCCGCCTCAGCCGCTGATCGGTTGTGCGGCAGGATATCCGGCCAGGCGAGCGCGTCCGCGTTCGCAATGCGCGCGCATGCCAGCGTGCCCGCAACCGTCGCTGTAACAGCGGTCTACTGTGTCCGCAGCCCGAGCAGCTGACGGCTGTGAGGACGTAGTCGCTGTGCTGGACGGCCGCACACCGCGGCCGTTAGCGTGCGCGGTCGTAGACCATGGCGATCTCGCCCAGCTCGCCGGTCTCCTGGTGTGTGAGTGTCCACTTCGAACTCGGCAGGCCGTCGTCGAACAGCCGCTGCCCATCTCCGGCGATCTCGGGGCAGATCAAGAGATACAGCCGGTCGAGCAGGTCCGCGGCGAGAAGTGCCTTGGTGATGGTCGGGCTGGTGTTGACGAGGATGTCGCCCGCTCCGGTGGCCTTCAGTTCGGCGATGACGTCGGCAGCGGGGGCGTTCACCACGCGGGTGCGTTCCCACGGCGCTTCGGTCAAGGTGGTCGAGAGGACCACCTTTTCCGTGTCGACGAGCCACTTCGCGTATCCGCGATCGCGCGGATCGGCGCTGTCGTCCGCGGCGACCGTCGGCCAGTACCCGAGGAACCCCTCGGCGTTGAGCCGGCCGAGCAGCGCTGTCGTCGCGCCCTCGTAGATGCGGGTGAGGTGGTCTCGTGCGACCTCGGTGGTTGCGTAGCGGACGATCGCCTCTGCATCGGTTGGCCCGCCCGGGCCGTTGTAGCGTCCGTCGAGGGTGAGGGCGATGTTCGCGGTTACCTTGCGTCCGGTCGAGGTGGTCATGCTTGTGTTTCCTTTCCTTCGGTATGCGCTGCCGTGGTGGTGCGCGTAGGAGTACCGACTGTGTCGGCGAGGTGGTCCAGTACCTGGCCCCAGCCGGTTTCGATCCCGGCGATGTAGGGGACGGCCTCGACGGCCGTTTCGGTGATGGTCAGGCCGAGCCGCAGCCGGGTGCCGTCCGGGACCGCGGCGAGGGTGAGGTCGTAGTGGCCGGTGAACGAGACCGCCCCCGCCGCGTCCCGCACTGATAGGTCGAACACGAGATGCTCGGGTTCCTTCGCGGCGTGGACCCGTCCCTCGGAGCGGTACCGCCGCCCCTCGGCATCGTGGTACTCGAGGACGGCGCGACCACCCCGCTTGGGCTCGACGGCGCAGTCGACGACCGTCATCGACGGCGGCGCCCACCAGGACGCGAGCAGGTCTGGGTCGACCCAATGCCGCCAGACGACGTCCCGGGCCGCGGCCAGCACGCGCTCGAACGAGAAAGTACGTCCGTCCGCCCACCGTTCCCGGTCCGCGACAACGGATTCCGCTTCGATGGCGGCACGGTAGCGCGCGATGACGTTTCGCTCGTCCTGGTGCGCCTCGGTGGTCTCGACCAGTTCCCGCAGCCGGCACTCGAGGGCCTTCAGTGGCGCCGCCTCGACCGCGTAGACGCGACGTTGCCCGAGCGGGAAGACCGTGACGAGGCCGGCGCGGGCGAGAGTCTGGAGGTGCTTGGTGGTCTGCGGCTGCCGTAAGCCGGTCCGCTCAGCCAGTTCGCCGACAGACCGGGGCCGCTCGGCGAGGAGCTCGACGATGCGCCACCGCGCGCCGTCTCCAAGTGCTGATGCGATCTCGTCCACGCCCCCAAAGTATTCACTATCAAGAATATTCGCGTCAAGGAATATTTTGGGCAAGGTTGGATCGGCTGCGTGTCCGGGGTGACGAGGCGGTTCTTGCTCAGTCGTCGAGCAGCCGCCATGCGGTGCGGGCGAGCCTGGCCCGTAGCAGTCCGGTGGGCTCGGTGAGTTCGGTGGTCTGCGCGGCACTCACCGACACGCCCTGGATGAATCGCGACAACGTCACCTCTATATGAGGCCACTACCTGGGCTCCACTCCCGCCACGCAGTACGCCGCCCCGCGCCCGCCGCCGATCTGTCCGGCGTGCCACCCGCCCGCCTCGCCGCGGAGTTCTGTCCTAATCGCGAGAAAGCATCGGCTATGCGCACCGCCTGTTGGAAGCGGGCGTGTCGGTCGAGTCGTACCAGTGGCCTGGCACATTCCACGGATCGCAGGCGATCCTGTCCGCCGAGGTGTCCCAGCGGCAGTACGCCGAACTCGCCGCGGCCCTGCGCCACGCCCCGGCCCAATGCGGCGCGCGGAATTAGCGACTATCGAAATATCAAGGCGCAGGCGAGGTTCCGAGATCGAAGCGGATACCGGAGCGGAGCACTCCGCTGGCGGACATTCCGAACATGTGGTGGAAGGTTTCGCTGAAGTGAGATGGGGTGGCGAAACCTGCGTCGGTGGCGGAGCAGGTGAGATCGCGGCCGGTCGCGACGTCCCGGAGCGCGTGCATGAGGCGGGTCCACCGCTGATACCCGCGGAACGTGGTACCGGACTGCTGAGTGAACAAGCGGAGGAAATGAGTGGTGGACAGGCCCAGATTCGCGGCGATCGTCTCGGCCCGGAAGGTGCGATTCGGGTCCTGGCGGATCGCGGCGGCGACCCGTTCGATCCGCGGGTCGGCCGCCGGTGCGTGACCAGCTATGGCCTGAGCGAAGATTCGGTCCGGATCCACGGCATCTGCACGGCAGAGCTCGATGAGCTCCCGTTCCCGTCGGTGGCCGAGTCCGTACGGCCCGACGGTCGCCGTCATCTCCTCTGCGATGCCGGTGGCGGGCGCACCCGCGGTGTCGACGAACAGCAGCAGAATCCACGCCTCGGGCGCGACGACGCGGTGTACCGCCCGGGCGGGGGCGAACGAGCTGCCGGTCCGTATGTCCCCGTGTGCGGCGGTCTCCAGAACGAACGGCCGGTCCAGGCCGACGCTGAGCACCGCGACGGAGGGCGAATGCGGGTCGACACCGAGCTCCGGCCCGATGTAACCGGTATGCCCCGTCCGCATCCACACCACTGGCGATTTTGCCGGACCGCATATTTCCGAAAGCGCACCCACGGTCACAGCTGCCAGGGTAGCGCTACGCCGCACGAAGACAGCGGCCGACGAGCACCACGAAGAGCCGGAGGGCACATCATGCGAGGCAAAGTTCCACTGCGAGTTCGGATTCTGGCCGCACTCATGACCGAACCGGACTGGGATTCGATCACCCCGGATCAGGTCATCGAATTGCGCGAAGCGCAGTACCGCAAGCGCCGGTCCGCAGTCGTCGGGCTCGTCACCGGCAAGCCCGATCGTGGCGCACAAATCACTACACACGCCCTCGATCTCCCTGGTCGTCGGCTGGATGTCCGCGTGTACCAGCCCAAGCGGCGGGGTTCGGCACTGCCGCTGATCGTCGCGTTCCACGGCGGCGGATTCATCGGCGGCGCACCGGACCAGGACGACTGGCTCCTCAGTCACCTGGCGGCCAACACTCCGGCCGTGGTCGCCTCGGTCGACTATCGGCTGGCGCCCGAGCACCGCGTGCCCGCACAGGTCGAGGATGCCTACGATGCCGCACTCCGCCTCGTCGAGCTGGCCCCGATGTGGGAAGCCGATCCCGCTCGGATCGCCCTGCTGGGTGCCAGCGCGGGAGCTACGCTCGCTGCTCTCACCGCGATAAGGGCGGATGAACTCGGGCTGCCGGTGCGGACCCAGGTACTGATCAATCCGCAGCTCGACTGGACCGAGCGCGCCTTCGAGTACCCTTCGTTCACCGAGAACGCGGACAGCCCGACCGCGACACCGGCCAATTGCCGCGCGGTGCAGCGCATCGCGCTTCCCGAATCGTTCGACTCCCGAGCGATTTCACCGTTGGAGAGCGACAACCTCGCGGGACTCGCCCCGGCCCTCATCCAAGCCGCGGGTCTGGACACGCTGGAAGATCAGTCTTCGGCCTATGCCGACCGCCTGCGACAGGCGGGAGTCGACGTAACGCTGACCCGCTATCCGGAAGCGGTGCACGCTTTCCTGAGCATGCCGGGAGTGGTCCCCGCGGCCCGGCCCGCACGCACCGAAATCCTCGCCCACTTGCGCAGCCATCTGCTGAAGCGCTCGGGCATACCGACGCAGTAGAAACCGCGCCGAGATTCACGCAGAGGGAGAGCGATGACCACCACTGACCTCGCCGGGGCGAGAGAGCAGTCCACACCATTATCGGGCGCCGATTCCGCGGCGGGACGGAGCGTTGCGGGGTTGCTGCGCCCTTACCTGGGGAGTTTCGCCGCCGTGGTGATCCTCCAGGTCATCGGCGCTGTCGCGGGTTTGGCCCCGCTGCTGGCCGTCGTCGAATTGGGTCGAACTCTGTTGTCGCCCAACCCGATCGATCACGGTCACGTCTGGATCGTGGTGATCGCGGGTGCGGTCGGCCTGTTCGTTCGACTGCTGTTCACGGCCGGATCGTCGGGAGTCGGGCATCTTCTCGACGGCCGGGTGGAACTGTCGTTTCGCCGGAAACTCGCCGCCCGGCTGGGTCGCGTCCCCATCGGCTGGCTCTCCGGGCGCCGAACCGGCGAGTTGGCGAAGGTGGTGGGGGAGGACGTGAGTGCCGTGCACCGCTCATCGCCCACGTCCCCGGCGAGCTCGTCTCCGCCTTCGTGGTGCCGCTGGTATCGCTGATCTACCTGTTCACCATCGACTGGCGGCTCACGCTGATCACGATGATCCCGATAGCGCTGTCGGTGGCGCTGATCCCGTTGATGATGACCCCGAAGCGTCAGCGCGAGCAGGTGGATCTCGATGCGGCCATGGGGCAGATTTCGAATGCGGCCATCGAGTTCGTGCAGGGGATCGCGGTGGTCAAAGCATTCGGCAGCGGCGAGCGCGCACACCGAAAATTTCGCACGGCCACAAACGATTTCACCGACTCCTTTCTCCGCTGGGTGCTAGGTCTCGCCGGGATCGCGGCGGGACTCGCGCTGGTGCTGTCGCCGCCGTTCGTGTTGCTGGTCGTGTTGATCGGTGGCACGGTTCTGATCACGAACGGTTCGCTGGCCCCGGCGGACCTGCTGCCGTTCCTGCTGCTGGGGCTGGGACTGACTGCTCCGATTGCGGCTCTGGGCCACGGTTTCGACGATCTGCAGGCCGCGCGGCGTGCGGTCGGCCGGATCCGGGACGTGCTTGCCGTGGCGTCGCTGCCGGAGCCTGCGCGCCCGGTCGCACCACAGGGGCACCGGGTGGAACTGCGTGACGTTCGATTCGGCTACGTTGCCGATCGCGAGGTGCTGCGCGGGATCGACCTGGTGCTCGAGCCGGGCACGGTCACTGCGATCGTCGGTCCGTCGGGAAGCGGTAAATCCACGCTGGTTCAGCTGTTGCTGCGGTTCTTCGATCCGTCCAGCGGTTCGGTCGCGCTGGGCGGAGTCGATCTGCGCGAGCTCGGCAGCCGTGAGCTCTACCGGACGGTTTCCTTCGTTTTCCAGGATGTTCGCCTGCTGCGCGCATCGGTTGCGGACAATATCGCGCTGGCGGTGCCCCATGCCGACCTCGATGACGTGGTTCGCGCCGCCCGTCTGGCGCACATCCATGATCGAATTCTCGAGCTGCCGCGCGGATACGAGTCGGTGATCGGTGCCGACGTCGAACTGTCGGGTGGTGAGGCACAACGGATCTCGCTCGCCCGCGCGCTGCTGGCCGACGCGCCCGTGCTGGTACTCGACGAGGCGACCGCCTTCGCCGACCCGCAGACCGAACGAGCTGTGCGCCAGGCACTTTCGACGCTGGCGGGCGATCGGACGATTCTCGTCATTGCCCATCGCCTGGCGACGGTCGCGGACGCCGACACCGTCGTGGTGCTGGAGAACGGGGCGATCGTCGAGCATGGCAGGCCCGCCGAACTGCTGGCGCGGAACGGACAGTTCGCCGAGTTCTGGCGATCGCACCGATCCGCGATCACCGATGAGATCGAAGCCCCTGTACTGCAAGGAGATGAGCTCCGATGATTCGAATGCTGCTGCACGTGCTGGGACACGAGTACGCCCAGCCGATCCGTCGCACCATGACGTTGATGACGATCACCGCCGTGGCCGAAGGTTTGTCCTACGCCCTGCTGGTTTCGGTGCTGCGGGCACTGTTCGGGAGTACACCCGCGGATGCCTGGCCCTGGCTGATCGCATTCGGCGTCGCGGTCGCGGTCTACGCGGTGTTGCGCTACCGCAGTGATCTGGCCGGTTTCCGCGCCGCGGGGGCGATGTTGCGGGGTGTGTATCACCGTTTCGGTGATCACGTGGCCCGATTGCCGATCGGTTGGTTTACCACTGGTCGTGTCGGCGAGGTGTCGGTACTGGCGAGCCGGGGAATCCTGCAGGCGATGAGCGTGATCGCGCATCTACTGGCACCATTCATTTCCGCCGCGGTGACGCCGCTGACGATCGTTGTCGTGATGTTCGCCTTCGATTGGAAGATGGGATCGGCCGCCTTGGTCGCTGCACCGGTGGTCGCGGCGATCCAGATCTGGACCGGCCGGGCGATGGCCGCCACCGATACCGAGCGCGTCGAACGTGGTGATGAGGCCGCCGGGCGAGTCATCGAATACATCCAGGCGCAGCCGGTGCTGCGCGCAGGCGGCCGGACTGCCGAACGCTTCCGGTCGCTCGACGACGCGCTGTCCGGACTCCATCGTGCGTCCCGCCGTTCGACCCTGTCCGCGCTGCCCGGTGTGGTGGGTCTGACGCTCACGGTGCAGGCACTGTTCACCGCGCTGCTGGGCATGGGTGCCTACCTTGCGCTCGGCGGAGGCATCGGCACGGCAGAGGTTTTGGCGATTCTGGTGCTGGCCGCGCGCTGCGCCGACCCGCTGCTGTCGCTGGCGGATATGGGTGGCAAACTGCGCGCCGCCCGTTCTGAGCTGGCCAGGCTCGACACCGTGTTGCGCACGGCGCCGCTCCCGGTAGCCCGCGAACTGATCCAGCCGATGCACCATGGCCTCGAGTTCGAGTCCGTTACCTTCCGGCACGACGCCCGCACGGTGATCGATGACCTGTCGTTGTCGGTGTCAGCGGGACAGCGGCTTGCCGTTGTCGGACCGTCGGGTGCGGGTAAGAGCACGTTGCTGCAGCTGCTCGCGCGGTTCTACGACGTGGACACGGGCGCGGTGCGCGTGGGGGGTGCGGACGTGCGCGCGATCAGCACCGAGATGTTGATGTCGCAGTTCTCCATTGTCTTCCAGAATGTCTATCTCTTCGACGGCACGATCGAGGAGAACGTGCGTCTCGGCCGCCCGGACGCAAGCGAAGCCGAGGTGCGGGCGGCAGCGACCGCGGCCCGGCTGGACGAAGTGATCGAGCGATTGCCCGGCGGTTGGGCGACGAATGTCGGCGAGGGCGGCGCACTGCTGTCCGGCGGTGAGCGCCAACGTGTTTCGATCGCGCGAGCTCTGCTGAAGAATGCGCCGATCGTGCTGCTGGACGAAGTGACCTCCGCGCTGGACCCGGTCAACGAGGCGGCCGTCCACGCGGGTATCGAGCGCCTGATGGCAGGCCGGACAGTGGTCATGGTCGCGCACCGACTGCGCACCGTCCAACGCGCCGATCGCGTCGCCTTCCTGGACGGCGGCCGGATCGTGGAGGAAGGCAACCATGAGGAGCTACTGCGCCGCGGCGGCCGCTACGCCGATTTCTGGAACATGTCCATGGCATCCGTAGCGAGTGAATGAGTCGGAATGTTGATCTGTCTATTGGTCGCGGGAGCGTCGGGCCGGCACACCAGGCACAACGCACCCGAGGAAAGCTCATCGCAGAGCAATGGCACCTCATCGAGTTGGATGCCCCGCGACACCATGGCTGTCACCGTGGCGCGAGGCGGCCGTCCGGAGGAACGGATCAAAGCCCACGCCCGCCCCTTCGAATCCAATCCACCCAGAACGACGTGATGCAGCGGGATGTCGGCTTTCTCCAGCCCGGAGCCTATTTCCTGCCAGTATTCATCTACTTCTGACAGACACAGTCCGCCACCTGTTTGCTGGTGGGATGCTGTAAATGCGGCAAGGTAGTCGACCACTCGTACCCACGTTCGCGGGAAAGGGCCGGATCGACCTCGGGCCGCCGCAGTGACCACGTCTTCGGACATCAGTGCAATCGACCGCTATGAACCTCCGGCTTGCCTGGGTCGCATGCCGTGAAAGGTGAGAACCATGAAGCTCATAGTCATCGGTGGTACCGGACGGATCGGCTCCCAGGTGGTGCAGAAGCTGACCGCAGCCAGACACGAGGCCATCCCTGCGGCACCGTCCACCGGTGTCGACCTGATCTCGGGAAATGGTCTGGACCAGGCATTGGAGGGCGCCGACGTCGTGATCAACTTGGCGAACTCGCCGACCTTCGACGAGGCGTCCCTGGACTTCTTCCGCACCTCCATGCACAACCTGCTCGCGGCAGGAGAGAGCGCCGGTGTCCGGCACCAGGTCGTCCTCTCGATCGTCGGAGTGGATCAGGTGCCCCAGCTGGACTACTACCGGGCCAAGGCACTGCAGGAGGACCTGCTCCGGCAGGGGCCCACGCCGTACTCCATCGTCCGCGCCACCCAGTTCTTCGAGTTCATGGACGCGGTCTTGTCCTGGACCTCCGACAGCGACGCCGTCCGCCTGCCCGCCACCCGCCTCCAGCCGATGGCCGCCGCTGACGTCGTCGAGGCGGTCGTCGAGGTCTCCACTGGCACCCCGCTGCGAGGGATCCGGAACTTTGCAGGCCCGGACGTCTTCCCCCTCGACGAACTCGGCAGGATCACCCTGGCGGCACAGCACGACAACCGGACCGTCATCACCGACGACACGGCCGGCATGTTCGCAGCCATCACCGCCGATGTGCTCACCGCCGGACCGGACGCACGCCTGGCACCCACGCACTACCGGGACTGGATCCAGAACGCCCACTGATCAGGGGATCCCGGTCCCGCTTCAGGCAAGGCCGAGGCGCGTGCCTCCCATCGACATTCGAACGGGTACATCCGACGCCAGCGTTCGCCGATCAACCGTGTCGGAATTCAGGCGGCACTCGCCCTCGCCGGTACGCACGCTCCGGCCGTGTCGAGTGCGTTCCTTCAGCGGCTGCCCATGCGGGCGAGCTGATCGAGCAGCAGTACCACCATGGCTACCGCGAGCGCTACCGCGACTCCGGAGTGACCATCGGTGCGCCCGTAATCGATGGCCAGCCCGACAGCCAGCGCTAGGACGGCGAATGCAAGGACGCGCTTCACAGATCCCAGTGTGACCGAAAGTATTCCTCCTCGATCGGCGGTGCGGTCGCCGGGTGTTTCCGGTATTCGTGGGACCGCCGGATGATCGCCGTGTTCGACCGCGATCACGTCGCAGCCGGCTAGTGGAGGGAAGGCTATGACCTTGTCGCAACCGACCATCAACCGTCGCACGCTCCCCGGGACGGCCGCACTCCTGCCCTTGGTCGGCTGTGCGACGGAGCAGGCGCCTGCTGCTGTCGCCTCCGTTGCTCCTACCGACGACCAGCACGATCACTTTGTCGAATTGGAGCGGAAGTTCGACGCTCACCTGAGGGTGTACGCACTCGCTACCAGCACCGGTGCAACCATTGCCTACCGAGCCGATACAACCAGGCCCGCATCGCCGAGGCCGCCGCATATGTAGTGGACACCCTCGATCGACCGCTTACGGGCAGGCTGCAAGCCCAATGCTTGTCGGCGGTGGGCCAGGGGCGGTGGGGTTGCGCAACGCCGCGGTGGGACCGCACGCCTAGACTCTCGATCGAGAAGGAAGGACAGCTGATGAAGCGAAACCTGAACTGCCCCTGCGGAGAAGCCATCGTCGGAACCGACGAGGACGATCTCGTCGAGAAGACGAAGGCTCACCTGGCTGCGAACCATCCAGGCCACGACTACTCGCGCGACGAGATCCTGTTCATCGCTTACTGATCGATGACTGTGTTGCGGCCCGCGCCGGAAAGTAGTGGGCCGTATGGAGCTAGCCCAGTACTCGCCATCCGGGAAGAGGTGGCATCGGCGGCTGAGTGACGTCTGCGCGCAGTCGGCGGCGACCACGGTACGGCTCCGGTCCCGCCCGTGGAGACGTTCTCCGATTCGGCGTGCCACAGACACACAGCCGGACGCGCTCGTTCGCGCTGCTCATCACCACCCGACCCCTACGCTGCTGTGGGTGATCACGATTGGTGCGCGGGCGCGCAGGCTGCCCGCACCTCCGCATGTTGTCTGGGACTCGCTCACGCAGCCGCGTCGGTCAGCTACCAGGCCGTGGCTCTATCTGCTGCCCGACGAAGTCGAGCCCAGTGTGCTCGAGGCGCAGCGACCCGATAGCGTCGTGTGGTCATCGCTGTGGCCGAGCAGGCCCGCCGACCGGGTGCACTTCGAGCTCACCGCTGCCGGGAACTGCGAGACCTTGCTCCGGTTCACTCTCCTCACGTCGGACGAAGCTCCGGACCAGAGCAAGGTCGGACACTTACGGCGTCGGCTCAATCAACTGCTCTTCGCGAATCTTCGCTTGTCTTACGGGCAATGATCGCGCCAACCACCTCGCGCGCCGGGGACTGCTTGTCTGCCAACGTATCCGGTGAACATGTTGTCGGCATAGCGTGTGCTCGAGCCGATGTGCGGGGCTCGGCCGAGGGCCGCGATACTCGTTCCTGCCGACTCGGCCTCGGTTGTACTCGGCGACTGCGGTGAACGCGCTTCGGCTCCAGGGCATGTCGGGATATGCGTCTGCGCGCTGGTCCTCGAGGATCCTGGTGATGCCGTCGCCGGCAGGTCCGGGTCGCTGCGCCACGCTGACCTGCGGCGGGCATCGAGGCCCCGCTGGCCGTCAGGAGTCGGAGGCGCCGGTGGGCTCGCCCCGGCGGACGACCACGACGCCGGTGAGGATGAGCGCGCCGCCGAGGAGTTGGATCGGGCGGGGGGCCTCGCCGAGGAGGGCCCAGGCGAAGGTGAGGGCGGCGAGGACTTCGAAGAGAGCGACGAAGGACGCCAGTCGGGAGCCGAGGAGGCGGGTGGCGGCGATGCCGGATACGTAGGCAAGGGCGGCGGTCACTATGCCGAGGGCCAGGACCGGGGGCCACCACGGAATGGTGAAGTCTTGGAAGACAACGGGATTCGTGTTTGCGTGCAGGGGGACGATGCCGATCGCGCCCGCAGCCAGCAGGCCGACTCCGCCGATGAGGAGTCCACCCGCGGCGAGGACGGTGCCCGGAAGCGTGCCATCGCCGTGGGCGGAGAGAATGAAGTAGGCGGCTGCCCCGATCATGGCGGCGAGGGCCCACGCGATGCCGACCAAGTCGGTGGTGAGGCCGGAGCGCAGGTCGATGACCAGGACGAGACCGGCGGTCCCGAGCGCGGCGCCCGCGACCGTCGCCGCGCCGGGGCGTTGGCGATGGCGCAACCACAGCCAGCTCACCACGGCGATCGGAGCTGTGTATTCGATGAGCAGTGCCACCCCGACTTCCATATGGGCGACCGCGTTGAAATACGCCAGTTGGGTGCCGGCGACGGCGAGCAGTCCATAGGCGGTGATCAGGGCGGCGTTGCGACGCAACAGCTGCCAGTCGCCGCGCAGCTGCACCGCGGCGATCGGCACGAGCACGGCAGCGGCCACGAGCACCCGGACGGCCACCACGGACGCCGAACTCCAGCCCGCGTTCATCAAGCCGCGTGCCAGTGGCCCGGAAAGCCCGAACGACGATGCCGACAGCACCGCGCAGATCAGTCCGGAGCGCAGTCGCCGCTGCACGGCATTGTCATGAGTCATGGTCGCCATGAGTAATGACGCTAGAATCGCATTGGTAATATGTCAACATGACATTTGCTCATGACACCGAAGCGGCGCTGCTTGCCGCGGTGGAGTTGGTGAACTCGGCGGAGGAGCCGGACACATTGACTGAGATCGCCCAGCTCGATGAGTTTTTCGTCAAACATGTCTATACCGGCGTGCACACCGGCGACGCTGCGGAGCTGGGAGCGGTGCGCGCACTGCGAGCGCCGCTACGCCGGATGCTCACCAGCGACCGCGATACGGCAGTCCAGCTGGTGAACGAGACTTTGGCGAAGCATCGAGCGGTACCGCAACTCGTCCGACACGGTGACATCGACTACCACATTCACGCGGTGCCCGCGGAAGCTCCGATGCCCGTCCGGATCGCCGTCGAGACCGCGATGGCGATGATCGATCTGATTCGCTCCGACGAGCTGAGCCGACTGTCCCTCTGTGCCGACAGTGCGTGCGCGGGCCTCGTTCTCGACCTGTCCCGCAACAGATCTCGCCGCTATTGCAGCACCGCATGCGGAAACCGAAACGCCGTCGCGGCATACCGCGCCAGGAAGAAATAACCCTACGGTCGGTGCGTCCGGCGTATCCGTCCCTCCCGGATTCCATGCCCGGGAGGGACGGACCTCGAACAGAAAACCTACTTGCCGGAACCGCTCGCCGACAGCGATTCGAGCAGGCAGCTCCATTGCGGGGCGCCGCCGGGGCAGCCCGGGCTGGCGATCGGACCCGACTGCTCGACCGGTTCGGCGGGCTGCAGCGGGATGGCCGACGCAGGTACGGCGGCAGCCAAGGGGGACAGCAGGATTGCGCTGGCAAGCATTCCGGCACGAACGTGGTTACGCATCTATGTTTCCCTTCGCGCGACGAGGGTGGCCGCGCCAGACAGGCTATCGGCGGGGATGACGTCACCGACAGACCTGGGAAGGTGCGTCACTGAATCTGGGGGCACCCCGCGACGCGCTGCTCGATGAGTGTCGACGCCATGTACGCGCTGTTCAGTGCCGTGTCCAAGACCGGCGAAGCAATTCAGCGAATCAAGCCAAATAGTCCAGCGAATCAGGGACGCGCGATAGCGGACCGATGCCCCACGCGTCCTGGCGACGCACAGGGGCCGATTCATGGATGCTTACTTCGGCGGGTCTATATCCACCTGTCCGTTTTCCTTGACGGATCCCCCGTTGAGATTCATTGCGGGAAGCAGTGATTCGCGTGCGATGGACGTGAGAGCACCGGCTTGCTGGATGATCTCCGCCAATGCCGAGGTCACCCCCTGCGCACCGTTCAATACCGTGAAGTTGTCGACGTGCTCGAAGGGCGCGGCTGCGGCGGCGACGATCTGCGGGAGTTTTTCGGCGATCTGCTGGGCGATGACGGCTTCCTGATTCTGACTCATCGCCTCGGCCCGCTGCTGGATGCCTGCCGCTTCCGCGGCCATGTGGGCGCGCACCGCGTCCGCCTCGGCCAGGCCACGGGCTTTGATAGCGTCGGCTTCGGCTTGACCCGTGAGCCGGGTCGCCTCGGCTTGTGCTGCCGCACGCACCTTGATCGATTCCGCTTCGGCCATAGCTTGCATCTTCGTCTGCGCCGCAGCGGCTTCCGCGCGCAGCCGAGTCTCCTGGGCATCGGCTTCCGCTTGCAGAATTCGCGCGTCGCGGGTGGCCTGGGAGAGCGTTGTCTGCTTATAGGCTTCGGCGTCGGCGGGCTTTCGGATTTCGACCTGGAGCTGCTGTTCCTTCTGCTGCGCTTCGAGCTGTGCGACTCGTGTCGCGACCTCCACGACGGCCTGCCGTGCGGTGGCCTGGGCGAGCGGTCCCTGCTGGGCGGCCTCTTGGCTGGCGCTGTCGACTTCCGCCTGATACCCGGCTTTCTTGATCTGGGTGTCGCGCACCGCGAGCGCGATTTTCGCTTGGGCGGCCTGCTCCTGCTCGATCGCCTCGCGTTCGGCGTTGGCCCTGGCAATGCGCGCGTGTTGCTCTACCGCCGCCTGATGCGGAACCGCCAGATTGGCAATGTAATTCGAGCCGCTGGCAATGGACTGGATCTGGAAGCTGTCAATGACGAGACCGAAGGATTCCATCTCCTGAGAGCAGCGGTCGCGTACTTGTTCAGAGAACTTGTCTTGATCACTGATCATGTCTTCGACGGTCATCGAGCCCGCGATCGCGCGCAGGTGGCCGACGAAGACGTTCTGCACCTTTGTCTCGAGTTCCTCCGCAGGGCGATCCAGGAACCGGCGTGCCGCGTTCGCGATGGATCGATAGTCGTCACCGACCTTGTACACCACCACGCCGGCGAGCTCCAGGCTGATCTTCTGCTGACTGACGCACGGCACCGTGATCTGGCTTTCGTGTGCCTCCAACGAGATTCGGCGTACCTTGGTCAATCCCGGTGCGACGAGCGAACCGCGTCCGGTGACGATTCGAAATCCCATGCTTTCGCCGAAGGCCTGCCCCTCACCGGCCCGGAATCCGGAAATGATCAGCGCCTCATCGGGTTCGGCGACTCGCCAGGCGAGCCGGAACAATCCGGCCGACAACAACAGCATCACAACAGCGATCCCGATGACGACCACAACGAGGACGTCCATTCTGCACCTTCATTTCCAGGGAGTGACTTCTACCGTTCGCCCGCCCAGGCTCCCGACAACAAGAACCTGCGTGTGCTTCGGAATGGTTGTCTCCCCGTCCGCAGAGCGCGCCAGGAATCGCTCGGTCCCCGCCCGCACCTCGATCACTACCTCGCCGAGATGGTCCGGCCTGATCGCCGCTGTCACGCGTGCGATCTTGCCGATCACGTCTGTCGCCACCAACACCTCCGACCCCACCACGGTTCGACTTCTTCACGTTAGACCTCGCGGACACTGAAAACGCTTCCCACAGTCGGTCTTTACGTTTCCCTTACGGCCGAACGTACGCCGTCTGCGCCGACGAGTTCGGTGACTGATTTGCCGTCATCGGCGGTTGGCCGTCGATGCCGGCGAAACATCAGGTTACTCGGTCAATACTCGCCGTGGACAAGATTCTTCGGCTGTTCGCCGGCCGCGAACCGCGCGATCTCCGAGGCGGCGACGGCATAGGCGCGTTCGGGTGAGGAATGCCGGGATCAGGACTTCGGCCAGCTCGGCGCGTGCGGGGAGCGGCCTGCCCGGCTCGAAGCGCAGTGGGCGGATGCCGGTTACCTCCGAGAGCATCCCGACTCCATAATCATCTGGCACGAGGACAGTGACCGGCATGCCTTCCACACTAACTGCGGATTGTGGTGCGCGACCGGCAGATGCGTGAGTCGCGCTCACCTCGCGGAGGGCTACTCGGCAGGACGCAGATGATCCGCGCAGGAAGCAGCGTAGGTGTCAAGCAGCGCGTGGGTTTGCGCGGTGGGCAGCGCGTCGAGGTTGAAGATCACGCGGTGCACACCGAGTTCGGCCAGTCGGTCCACGACGATCGCGGCGTCGTCCGCGGACACATCGGTGGTCACGACCACGGAAACCATTCTCGGTGCGCGACCCAGGTGCGCGGTGAGGTTATCGAGCTCGGCGATGCGGTGCGCGAGCTTATCGATGGCACCGATCGAGGACACGAACGGCATCCAGCCGTCGGCGTAGTCGACCACGCGCTGGAGCACGGTGGGGCCCATGCCGCCGATGAGGACGGGCGGATGCGGGCGCTGTAATGGTTTGGGCCACTGGAACACCGGATCGAAGTCAACGAATTCACCATGGAATTCCGCCTGCTCCCGCGTCCAAAGTTCCTTGATGGCCAGGACCCGCTCGCGCAGCAGCCGGGTCCGTGAACCCGGACGGGTGCCGTGGTTGCGGATCTCCTCGAGATTCCACCCGGCGCCGACTCCGAGCTCGAATCGGCCGCCGCTGATCCGGTCGAGGGTGGCCGCCTCTTTGGCCAGGATGATCGGATCACGTTGGGCAACAAGAGCAATCGCAGTCCCGATTCGCACTCGTTCGGTGACTGCCGCGATGGCAGACAGTGCAACGAAGGGGTCCAGCGAACGGAAGTATGCGCGCGGCAGTTCGCCGGAGCCGTAGGGCGTGTGCCGCGCGACCGGAATGTGGGTGTGCTCGGCCAGGAACACTGCCGCGAAACCACGTCCTTCGACGCTCGTGCCGAACTCGGCCGGGCTGATGCCCTCGTCGGTCAGGAACGTGCTGAACCCGATTTCCATGCGTGCTCCCGGTGGCTGCGGATTTGATCCCAGGTAGTAGACCGCAGGTCGCACTGCGCGCAGGAGGCGGGCGGCCATTCGCCGGGGCGGCGTCAGGTCGCCGTCCCGGCGAACATCGGTCAGACTGCTTCGGTGAGTGCCACGAACTCTTCGTCGGAGAGTGTGATCGTCGCGGCCGAGGTGTTCTCCTCGACGTGCCCGACGCTGGAGGTGCCGGGGATCGGCAGCACGACAGGTGAGCGGCGCAGCAACCAGGCCAGCGCCAGCTGGGACGGGCTCGCGCCGTGCTCGTCGGCGAAGGTGTCGAGCGGACCGCCGGGCCGGGCGAGCTCGCCGGTTGCGATGGGGAACCAGGGAATGAAGGCGATGTTTTCGGCCGTCGCGTAGTCCAGCACGTCTTCGGCCTTGCGATTGGCGAGGTTGTAGAGGTTCTGCACCGAGACGATGTCGGCGATCTCCCGAGCTTGCTTCAGCTGTTCGACGGTCACTTCCGAGACCCCGATGTGGCGGATCTTGCCTTCTTGCTGCAGTTCGACGAGCGCACCGAGCTGATCGGCGAGCGGGACGGCCGGATCGATACGGTGCAGCTGGTAGAGATCGATCTGTTCGAGCCCGAGGTGGCGCAGGCTCAAATGCAGTTGCTGGCGCAGGTATTCGGGCCTGCCGACCGGCCGCCAGTCGCCAGGGCCCGACCGCGTCAGACCGCCCTTGGTGGCGATCACCAGGTTATCGGCGTAGGGATGCAGGGCGAGCCGGATGAGGCTCTCGCTGACGAACGGTCCATAGGAGTCCGCGGTGTCGATGAAGTTGACACCGAGCTCGACCGCGCGGCGCAGGACGCGAACGGCTTCGGCCGGGTCGTCGGGGTCGCCCCAGACGCCGGGACCGGTGATCTGCATGGCGCCGTATCCGAGGCGATTGATCGGCAGGTCGCCGCCGAGCGCGAAGGTGCCCGAGGCGTCGGCCGGGCGAGACTTTGTCTGTGCGGTCATAGGGTAACTCCCTGGTCAAGTCGTTGATTCATCGAATGTCGCGCGCACGTGGTGAGGTGGGGCGGCGCGGATGGCGCACTTCACCATTGCGAGCAACATTTCGACCGCCCCGGATATGCCCGAGCGGTGCCTGCGGCGGGCACGCCTCCTCCGCGACTGTGGGGAAGGCATCGCCACGGAAAATAAAGGGCTGGATAGTGAATCGGCTCCAGCACACAGGCGCACCGGCTCGCTAGCCACGCACCCGCGATCGGACCGGACTGGTCGCGGCCAGCTCGCCACCAGTCGGTACACCGAGCCCCGAAACCGCGGCGTCGACGGCGGGGCGCAGCAGTTCGGTGCGGTCCGCGGCGATCAGTCCGACGAGCACGGCCAGGCAGATCTGCGCCGCGTCGTCGGGTCTCGGCGCGGCCGACTCTGCGAACACTGCTGTGAGCAATGTGAGCAGCTCGGTGGTGAAGCCACGGCAGATGTCGCCGCTCAATCGTGTGTGCTCATCGAGCAATTCGGCGGCGTGTGGCGAGTCGGCAAATGGTCCGGTGGCGAGATCGAGCTTGGCCGTAAGGATTTCGTGCACCCTATCGGCGACGGGAGGGTGCCCGGCCGCGGCCTGCCGTGCCCGCCGCAGTGCTCGGTCGTGCAGGCGCGCACTCAGGCGGCGGACCGCGTCCTCTTTGTTGTGCACGTATTGATAGACCGCCGACCGCGACATACCCATTTCACCGGCAATGTCGTCCATCGTGGTGCGTCGCACGCCGTAGCGCGCAAGGCAGCGCGCCGTGGCGTCGAGCACCTCGTCGGTCCGGTCGGCGGCCATCGTATTCAGCCCAGTGCTTTGACCAGCTCCGCCGCCAGCGGCGCCGACGATGCGGGGTTCTGGCCGGTGTAGAGGGTGCGATCGACCTCGATGTGCGCAGCCCACGGCTCGCCCTCGCGGAAGTCGACACCCAGGTCGACGAGCTGATCCTGCAGCAGCCACTTGGCCTTGTCGGCGAAGCCGGCCTGGGTCTCTTCGGCATTGGTGAAACCGGTGACCCGATAGCCCGCGAACGGCGAGTTGCCGTCGGCGGCGGTGGCGAGCAGGGCGGCTGGAGCGTGGCAGACAACGCCGAGCGGCTTGCCCGAGGCCAGCGTCGCGTTGAGCAGCGCGCCCGATTCGGCGTTCACGGCCAGGTCTTCCATCGGGCCGTGTCCGCCGGGGTAATAGACGGCGTCGTAGTCGGCGAGGTCCACGTCCGCCAGCCGGATCGGCTGCTGCAGCTCGGTCGCCGCGTCGAGCACTGCCGCAATCGCGGCTGCACCCTCCTGACCACCGTTCACCTCGGGCGCCAGGCTGCCCTTGTCGACCGTCGGCGCCACACCGCCCGGGGTGGCGACCACAATCTCGTGACCCGCGGCCTTGAACGCTGTGTATGGTGCGACCACCTCTTCGGCCCAATAGCCGGTCGGATGTCTGGTGCCGTCGGCAAGAGTCCAGTAGTCGACGCCGGTCATGACGAAAAGGATCTTCGACATCATTTGCCTCCTGATCGTGGATTTGTCGACGTGCTGACATTTCGTGTCCGGATCGTCAGCTCGCCGCCAGCACAACGGTAGGTAGCGATTCATCGGAGCACCAATAGGATCATTGATACGAGACATCGAAATGCTGATGGCTCAGCGGTCGACGCCCGCCACGCGTGGAGCAAGCGCCCGAGTCGGTACGACCGGTAGATGATGAAGCCCGGATCGGTCGAGGTCGCGCGGCCCGGCTGGTGGAGCCGCGTAGGCTGCGCCGGGGCACCAGCGCAACAGATTCGGTGGACATCACGATCGATTGGGCTGGTGCCGAGGCGGGTGCATCACCGCACCACTGGACTTCCTACGGCTGGTGGACTATCCACTGCTGCAGCGCGGTCGAGACGACCGTGTCTCCGTATTCGGTTGGATGCCAAGTCAATCCGAAAAACTCCCCGTGCGGGCTGAGGAATTCGTTGACCCACGGATCCGCCGAGCACGTGCCGTGCCCCCTGGTCGCCGCGCCTGTATCGAAGAAATCGACGTTCAATATCTGGGCTGCCGCGCATTGCGCGGTGTCGACAGCGTCCACGTAGTCGGTCTGCGCTCCGTGTCCGGCTGCACGGTCGGTCTGCGCGCCGCGACCACCCTCACGTAGCGAAACTCAATTCTGACCCTCGAAAAACGGTGACAGGCAACCGGTTTCGAATTCGACACCGAGGTGTCCACCAGCGGGACCCGGCTTACGCAGACCGAACGGCAGCGTCGGGTAGCGCCGCCGAGATGCGTTCGCGGGTGCGCAGCGACGCCCAGAGGGCGGCGGTGGCGGCGGTGCAGGCGGCGGCACCACCGACGTGGATCGCGACGAGGGCTGCGGGCACGTCGGTGAAGTACTGGACGATGCCGATCAGCGACTGCGCGCCGACCAGGCCGAGCAGTACGAACAGCCGCGAGCGGACGGCGGGAGTGATGCCGACCGCGAACAGCCCGAAGGCCAAGCCGATCAGCAGAGCCAGGTAACCGACAAGCAGTTGCGAATGCAGGTGCACCAGAGTGACGATCTCGACCTGCAGGCGCTCGACCTGGCGCTCGATGCTCTTGTCGCCCGCGTGCGGACCGGCGCCGGTTACCAGGGTTCCCGCGATGAGCACGGCGGAGAGGGCGACGCCGCTGAGTGCGGTGAGCCAGCGCAGTGGGGTGGGGGCCTGGATCACTTCGATGCCGTCGTCGGGTGCACTGACCTTCGCGAACATCACCACCGAAACCCAGACCATGAGCATCGACGCGAGCAGGTGCACGGAGACGGTCCACCACAGCAGGCCGGTGCGGACGGTCATGCCGCCGATGACCGCCTGCAGGACGGTGCCGCCCGGCATCAACCACGCGTAGACCAGCACCTCGCGGCGGCGGCGGGCGCGCGTGACGGCCAGCACGATGAGTGCGGCGCACAGGGTCACCGCGAACGACAGCAGGCGGTTGCTGAACTCGACGGTCTGATGCAGGACCGGGACCTCGGAGACGCCGATCGGGGTGAAGCTGCCGGGAAAGCACTGCGGCCAGGTCGGGCAGCCGAGACCGGAAGCGGTGACGCGCACGATCGCGCCGGTGACCGCAATGCCTGCTTGCGACAGGATGACGGCGGCCGCGATCCAACGCTGCACCTTCAGTGAGGGGAGCGGAAGCTTGTCGACGAGACGCAAAAATGCGCGATACAGCACGCGAACGATGGTAGCGGCTGTCGGTTGGGGCGACTCACCCGGTCTACTACGTGGTGTCGTTGTGCAACTCAGTCGAAGCGGAAGAAACGGGTTGCCAGGAGCGCGGACACCGCGCCCCACGCGGCGAGGACCGCGATGCCGAACCAGTCGACAGTGCTGCGCATAGCGTCTTCGAGAGTGACCGCTAGCGCACCCGAGGGGACAAGCCGGGCCAGCACGTTCACCGCGGTCGGCAGGTCGTCGGAGGCGAAGACAATGCTGGCGACACCGAGCATCACGAACCACAGGATATTGGCGAGCGCGAGCACGATTTCCGCCTTGAGGGTGCCGCCGAGCAGCAGCCCCATCGCCGCGAAAGTCGCGGTGCCCAGTGCGATCACCAGCGCGCCGAGCGCGAGTCCGGCGAGATCGGGCCGCCAACCGAGCGCGAAGCCGATGACGCCGAGCAGGATGGCCTGCAATACCACCACGATCAGCACCGCCGCGCACTTGCCGCCGACGATGCCCCAGCGGGGCAGCGCCGTCGCGCCGAGACGTTTGAGCGCGCCATAGCGACGATCGAAGCCGACCGCGATGGCCTGCCCGGTGAACGCGGTGGACATCACGGCCACCATCATGACCGTGGGCACGAGTTTGTTCACCCGGTCCTCGCCCAGATCGCCGAAGGGCAGCAGAGACAGTCCGACCAGCAGCGTGATCGGGATGAACATGGTCAGCAGCAGTTGTTCGCCATTGCGCAGCAACAGGATCAGCTCGAGTCTGGTCTGCGCACGCATCATGGAGGCCCAGCCGTTGGGGCGCGAGTCGGGGGTGAAGGTGCCGGGTGCGAACCGGTTTCCGACGAGATCGGGCTGGTTCATCCGCGTAGGTCCCGTCCGGTGAGTTCCAGGAAGACGTCTTCGAGGCGGCGCTGGTCGATCCGGATGTCGGTGGCGAGCACGTTGACCCTGGCACACCACGCAGTCACCGTCGCCAGCACCTGTGGATTGATCTCGCCCTCGACCAAGTAGCAGCCCGGCGTCGTCTCGCGCGGCGAGAAACCTTCCGGCAGTGCCGTTTTCAACAGTTCGAGATCGAGTTTCGGTGGGGCGGAGAAGCGTAGCTGTCCGGCGGCGCCGTGCGCGGTCACCTCGGCGGGCGTACCGGCGGCGACGATGCTGCCGTGGTCGATGATCACCAGTTGGTCGGCGAGCTGTTCGGCCTCGTCCATCAGGTGCGTGGTGAGCAGGACGGTGACCCCGTCGCGGCGCAGCGCGTCGATCAGCTCCCACACGATCAGCCTGGCCTGGGCGTCCAGGCCTGCGGTCGGTTCGTCGAGAAACACGATCTCCGGCTTGCCGACCAGCGCACACGCCAGCGCGAGCCGTTGTTGCTGCCCGCCGGAAAGACGGCGGTACGGGGTGCGCCGGTTGTCTTGCAGGCCGAGGGTTTTCAGTAGCCAATCGGGGTCGATCGGGTCGGCGGAATAGGCCGCGACCAGGTCGAGCATTTCGCCCGCCCGCGCGCCAGGGTAGGCGCCGCCGCCCTGCAGCATCACGCCGATGCGCGGCCGAAGACGATCGGAGTCGGCGATCGGATCCAGGCCGAGCACTCGCACCGACCCGGCGTCGGGCGTCACGAAGCCTTCGCACATTTCGACGGTGGTGGTCTTGCCTGCGCCGTTCGGTCCGAGCAGCGCGAGCACTTGTGCCTGCTCGACATCGAAGCTGATCCCGTCGACCGCGGTGGTCTCGCCGTAACGCTTGACGACGCCGTCGATGCGCACGGCGGGTCCGGAGGCTGCGGTCACGATGAGACACCGTAGGACGTCGGCTGCTGTGACGGAGCCGACACCCCCGACTGGCCACGCCACGGTAGCGCATTGCGGGTGATCACGATGAACAGCAGGCACACGATCACGGTGACGATCGCCGAGCCGACGATCTGGAAGACCTCGAACTCCCCGCCGCGTGGCATCTGCAGCACGCTGACGATCGCCGAGAACAGGATGGCGGGCACGCGGAATATCGGCCGGGTCGCCCATGCTGCCAACGGCACGATCGCCCACAGCAGATACCAGGGCTGCACCACCGGGAACAGCAGCACGATGGCGCCGAGCGAGACACCGAGCGCTCCGACCGGATGCAGTCGCCCGGTTCCGGTGGCGACCAGCATGCGCACCGTCACAAACGCCGCGACCACTGCCGCGATCGGCCGGGTGATGCTCAGCATCGCTGTGGTGTGGTCGCCGAGGCCGAGCAGCACGCCGCCGAATCCGGTGACGATGCCGACCGCGGTGGGCAGCGACATCCAGCTGCGTACCGCGCTCGCGGTATTGAGCGTATGGATCCAGCCGAACCCGAGGCCGCTCAGTGAACTGATCAAAGCTGTGGTGCTGAGCGCGATTGCGCCGAGTAGCGCGGCGGAGATGACGAGCGAGCGCATACCGCCGCCCCATTTGCGGGCCAGCGCGACCCAGACGAATCCCATGGTGACAATCGAGGTGATCTTGATCGACGAGGACAAGGTGATGACCACCGCCCCGCCGATCAACAGCGCGTAGGCTCGTCCGTCGAACGGTTCGATGTCGATCGCGCGCAGGCAGAGCTCCAAGCCTGCGAGCATCAGCCCGAGCATCAGCGCATCGTTGTGCACGCCGCCGACGAGATGGAACAGCACCAGCGGGTTGGCCGCGCCGAGCCACAGCGCGCTCACCGGCGCCACCCCGCAGCGCGCCGACAGCCGCGGCAGCGCCCAGACGATCAGCGCGACGCCGGCCAGCGCGAGGATTCGGTGCATCCAGACGCCCATGATGATGTTGTCGCCGGTCAGCGCGGCGATGCCGCGTCCCATCCACAGGAACAACGGGCCGTACGGTGCCGGCGTCTCGCGCCAGATGTTCGGGACATTTCTGGTCAGCACATTGTCGTTTCCGAGTGCCTGGGCCGGCCCCATCTCATAGGGGTCGATGCCGCGCGCGGCGATCTCGCTCTGTGCCAGATAGGAATACACGTCGTTGCTGAACAGCGGCGGCGCGATACACAGCGGCAGGATCCACAGCAGTAGCGTGCGGTCGAGCTGCGAGCGGGTCAGCCGGTGCAGGGGCGAGCCACCCAGACCGCCGACCGCGAAACGGCCGAGCAGCAGCCACGCGAGCACCACCATCGTGGTGCCGACCATGCACACCGCCAGCGACCCGGTGTGCGCGCGCCCGAAGATTGCGATGATGCGGATGCCCGAGGTGGGATTCTGCAGCACCGGCTGGGCTCCGACGCCGAGCGCGCTGATCACCATCAGCACCGTCCCGGTCGCGCCCAGCAGGCGGATCCGATCGAGCTGCGCCATCTCCCGGCGGTCGAGCTCCGGGACCTCTGATTCGTCGCGATGCAGAACCGCGACAGTGTGATCGGCGGCAGGCGCGTCGAGCCCGAGTACCCGGCGTCCGAGTGCCTTTGTGCTGCGCCGCGCGCTGTCGAGTACCGCCACGAGACGAAGCCTAGAGGAATACGGGTGCCCTCACCGTGGCGGACGGCAGCCGACTATCTCGAGCTGTCGGCCAGCGTCGGTGGAGCAGAATCGGCGGCATGGTTTCGGAATCGAGGCGGTGGATCGAGGTCGCGGCGGCGGAGTTGCTCGCCTGGCGGGGCACGGTCGCACCAGCCACCGATGGGAAGCCCGCGCTGGATGCTGTGGCCAGTGTCGCAGCGATCGTCATTCGAGTGATCGCACAGGCGTTGGCGAATATTCGGATACCGGTGATTCCCACTCGGTCGAATCCTTGTTTTCACAGTTGATTGCGCGGATGTTCGGCAGCGAGACGCAGTGCGATCGATCACAGTTGCGAGCTCCAAATCTCGTAGCGAACATCTGGCTGTCGAAGAATCGCGTGATCGTCGGGCTCGACGGGATTCATCGGCAGGTCAAGAGCCCTCTGGGTCAGGGCACCCTTATTAGATTCCGGGAAGGAATTCCGCCACACTGGTGTTGTGAAAACCGTGGGTTTGCCGCATGACGAGGACTCCAGGGCCGGTCGCCGTACCGGTGCTGCGTCGTCGGCCGCGCCTGCGACCCTCGTCCCGAGCGGTGAGGGGCATACGCGGGCAGCCATCGTCCAGCTGCTGCTGGAAGACGGACCGATCACCGCGACCGCCATCGGAACCAAGCTGGGCTTGACCCCGGCCGGGGTCCGTCGCCATCTCGATGCGCTCATCGACTCCGGTCAGGCCAGGGCCAGCCGGTCGGCGCCCTGGCAGCAGAAGGGCCGCGGTCGGCCCGCCAAGCAGTACCAGCTCACCTCCGTGGGCCGCGGCCGGTTGGGGCACGCCTACGACGACCTGGCCGGCGCGGCTATTCGGCAGCTCGGTGAGATCGGCGGCGATGAGGCCATCACCGAGTTCGCACGCAAGCGGGCGCGCACCATCGTGGCAGGCATCGAGCCCGTCGGTGAGCACACACCGGAGACGACCACTGCGAAGGCAGACGAGATCGCCGAGGCGTTCACCGACGCCGGTTTCGCCGCGACCACTCGCAAAGTGGGCGCGGGCGTGCAGATCTGCCAGCACCACTGCCCGGTCTCCCATGTGGCGGAGGAATTCCCGCAGCTGTGCGAGGCCGAACTGGAGGCTTTCCGGGACCTGCTCGGAACCCACGTGCAACGACTTGCGACGATCGCCAACGGCGATTGTGCCTGCACCACCCATGTGCCGCTGTTCGTTCCCCCTATTACCGATATGAAGTCAGCTTCTCCATCAACCGCTGCACAGCCCGCAGCGGGACGTACGAACGACTCCGGAAGGAGTGCCGAATGACGACAACCACCGACCAGGTGCAACCGCTCACTCAGGAAGAGACCATCGCTTCACTGGGCAAATACGGTTACGGCTGGGCCGACTCGGATGTGGCCGGTGCCAGCGCGCAACGAGGCCTCTCCGAGGAGGTTGTCCGCGACATCTCGGCGAAGAAGAGCGAGCCGGACTGGATGCTGGACTACCGCCTCAAGTCACTGCGCATCTTCGATCGCAAGCCCATGCCGAACTGGGGTTCCAACCTCGATGGCATCGACTTCGACAACATCAAGTACTTCGTGCGTTCCAGCGAGAAGCAGGCCGAGACCTGGGAAGACCTGCCAGAGGACATCAAGAACACCTACGACAAGCTCGGCATCCCCGAGGCGGAGAAGCAGCGCCTGGTCTCCGGTGTCGCGGCACAGTACGAGTCCGAGGTCGTCTACCACTCCATCCGTGAGGACCTGGAGAAGCAGGGTGTCATCTTCCTCGACACCGACACCGCACTGAAGGAGCAGCCGGAGCTGTTCCAGAAGTACTTCGGCACCGTGATCCCGGCCGGCGACAACAAGTTCTCCGCGCTGAACTCCGCCGTGTGGTCGGGTGGCTCGTTCATCTACGTGCCGCCGGGCGTGCACGTAGACATCCCGCTGCAGGCCTACTTCCGGATCAACACCGAGAACATGGGCCAGTTCGAGCGCACCCTGATCATCGTCGACGAAGACGCCTACGTGCACTACGTCGAGGGCTGCACCGCGCCGATCTACAAGTCGGACTCGCTGCACTCCGCGGTCGTGGAGATCATCGTGAAGAAGGGCGGCCGCTGCCGCTACACCACGATCCAGAACTGGTCGAACAACGTCTACAACCTGGTCACCAAGCGGGCCAAGGCCGAGGCGGGCGCGACCATGGAGTGGGTCGACGGGAACATCGGCTCCAAGGTCACCATGAAGTACCCTGCCGTGTGGATGACCGGCGAGTACGCCCGCGGCGAGGTGCTCTCGGTGGCGTTCGCCGGTCCGGGGCAGCACCAGGACACCGGCGCGAAGATGCTGCACCTGGCGCCGCACACCTCCTCGACCATCATCAGCAAGTCGGTGGCCCGCGGAGGTGGCCGGGCCTCCTACCGCGGCCTCGTTCAGGTCAACAAGGGCGCGCACGGCTCCAAGTCGACCGTGAAATGTGATGCGCTGCTTGTCGATACGATCAGCCGCTCGGATACCTACCCCTACGTCGACATCCGTGAGGACGACGTGACGATGGGCCACGAGGCCACCGTGTCGAAGGTGTCCGAGGACCAGCTGTTCTACCTGATGAGCCGCGGCATGACCGAGGACGAGGCCATGGCGATGGTGGTGCGCGGGTTCGTCGAGCCCATCGCCAAGGAACTGCCAATGGAATACGCACTGGAATTGAACCGGCTCATCGAGCTGCAGATGGAAGGGGCCGTCGGCTGATGGCGACTGGCGTTGTTGGAGCGGTCGAGGGCGAGAACCCTACGGCCAAGCCGATTCAGAACCCGGGCGCCGGCTCCGCGACCAACAAGGGTGAGGTGTTCACCTCCTACGACGTGAACGCCTTCGAGGTGCCCTCGTCCAAGGATGAGGCGTGGCGGTTCACGCCGTTGCGTCGACTGCGCGGCCTGCACGACGGCACCGCGGTGCGCGACGGACAGGCCACGGTCGAGGTCAGCTCGGTCGCCGATGTGAACGTGGAGACCGTGGCGCGCACCGACTCTCGCCTCGGCGAGGCCGGCGTGCCGTCGGATCGCGTTGCCGCCCAGGCGTACTCGGGCTTCGAGTCGGCGACCATCGTGTCGGTCGGTGCGGAGACCGAGGTCGCAGAACCGGTGATCGTCACGGTTACCGGTCCCGGCGAGGGTATGACCGCCTACGGTCACTTGCAGATCCGGCTGGCCAACTTCGCCACGGCCACTGTGGTCATCGACCAGCGCGGCAGCGGAACCTACGCCGAGAACGTGGAATTCGTGCTCGGTGACAGCGCGAAGCTGACCGTCGTCGCGGTCCAGGACTGGGCCGACGACGCCGTGAATGCGACCGCACACCACGCGCTGCTCGGCCGCGACGCCACGCTGCGCCACATCGCGGTCACGCTTGGCGGTGACCTGGTTCGCCTCAGCGGAACCGTCCGCTACGCAGGCCCGGGCGGCGACGCCGAACTGCTCGGCCTCTACTTCGCCGACGCGGGCCAGCACTTCGAGCAGCGCCTGCTCGTCGACCACTCGCAGCCGAAGTGCAAGTCGAACGTGCTGTACAAGGGTGCGCTGCAGGGAGATCCGCATTCGCCGAAGGGTGACGCCCGCACCGTGTGGATCGGCGATGTGCTGATCCGTGCGGCCGCCGAGGGCACCGACACCTTCGAGGTGAACCGCAACCTGGTGCTCACCGACGGCGCGCGCGCAGACTCGGTGCCGAACCTGGAGATCGAGACCGGCGAGATCGTCGGCGCGGGTCACGCAAGTGCTACCGGCCGTTTCGACGACGAGCAGCTGTTCTACCTGCGCTCCCGCGGTATTCCGGAGGATGTGGCGCGACGCCTGGTGGTGCGCGGCTTTTTCCAAGAAATCATCCAGAAGATCGCGGTCCCCCAGATCCGGGAGCGGCTGGAGTCGGCCATCGAGGCCGAGCTCGCCGCTGTCGGCGTCTGATCCCGAACCACTTACCCCCACAAAGGAACTCGAATTCGATGACCACCCTGGAAATCAAGGACCTGCACGTCGAGGTTGCCAACCCGGACGAGTCCGGCGAGCCCATCAAGATCCTGAAGGGCGTGAACCTCACCATCAATTCCGGTGAGACGCACGCCATCATGGGCCCCAACGGTTCCGGCAAGTCGACGCTGTCGTACGCGATCGCCGGCCACCCCAAGTACACGGTGACCTCCGGATCGATCACCCTCGACGGCGAAGACGTCCTCGCGATGTCCGTCGACGAGCGCGCGCGTGCGGGCCTTTTCCTTGCCATGCAGTACCCGGTCGAGGTGCCAGGTGTGTCCACGTCGAACTTCCTGCGCACCGCCGTCACTGCCGTCCGCGGTGAGGCCCCCAAGCTGCGGCATTGGGTGAAGGAAGTCAAGGAGTCGATGAGCGAGCTCGAGATCGACGCCGCCTTCGCGGAGCGCAATGTGAACGAGGGCTTCTCCGGTGGCGAGAAGAAGCGTCACGAGATCCTGCAGCTCGGCCTGCTCAAGCCGAAGATCGCCATCCTCGACGAGACCGACTCCGGACTGGATGTCGACGCGCTGCGCATCGTGTCCGAGGGCGTCAACCGCTACAAGGAGCGCGAGAACGGTGGCGTGCTGCTGATCACGCACTACACCCGCATCCTGCGCTACATCAAGCCGGAGTTCGTGCACGTCTTCGTCGGTGGCCGCATCGTCGCCGAGGGTGGTTCGGAACTGGCCGACGAGCTCGACGCGAACGGCTACGTCCGCTTCACCCAGTCTGCTACCGCAGGAGCCTGATATGACCGCCACGGTCCCCGCACTCGACGTGGCCCGCATCCGGGCCGATTTTCCGATCCTGAGCCGTACGGTTCGGGATGGGAAACCGTTGGTGTACCTGGACTCCGGCGCGACCTCGCAGCGGCCCGTCGCGGTCCTGGACGCGGAACGCGAATTCCTGGTCCAGCACAATTCAGCGGTGCACCGCGGCGCGCACCAGCTGGCCGAGGAGGCGACCGACGCCTACGAGGATGCCAGGGCAGATATCGCCAGGTTCGTCGGCGTGCACGCCGGTGAGATCGTTTTCACCAAGAACGCGACCGAATCACTGAACCTGGTGACGTACTCCTTCGCCGACAGTCGGTTCCCGTACCACGTCGGTCCCGGCGACGAGATCGTCATCACCGAGCTCGAGCACCACGCGAATCTTGTTCCGTGGCAGGAGCTCGCGCGCCGCACGGGTGCGACGCTGAAGTGGTACGGCATCACCGACGACGGCCGGATCGATCTCGATTCGCTCGAATTGTCGCCCGCCACCAAGGTTGTCGCGTTCACCCATCAGTCGAATGTCACCGGCTCGATCGCGCCGGTGGCCGAATTGGTGCGCCGGGCAAAAGAAGTCGGCGCTCTCACGGTGCTGGACGCCTGCCAGTCGGTGCCGCACATGCCGGTGGACTTCCGCGAGCTCGGCATCGATTTCGCCGCGTTCTCCGGTCACAAGATGCTCGGACCTTCCGGTGTCGGTGTGCTCTTCGGCCGCCGTGCGCTGCTGGAGGAGACCCCGCCGTTCATCACCGGTGGCTCGATGATCGAGACCGTCACCATGGAGGCGAGCACCTACGCCCCGCCGCCGCAGCGGTTCGAGGCGGGCGTGCCGATGACCTCGCAGGTGGTCGGACTCGGTGCCGCGGTGCGGTATCTCGAGGCGATCGGCATGGAAGCCGTTGCCGCACACGAGCACACGCTCGTCGACGCGGCGCTGGCCGGACTCGGCGCCATCGACGGCGTGCGGATCGTCGGACCGACCGAGAACGTCGACCGCGGCGGCGCGGTGTCGTTCGTGGTCGACGGCATCCACGCGCACGATGTCGGCCAAATCCTGGACGACGAAGGCGTCGCCATCCGAGTGGGTCACCACTGCGCGTGGCCGCTGATGCGCCGCCTCGGCGTGCCTGCGACAGCGCGCGCCTCCTTTGCGGTTTACAACACCCTCGACGAGGTAGACAAGCTGGTAGCCGCAGTGCGGAAGGCTCAGAGCTTCTTCGGGGTTGGATAAGACATGCGCATGGAGCAGATGTACCAGGAAGTGATCCTGGACCACTACAAACACCCGCATCACCGTGGGCTGCGGGAACCGTTCGGCGCCGAGGTGCACCACGTGAACCCGACCTGCGGTGACGAGGTGACCCTGCGTGTGCAGCTCGACGACAACGGTGACGTCGCCGACGTCTCCTACGACGGTCAGGGCTGTTCGATCTCTCAGGCGTCGACCTCGGTGCTCACCGATCAGGTCATCGGCCTGCCGTTGCAGCAGGCGCTGAAGGTGGTCGACTCGTTCAACGAGATGGTCGCGAGCCGCGGCACGGTCGAGGGCGACGAGGACATGATCGGCGACGGTATCGCCTTCGCGGGCGTCGCCAAGTATCCGGCTCGGGTGAAGTGCGCTTTGCTCGGTTGGATGGCGTTCAAGGACGCGGTGGTCCGGATAGCCTCCGCCGAGGAAGCCAAGCGTCCGATGGGCAATGGATTGCCAACGAATGGGGAAACGGCATGAGCGAGACACCGGTAACCGAATCCGCCGAACAGGCTGAACAGGTCGAGCTGTCTGCGGAAGACATCAAGCGCCTCGAGGATCTCGAGGAGGCGATGCGCGACGTCGTCGACCCCGAGCTCGGCATCAACGTGGTCGACCTCGGGCTGGTCTATGGCCTCGCCGTCCAGGACGAAGTCGCCATCCTGGACATGACCCTCACCTCGGCGGCCTGTCCGCTGACCGACGTCATCGAGGACCAGTCGCGCAACGCACTCGTGCGCAGCGGCCTCGTCGAGGACCTCAAGATCAACTGGGTGTGGATGCCCCCGTGGGGCCCCGACAAGATCACCGAAGACGGCCGCGAACAGCTCCGTGCCCTGGGCTTCACCGTCTGACCGGATACCCGCTCGCAACGCCCCGACCCCGTGGTCGGGGCGTTGTGCATTCCGGAGTCGATCGTCCGGCGAGGCCACACAGGAGAGTACTTCTCGTATTTGCCGAAACCTGTGCCACTCGTGATGAAGCCGCGCCGTGGGCCTGCGATGATGGGGCGGGAGTCGGAAGAAGCAGGCGATGTTCTGGTTGGAAATCCACGAGTTCTCGAGGGACCGTCAGCCGCGCTGGGGGTGGGTCGTGATCATTCTTGCCGCCGTGCTGTTTTTCGCCGTGCTGGTACTGGTGTTGGTGAGCACCGATGATTTCGAGGACGGGCCGACGACGACCGTGCCGTCCACTTCGGGTCCGTGCCAGCCGTTCTGTATCCGGAGCACTACCGCGCCGAATGGCGGGTAGCGCCGCTCGCCGGCTATTCGAGTGTTCCGCAGGCGCGGCGCACGTACGATCGAATGCGTCCGACCTCCGCGCGCCGAGCACGGCGCTGGTTCTGAGTCGGAATCTGCGGCTGTCACATCTTCGGGCCTCCCACGGTCATTGCGGTGACGGGATCTACCCGTCGTCGTCGCGCCGCGTGGCGACAACTCCTCCGGAGGAACAACATGCCGCAACGTTCACGATCGGCTCCGCTCGGCCAGGCCGTCTACTGGTTTCTCGCGTTCGAGTTCGTCATCGGATTCGCCACGAAGTTCTGGCCTGGGCCGACCTTCTTCGGCCCGGCGTACTCGGAGAAGTTCGCCGAGTGGGGTTTCGACCCGAAAATGCGATTCGTCGTCGGTGGGTTGGAACTGATCGCCGCCGTGTTGTTGGTGGTGCCGCGCAAGGAGACTCGATTCCTCGGCGCCGCGATGCTGGTTCTGGTGCTGACCGGCGCCGTGACTACGCACCTCATCGACGACGGCGCGATCTACGAGGAGGTCTCCGCGCCGCTGCACTTGGTGATCATGCTGGTCGTCGCCCTGGTGAACTGGCCGGCCGACTGGAGAGATGTTGTCCCGCTGCGGAATCGAATGACGTCGCGATGAGGAGCAGGTTTGCATAATTCGTGAGCGGTGGACAACGATCGCGCTGCACATTGTTTCGATAAATGGGGAGAAATCATGATGTCAGTGTCGGGCAAGGCGGCTCTCGGCCTGGTCGTGTCATCCGCGACCGCGTTCGTCGGGCTCGGGGCCGGAACCGCAGGCGCGGCCGGCGACCTGTACGGGTCGCTGGCGATGTCGAACACATCGCGCGGCGCGGTCGTCGGATCCGGTGTCAACTATGGGAGTTACGAGGACGCCGATCGGCGGGCGCTGTCGGAATGCGGCGCCGCGAAGTGCAGAGTCATCGTGCACTTCGCCAATGGCTGCGGCGCCGTCGCGGTCCGCGACGGCCACTACACCTGGGCATTCGGGTATTCGCGGGTGGAGGCGGAGCAGGCCGCGGTCGGGCAGCTCGGTCCCGACCCGTCACCGCTACTGGCCGCCCTCGGCAGCGCGGCGCCGAGCCGCGCTGCGATCGTCACCTCGGAGTGCACAGCGAACGCGCGCTGACGAGCCCATTGATACGCGCGGTCGACCATCGCGCGTATCAATGTTTCAGCGGCGCAATACTTTCCTGGCCAGGAAATTGCCGAAGAACTGGATGCCCTGAACACCCGCGATAATGATCAGCGTCGCAACCAGCGTGACCTGCCAGTCGAACCGCTGATAGCCGTAGACCAGCGCGAAGTCGCCGAGACCACCGCCGCCGACGGTGCCCGCCATGGCCGACATATCGACGATCGCAACGATCACGAAGGTGTAGCCGAGCACCAGCGGGCCGAGTGCCTCCGGGATGAGCAGCGTCAGAATGATCCGCAGCGGTCCGGCGCCGACGGCCCGTGCCGCCTCGATGACCCCGGGATCGACAGTGACCAGATTCTGCTCCACGATGCGCGCGATGCCGAACGATGCGGCCACGATCATGACGAAGGCGGCAGCCTCGGTGCCGATGGTGGTGCCGACTACCTCCAGGGTTACCGGCCCGAGTGCCGCGAGCAGGATGATGAACGGAATCGGCCGTACCACATTCACGAGCACGTTGAGCAGGAAGTAGATCGGGGCGTTCGCGAGCAGGCCGCCCTTGCGGGTGGTGTACAGGGCGGTCCCGAGGAACAGCCCGATCAGTCCGCCGATCACGAAGGTGAGCAGTACCAGATAGACGGTGGTGCCGATCGCTTCCTGCAGCACCGGCCGCAGTTTGTCCCAATCGGTATGCATGCTTGCTCCTTTCAGGCCGGTCGGCGATCGAGTTCGTCGACCACTTTGTCGACCGCATCGCCGGGCCCGTGCAAAGCCAGCGTGACGCTGCCGAACGTCTTGTCCTGCAACGTGCTCACCCCGCCGTAGACCACCTCGAACCGGACTTGTGCGTTGGTCGCCGCGGCCAGCGCCGCGCCGATACCGCGCTTGTCGTCGATGTCGACGGTGACCAGCCTGCCGCCGTGCAGCTCGCTGAGCCTGCGGAACTCCTCGTCGCTGGGCCGGTTGTGCAGCACGGTGTCGACGAACGACCGGGTCGGCGTCGCCTGTGGGTCGGCGAAGACGTCGAAAGTGCGGGCCAGCTCCACGATTCGACCCTCGGCCAGGACCCCGACACGGTCGGCCACCGCGCGGATGACATCCATCTCGTGGGTGATGACCATGATGGTGACGCCGAGCTCGCGATTGATCTGCTTCAGCAGCCGCAGCACCTCCTGGGTGGTCTCCGGATCCAGCGCCGAGGTCGATTCGTCCGCGAGCAGCAAGGACGGCGAGGTGGCGAGAGCGCGCGCGATGCCGACGCGCTGCTTCTGGCCACCGGAGAGCTGATCGGGATAACTGCGCGCCTTCTCGGACAGGCCGACGAACTCGAGCAGTTCGGCGACGCGCGCCTTGCGCTGGGCCCGCGGCCAGCGTGCCACCTTCAGCGGGTACTCGATATTCCCTGCGGCCGTGCGCGATCGGAACAGGTTGAACTGCTGGAACACCATGCCGATGTCCCGGCGGATCCGCCGCACCTCGGCCTCCCGCACCCCCGTGATGGGAGTGCCGGAGACCTCGACGGTGCCGCTCGTCGGCTTCTCCAGTGCGTTGATCAGCCGTACGAGCGTGCTCTTGCCCGCCCCGGAATAGCCGATCACGCCGAAGATCTCACCCTTTTCGATCCGCAGATCGATGCTGTCGAGCGCGACATGCCGATCTGCGCCTTTGCCGAAAGCCTTGGTGACCGAACGGAATTCGACCGCGGGGACCTGATGCTCGCTCACTTGCCGTCGCGGATGGTCTGCTGTACCCGCTGCAGGATCTGCTCCAGCTCGGGACCGTTGCGCCGCACCTCGACCGCCGTGCCCTTGGTCACCTCGGAATGGGCCTGCTGCACCTCGGGGGAGTGCCAGAGCTCGACGAGCTTCTGGTACCTCGGGTTGTTCTTGTCCTCGGCCCTTGTCACCAGCGCATTGATGTACGGCTCCGCGGACGGATTCTTCGGATCGTCCTTGTACAGAGCCGAATTGGGGTCGATGCCGGAGCGGTCCAAGAAGGTGTTGTTGATGATCGATCCGTCGACCGAGGCCAGCGACAGCGCCGTCTGCGCCGCGTCGACCGGGGTCACCTTGACCTTGGACGCGCCCTTGTCGATATCGGCGGGCGAGGGCGCCTTGGTGTCCGACGACAACTTCAGTAGACCCGCGGCCTGCAGCACGAACAGCGCTCGCGCCTGATTGGTCGGGTCGTTGGGGATCGCGATCTCGGCGCCCTGCGGCAGGTCGGCGACGGTCTTGTGCTTCTTGGAATACAGGCCGAGCGGCACGATATAGGTGGAGCCGATCGGGGTCAGATCCGCATTGTTCGCGACGTTGTAGGCGCCGAGGAACTGCAGGTGCTGGAACAGATTCACATCGATCTGCTTTTGCGACAGCGCGAGGTTCGGCTGCTTGTAGTCCGAGAAGTTGGTGATCTTCAAGGTGATGCCCTGCTCCTTCGCCTTCTGCTCGAAGACGTCCCAGGCCTTGTCCTTGTCGGTGGTGCCGATGCGCACTACCGTGTCGGAGGCGGCCTTGTCGTCGGAGCCGCACGCCGTAAGGGCGAGGGCCGCGGTGGCAACCAGGACCGGGATCGCCAGTACCCGATGGAATTTCACTCGTGCTCCCGAATGCTTGTCGCAACATCCACCCGACGGACCCGTGCCCGATCGAGCGCTTTCTGAACCCGGTAATCCAAGCGGTGTCTCGCGGGGCGCGGCAACGGTTTGAATTGTGCTGAGCAAAACTCTCGCGAACTCCTCCGGTTGGCGTCTAGTTTGCGAGCAATGCGAGTGCTGCGCCGTGTTGCGATGATCCCGATCCTGTTCGCCCTTGCCGCCGGTGCGGTCGCATGTGGTGACGAGCGCAGTCCGGACGTGGTTCGTGTCGGTGTGAACGACATCGCGCTGCCGCACTGGCAGGTCTATCAGAAGAAGGCCGCTGAACAGGGCATCACGGTCGAGTACGTCAACTTCACCGATTACAACCAGCCGAACCCCGCGCTGTCGCAGCAGCGGGT
Source organism: Nocardia sp. CWNU-33 (assembly GCF_046764895.1). Lineage (NCBI taxonomy): Bacteria > Bacillati > Actinomycetota > Actinomycetes > Mycobacteriales > Nocardiaceae > Nocardia > Nocardia sp. CWNU-33. Next base: position 54,651 of record NZ_JBKOQN010000019.1, on the reverse strand, counting down.
GGATCTCAACAAGTTCCAGCATGTGCGGTATCTGGCCAATTACAACGTCCGCAACAACGACACCCTGGTGCCGATCGGCGCCACCGAGATCTTCCCGCTCACCCTCTACTCGCGGAAGCACAAGTCGGTCAACGACATTCCGAAGGGCGGCCAGATCACGCTCAGCAACAATCCGGCCAACCAGGTGCGGCCGCTGCTGGCGCTGTCTGCGGCGGGCCTGATCGTGCTCCATGGCGGCGCGAGCTGGGACTCCAAGATCGAGGATGTCGACACCGCCGCCTCCAAGGTGCGCCTGACCACCATCGATCCCACACTGACCGCGCCTTCGCTCGACAGTTCGGACGCGGCATTCGTCGATGACACCTTCGCGCGCCCCGCCGGTCTGACCACCAAAGAAGTGATCTTCACCGATGACCCCGAGCGGCCGGAGCTGAAGCAGTACATCAATATCTTCGCCGCCCGCGCCGCGGACAAGGACAACCCGAAATTGGTGGCCCTCGCGAAGCTGTACCACGACCCCGAGGTCGAGGCGGCCGTGCGCGCCGAGACCGGCTACCAGGGTGTGTTCAAGACCAACGATCCCGCGGACCTGCAGGCCACATTGCGGGAACTCGAGGCGAAATTCCGCAAGTAGGATCTCATCTGTCCAGCGCGGACAGCAGTCTGGCGGCCTCGCGCTGTGCGTTCGTATTCGGTTGCAGCGCACGCGAACCGGCCAGCTTCGCCTGCACGTGCTCGGAGACCGTGATCGGCGCGTACTTGCTGCCTGCACCGATGCACGAAGGCAGCGTCTCGATCATCGCGTCGAAATTGCCGTCGTGGAAGAACGCGGCGCTGCGGCGGCGTTCGATAGTGCCGTCGACGATCGGCGGCATCACCCGGTGCAGAGTGGACAGCCACCGTTCGTTGGTCCAGCGCGTCATCAAGTCGCCGAGGTTGACCAGCAGTGCGTCGTCGGCGGGCTGCACGTCGTGCCAGCGTCTGTCCGCACCGAGTACCTGCAGGCCGGGGACTTGGTCGGCCCACAGCACGGTGACGATGCCGTAATCGGTGTGCTCGCCCATGCCCTTGAGTTCGCCGTCGAGATCGACGGTGCCCAGAGGCAGGGCGTAGTTGTTCATCCGCAGCACGTCCAGCGAGTGATCGGTGAAGTGGTCGAAATATCCGGCGGGCAGGTCGAGGGCGTCGGCGAAGATGGTGGTGAGAGTACGCACGACGCGCGCGGCCTCGGCGAAGTACGCCTGGACCCGCTGTCGGAATGTGGACAGCTCGGCGGGCCAGACGTTGTCGGCATAGCCTGCCGCCGCGGGCAGGTCCAGGTCCGGGTAGTCGGCCGTGGTGGTGCCGACGTTGAACGCTTCGAAGTAATCGTTCATCCGAGTCGCCGAGGCCACCCCGAGACTCGAGCTCAGGTTCTCGCTTTTCGGCGGTGTGTAACCGCGGTTGAATTCGACGGCGGTCCGGTACCGCTGTTTGATCGCCGGATCGAGGGCGAAGAAGTCGTCGAGCGTGGCGGCGAAGTCGTCGAGGACCGACCGCGCGATGCCGTGCCCGCGAATCTGCATGAACCCGACCGTGCCCGCGGCCGCATCCACCTGGCGAGCGACCGTGGCCCGCTCGGCATCGCTTGCCAGGTCGACGTAGGACGAGATGTCGATGACGGGAACATCGAACTCCATCATGTGCGTGTCCTTTCCTGGCCGAGCGGCATACATCCAGCTTGTCGCCGGATGCATGCCGCGTTCGGTCATTGGGGTCACGATCGCGTAAAGCCGCACGGCGCCACATCGCTCCGGATGCGCGGGCTCGTACCCGGAGGCGAAAAAGGATCCGTTCGATGCGGGCGACAAACGTCTGGCCTGCTCGTCCGAGGTTGCCTTGACCTCGGCGGCAACGTTTAGCGTTGCGATCGCCGGCCGCACGGAAGGGCCGTGCTTCGTCCGCATCGATCATCCGAGGAATGCCCATGAAGTTCGCGATCAGCTACAGCACGCCGTTCAACGGCACCGACCCCGACCGGCTCACCGCGTTTGCTGTGCATGCCGAGGACAGCGGTTTCGAGGGCCTGTATCTGCCGGATCACATCGCGCTGTATCCCGGTGCGTTATACGGGGGAAATGAGCTGCCTTCGACGCTGCCGTATTTCGACCCGCTCGACAGTCTGAGCTTCGTCGCCGCTTCTACCCGGAGGATTCTGCTGGGTACCGGTGTACTGCTGCTGCCGTACCGGCATCCGGTGATTCTGGCCAAGCGGCTCGCGACGATCGATGTACTGTCCGGCGGGCGTATGCAGCTGCTCACCGTCGGGCTCGGTTTCCTGCCGGGCGAGGCGCAAGCGACGGGCGTGGACTTCGCCACCCGGGGCAGACGCGCCGACGAAGCGATCGACGTCATGCGCCTGCTGTGGTCGGGCGGGCCGGAGGGGGTCGGCTATCACGGTGAGTTCTTCGACTTCGACAATCTGTGCAGCTTCCCGAAACCGCAAGGGGCGAGCGAGCTTCCGATCCATATCGGTGGCAGCAGTAGAGCGGCGGCGCGTCGGACCGGTCGGCGCGGTGACGGCTATTTCGCCGGTGGGATGCTGCCCGAGCCCGAACGTGACATTCAGTGGGATCTGGCCAAGGCGTCGGCTGTGGAGGCAGGCCGCGATCCCGCGGCGCTCGAGTACACCCGTTGGGGGACTATCGACATGACTGCCGAACAGGTCGAGGCTTCGGCCGCGCGCGGCGTGACCCGAATCGTCGTCGGACTCCAGCCGGGCGATCCCGGTCAACAGCTGGACAAGATGTCGGAATTCGCCGAACGTTTCGGATTGGTAGGGGAATTGCAGAACCAGCACAGCTGACTTCCACCTGAACTCGACAACACCTCGGCAGCCATCTCCGGCGTGAATTCGCTGAATGCGCCTGGTGACGAAGGTCAGTCCTCAGGAGGCGGTGAACTTCGGCGCGCGGCGTTCGACGACCGCGCGGACGCCTTCCGCGAAGTCGGCGCTGTGCATCAGTTCCGCCTGCTGTTTGGCCTCGTGATCGGTTGCGGCACGGACCTTTTCGGCCAGATCACCGCGCAATGTGGTGCGGATCGAGCGCACTGCGAGCGGCGCGTTGGCCGCGAGTTGCGCGGCCAGTGCGATGGCCTCGTCGCGGAGTGTGCTCGCGGTGGTCAGTCGATCACACAGGCCGATGGTTTCGGCTTCGGCCCCGTCGACGGCCCGACCGGTGGTCAGCAGGTCGAGAGACTTCTGTGCGCCGATGACCGCGGGCAGCGTGACGGTAAGTCCGAACCCGTGGTGGATGCCGAGCCTGGCGAAGTTGGCGATGAATCGCGTCTCACGGGTGGCGACCCGGAAGTCGGCTGACAGTGCCAGTCCGAGCCCGCCTCCGATCGCTGCGCCGTGCACGGTCGCTACGGTCGGGGTGCCGACCTCGAACAGCCGCGCGGCCTCCGCATACAGCTCGCGTGGATCGCCGATCCCCGGCCCGGCGAAGTCGGCTCCCGCGCAGAAGTGTTTTCCGGTGGAGCACAAGACAATTGCTCGGCAGTCGGGGTTTGCGTCCAGCGCGGCATACGCATCGGCCAGGGACCGGATCAGGCCGGTGTCGAAGTAGTTGTAGGGTGGCCGCGAGAATTCCACCACTGCCACACGATCGTCGCGCATCTCGATCGCAAGGTCGTCGCTCACTCGGGACTCCAGAACGTTGCGGACAGTGACTGAGCGAACCTTAACGCAGTCCGGGAACTGCGGTGCGGGGCAGGGGATCCCCTCGGACCGCCGGGGAACGATGGTGGGCATCGCAACACTTCCTTTCCGGCGGTGTCCCCTCGCGTGCGGTGTCGCCCACGCGCGGTTTGCGGATCGTCAGGTGCTTGCGACAGCGATGAACAGGTTCGGTCTAACCGTGATCAGTATCCGGTCGCAGGCGAGGTCTTGTTCGGCCATCCCGGAAGCGCTCGCGCTGTCGAGGTACTTCTCACGGATGCGCGCGGTCCAGATGCCGTCCCGGTCGGTGGCCAGTTCGGCGTCACCGAGGATGCGGACTTGCCGATTGGGGCGTTGACCATCGGCCCGCAACCCGGCTTCCCGATCGATGACCAGGCCGACGCGTGGGTTCGAACGGATCCTGCGCAGGTGTGGCCGCCCCGCATAGCTGGTGAGACGGAAGGCGCCGTCGTCCCAGAGGAACCAGATCGGCGTGACGTGTGGATATCCCGACGCATCGACCGTGGCCAGGTGCGCGACGATGTCGTTGGCCAGCAGCCCGGCGATCTCGGCTGGGCGAAGCGCCCGCATACCCGACTCCCTCCAACTCGAACGTGTGTTCGATTATATCGGAGTGTGTCGATGCTGACCGCAGGGGAACGCGAGCTCGACGGCAGGTCGTCGTTGTCACATGCGAGTTGTATCTGTCACCGGGAAGGACGCGCGCCCAGCGGCAAGAGCGGATGTTCTGGGGCGCAGAGGATCTCATACCTACCCAACGTCACCTACACCGACAAGGCAACGTTCGACACCCCCTGCCACAGGTAAGCGGTGACGGTGTGAGCCGGATTCGGCCGCCCTGAGGTCTGCAGGTGCTCGATGGCTTCGCGACCGGTCTCGATTGTGTGTGGTGGCAGCAAATCAGCCGCTGGCTGTTGTCGGTCTTGGGGGCTTTGCCGACCCGTCGGTGCGCCTTCCTTCGGCCTCGACCAGGGTTCCGGCGGCGCTGATCGTTTTCACGTCCGTCGTCGCGTCGGCCCGCGGTCGCATCGGTTCCCATCATCGGTGAGGCGGGCAGCAACGCTTCGGCGATCATGTGATGTGCGTAACGGGACGCATGGTTTGTTTCGAAGGGGCTTTGCATGACACTGATAACGGTTGGCGACCGAGAGCCTGCTGAGGGCTCTACCGTGACGCCGCTCGGAGCCGGGGCGCTACCCGCTGAGCTACCGCTACGTCAGAGCCTGCGTCGCCTGACATCCTATGCCGCACCGCAACCGGTTGTTCCGGTGCGGCTGAATACGAACGAGATGCCGTATCCGCCGACGCCGGAGTTGGTATCCGACATCGCGGAGGCGGTGCGGGCCGCGGCCACCACATCACACCGTTACCCTGACCCGCATGCACTCGCACTGCGCACCGAGCTGGCCGACTACCTGACCAGGAGTATCGGATGCGCGGTGGCCCCCGCCAATGTCTGGGTGGCCAACGGCTCCAGCGAGATTCTGCAGCAGCTCATGGCATTGTTCGGTGGCGCAGGTCAGCGTGCGCTCGGCTGCACGCCGGCGTATTCGATGTATCGCATCCTCGCCGAATGCATTGACACCGAGTGGATTTCAGTTCCCAGCGCGCCCGATTTCGCCCTCGATGTCGACGACATCGTGGCCGCGATCACCGACCAGCGGCCCGATCTCGTGTTCGTGACCAATCCGCACAGTCCCAGCGGCCACAGCACCGAAATCGGCGAGCTGGAACGAATCCTGAACGCCGCACCCGGAATCGTTGTGGTGGACGAGGCGTACGGCGAATTCTCCGCGACACCGAGTGCGATCAGGCTCATCGAGCGATTCCCCACGAAGCTGGTGGTGACCAGGACATTGAGCAAGGCGTTCGGTTTCGCCGGCGGTCGGCTCGGATATCTCATTGCCGCGCCCGCAGTGGTCGAGACGATATCGCTGGTTCGATTGCCGTACCACCTCTCGGCGATCACCCAGGCCGCTGCACGAGCGGTATTGCGCCATTCCGACACCATCCTCGCTCGTGTCGCAACCACGATCGCGGAGCGAGGCCGAGTCTGTGCCGCGCTGCGCACCCTGGGATTCGAAGTCTATGACAGTGAAGCGAATTTCCTACTCTTCGGCAGGTTTGCTGATCCGTCCAAGGCGTGGCAGAACTACCTCGACCGTGGGGTGCTGATCCGAGAGGTTGGTACCCAGCACCACTTGCGCGTGACCATCGGTTCGACGGCCGAGAACGAACGCTTCCTCGCGGTCTGCTCGGAACTGCGGGAGTTGGGCCTGGCCTAGGTTGGCGTGCGTTCGAACACGTTGTGCTTCCGCCTGCTACCGCGGGTTCAGCGTGACCGGCAGCGCCGAGGGCGACAGGACGAAGTCTCGGTTGGAGGCCCGCACGACGTAGTTCGGATCAGGCGTCGGCCGCCAGCGTGCGAGCAGCGCTGCCGAGGCCAGGGTGATCTCGAGCAGGGCGAAGTGGTCGCCGAGGCAGCGGCGGCGGCCGACGCCGAAGGACAGGTTGGCCTTCTTGTCGATGGCGTCGGCGCGCTCCGGTGACCAGCGCGCCGGGTCGAAAGCCTCCGGGTTGGCGTAATAGCGCTTGTCGTGCTGAACCATATAGGGGCTGAACATGATTGCCGCGCCGTCCGGAATGGTGAGCCCGCCGATGGTGACGTCGCCATCGGCGGTGCCCGCGCTGATCCACGGGCCCCAGAAGCGAAGTGTCTCCGTCACAACCTGTTTCAGATAGGGGAGCGCGGCGAGATGCTCCGGTCGAACAGGGCCGGTTCCGACGACGGCATCGAGTTCGGCATAGAGTTGTTCGGCGATGTGTGGTCGGCGCATGACCTCGTGCCACAGCCAGCCGGTCAGTGAGGCCATCGACCCGACGCCACCTGCCAGCATCAGGATCGCTTCATCGATGATGTGCTCGTCGGACAGCGTTGCTCCGGTCTCGCTGTCGGTGTGCCGGATGAGCGCGGAGACCACGTCGTTGAAATCCTCGTCGCGGCGGCGATATTCCGACACCACCTCCCCGATGGCGCCACGCAGGTGGCGCGCCTTCGTGCGCCACCGCCAGTTCGCGATCACGCGCAGCCGGCGCACCTGCGGCGGCAATGCGGTCCGCAGGATGACCTGGCCGAGCAGCCACGGCACATTGTCCCGAATCTCGCGGCGCGCGTCGTCGCTGAACTCGGCGGTGAACAGCGTCGAGGAGACCGTGTCGAGAATCAGGCCGTGGGCCTCGTCCATCAGATTCACGCGTGCACCCGATGGCAGTCCCGCCGACCAGCTTTCGGCGATATCGGCCGCCGACCTCGTGTACTCGGCGAGGCGGCTCTGGCGCAATGCGGGCGCGATCATCCTGCGCCGCAGCTTGTGTTCGTCGCCGCGCAGGACGTTGACCGATCCACCTGCGATGTCCTCGATTGCCTCACGCAGGTCTTCACGATTGAGCTCCGCGTCGCCGATGCCCGCCTCGCGAACCAGATCCGGGGTGGTGAGGAGGTATCCGGTCTGCTTGCCGAAAAATATCCGCACGACCGGACCGAGGCCGGACAGCGACGTCACAAAGGCGGGGGCGTCGCGCAGCGCCCGCAGACTATGACCTACCAGCGGCAGGTGCCCCGGCGCGGTGGGCACTTCCGAAAGAGAGTGCGGCATCACCGGTTCGGGGCTGAGCGCGGACGTCTCGCCGGCCTGTCGATAGATGTCCAGCACGGCGCCCGTGTGCTGTGACTGCAGCACCGAGTCGCTGTATTTGCCGAGCACGGTGCACATTTCGGTGAGCGCATCGCGATCGGCGGCCAGCTCGGCAATGGTCGCGGCGATCCCCGCGGCCGAAGCATCCGCCGTGCGGACACCGCCACCGGTCGGCACCGACTCGTCGAGATCGGGATCGCAGTAGATGATCGGAAGCCCCACCGCCACGGCCTCGAGCAGGACCATGCCCTGTGTGTCGAAGCCGTAGGAGGGGAAAAGCAGCGCATCGCCACCGGACATGGCGTCGAGGGATTCAGCCTGAGTGACTCTGCCGTGCAATCGGATTCGATCGTCGAGACGGTGCTCGACGATCGCCGCGGTCGCGGCGTCGCGCAAATCGCCTTCGCCATAGATATCGAGGGTGCAGTTGTCGGTGCGCCGCACCGCGTCGATAGCGTCGAGCAGGCGCTTCTCGGTGGAAAGTCGGCCACTCCACACCAGCCGCAGCGGCCCGTCGGCCGACTGTCCGGAAACCACGCTGCTGTGGTTTTCCAGCAGGGCATCGTCGACGCCGTTGGACACCACCTGAATCGGGCGGGTCAGCCCGTGCGCGACCATCAGGTCGGCGAAATGCTGCGTCGGCGCGATCACCCGGTCGGCGGCCTGAGCCTGGCCGACGATCGTCCACCAGGCATGGCGCGCGGCGCGGCTCTCGGACCCGTGTGGCATGTGATGGCGGTGCGGCACGAACCGGCCGTGCAACGCGCGCATCGCCAATGCTGCCGCATAGGGCGCGGGCGAGGTGTGTTCGATGAAGGCGTCGTCCCGGCTCTGGGCGGTGTGCACCAGCGGAAGCCGGTGTCGCCGTGCCGCTTTCATCCCGGAAATGGCGACACCGTAGGTGGTGTGCGTGTGTACGACGTCTATCGGGCCGTGTGCGGCGAAAGCGGCGTCGATCAACTCGGCATTGCGCTTGGTCGGCAGCACCACCGGGAAGCCGTTCGCCTCGAGCCCGGCGACCGCCTCGAGCTCGACCACGTTCGGCCGGGAATCAGTGGTTTTGCCCGACAGCGGCGCGACGAAGAGAGTTACGTGGTGGCCCGCACGCTCGAGCCCGCGACACAGCGAGCCGACCGCAGTCTGGACACCACCGAGCGTGGCCGGGTGGTAATCCATGAACATAGCGATGTGCACAATGGGCACTGTACCGACGCGCGACGTTCGCCGAGAGCCCACAATTCTGTCGACTACCCGGCGAACCTCGATAGGAGCACAGTGCCGACAGGACCACAACAGCATCGAAAGAAGCACCGTGAGAATAGCGATTCCGCTCACCGGAACCCGAGGTGACGTTCAGCCGGTCGTGGCACTGGGACTCGAGTTGCAGCGGCGCGGACACGACGTGCTGCTCGGCGCGCCACCCAACCTGGTCGATTTCGTCAGCGGTACGGGACTCGCCGCGCGCTCGTGCGGGCCGGATGTGCAGCAGCTCTACAGCTCCGACGCCGGGCAGCAGGCGTTGGCAGCGGGCAACACCCTGCGCCTGATGCAACTGGTCGCGCGACAGATGGCGGGCTACGCCGAGCAGATGAACCGTGAGGTCATCGACGTATGCGCGGGCGCCGACCTGATCGTCGCCAGCACCGTCACCGAGGACCGGGCGAGTTCGGTCGCCGAAGCAATGGGCGTGCCGCTGGTCAGCCTGCACTATTTCCCCTGCCGTGCCAATGGCGCCTATCCATTTCCCGGCGCGCTACCGCCGCAGTGGCGTCCTCCCGCGCCGGTCAACCGCGTAACCTGGGCGTTTGCGGAGAATCTGCGCCGCGTGGTGTTCATGCGCTACCTCAACGATCTGCGGGCGACACTGGGCCTGCCGAAGTCGATGGCGAGCACCGCCGCGGTGCTGGCCCGCAAGCATGTTCCGGAAGTGCAGATCTACGATCGAGCGTTGGTTCCCGGGCTGCCCGAACAATGGGACGCGCGTAGGCCGTTCACTGGTTTTCTGACCCTCGACCATGCCGCCCGTGCGGCGGTCGGCGACCTCGACGGTGACCACGCCGGCATTCTGTCCTGGATCAAGGAGGGGGACCCGCCGGTGTTCTTCGGCTTCGGCAGCATGCCGATCCGGGACACCGCAGTCGTGTTGGCCATGGCTACCGAGGTGTCGGCTCGGCTGGGTGTGCGCGCGCTGGTGGGCGCGGGCTGGAGCGATCTGGATGTCGCTGCCGCGCAAGCCGGTCCGAATGTGAAGGTCGTCGGGCCGTTCGCGTACGACATCGTCTTTCCGCATTGCGCCGCCGCCGTGCATCACGGCGGTATCGGGACGCTGTTCGAGAGCCTGCGCGCCGGACTGCCGACGCTGGTGTGCTCGGTGTCGTTCGAGCAGCCCATGTGGGGCGGGCAGGTCGAGCGACTCGGCGTCGGCGCGCACCTGAAGTTCACGAAGCTCACCACGGCTCGCCTCGAGCATGGCGTCACGTCCATACTCGACAAAGAATGTAGAACTCGCGCAACGGAATTCGCTAAGACGCTGAGTACCGACGACGCCAGCGCCCGCACCGCCGACATTGTCGAGGCCACCGCCCGGTGATAACGCACGTTGTCACCGACACGGCCGTCATGTTCCGGCGCTGCGCGCGACATACCCTGCGCAGTCGCGACACCTTGATCATCTCACTGCTCATGCCGGTCCTGGTCATGATGCTGTTCACCTACGTTTTCGGTGGGGCGATCGACGTCGGCGGGCCCTACCTGGACTATGTGGTGCCAGGAATCATGTTGCTATGCACGGGTTTCGGCTCGTCGATCACCGCCACCAGTGTGTCGACCGATATGACGAGGGGCAGCATCGATCGGTTCCGTACCCTGCCGATGTTCAAGCAGGCCGTGCTGGCCGGACACGTCGCCGAAGGCGTCGTCCGCAATCTGGCTGCCATCGCGATCGCGGTCGCCGTTGCGCTCGTTCTCGGGTACCGACCCCACACCGGCGTCATCGGCTGGTTGTCGGCGTTCGCGCTGATCACGCTTTTCGTTCTGGCGATCTCGTGGGTCGCGGTTGCGCTGGGCCTGCTCGCGAAGAACCCCGAGGCCGCCGGTGGGCTCACCTACGCGATCATGTTCATCCCCTACATCAGCAGCGCTTTCGTGCAGACCTCCACCATGCCCGGGTGGCTGCGCGGGTTCGCCGAGTATCAACCGGCCACGCCCGTCGTGGACACGGTGCGCGGGCTGCTCGATTCCACCGACACCGGGCACGATGCCACGGTCGCCGTGTTCTGGTGTGTCGGTCTCGCCGTGATCGGGTTCGCCTGTTCGAGCGCTGTATTCGGCCGGTTGGCGCACCGCTGAACAGTTACGTACTCGGCGCTCGGACGATTTCGGTGCCGAAACACCTGCGGGCGATCTGCTGACCGGCAATGATTCGTTGGGTGGACGAGGCAAAGTACCGGGAGACCCGGCTGGCGTTGCATGCCGCGGGGGAGTTGTTGATCGCGGGCCCGCAATATCGGATGTTCGGAACCATTCGTTTGCGGTCGGTGCTCGGCGGTTTCGGCGGTGTGCGATGGCCGGTCTCGGTGGTGGGCACCGAGTTGGTCACCACCGCGGGTCGCATCCCGCTGGACAGCACATATCGCGAGGTCGCCGCGAAAGCGGGCTTTCAACCGGAGGTGCCCGAGGGCGTGTACAAAGACACCACCGGCGTCGACCCCGATGACCCGATCATGGTCGACACGGCGGCGGCCGCGGTGATCGCCGACTGGTTCGCCCTAGGCAATTCCGCGCTGCGCTGCTTGGCGCCCGATGCCACCGCGGTGCTGTGGCCGGAGCATTTCGATCTGTCCAGCACCCTGAACGAGGTCAACTACGGTGTGTCGCCCGGCGACGATGCCCATCCCGGTCCCTACGCCTATGTCGGGCCGTGGACGCCGCGCAGCGGCGCATTCTGGAACGCGCCGTTCGGTGCGCTGCTCCCGCGCGAGGAAGTGAACGCCGAGGCGGACCTGCTCATATTCTTCGAGGAAGGCAGGGCGCGCGCGGCGGAGACGATCTGATCAGCGGCTCGAGCCCGACGGATCCGCTAACGCGGCAGCACGATCCGAGGTATCGCGTGCGAGCGCGTGCAGATAGTCCGCGGTTGCGGCATCGGCGGGAAAGAAGGACTCGACGGTGATCTCGTCGAACGTGACGTCGAAGGCCGCGCCGAAGGTCGTGATGGTGCTGAACAGCGAGAGATCCATGCCGCGGTTGCTCAGCTGGATGGTCAGCGCGACGTCGGCCGAGTCGATGCGCACCGGATCGGTGTCGGTGGCGTAGTGGCTCAACTCCTCGTGCAACGCCGCGAGTTCGGGATCGCCGGTATGTGCGGCCTGGCGCGCGAGACGCGGCAGCAGGAAGCCGCGAACCTGGGCGAGATTGCGCACCCGGGGTGCGAATCCGTCGGGGTGCAAACCGAGTCGCATCATATTGATCGGTGGCTCCAGTAGCGCCCCACGCACAGTGTGAAAGAAGATCTCGGCGGCCGTATTGGCGAACAGGAGATTCCAGTGGCGATCGAGAGCCAGTGCCGGGTAGGGCTCTTGCGCGGCCATGACGCGCCGCACCGCGGCCTCGGCCTCTGCGAGGTCCGGACCATCCAGCGGACGCTGTCGATAGGTAGGCGCGTGCCCGGCCGCAATCAGCAGCCTATTGCGTTCGCGCAGTGGAATATTCAAATGCTCGGTGAATCGCTCGATCATTGCGTGGCTGGGGATCGTCCGTCCGGTTTCGACGAAACTGATGTGCCGGGCGGAGATCCCGGACCGGATCGACAGCTCGAGCTGAGTCAGCTTGCGTCGGGTGCGCCACTCTCGCAGCAGCGCACCGACCCGGCGATCCTCATCCATGCGGCAAGTATCACCGCGCGACCGGACGGCCGCCATTACATCCCTGGTAATCGACACGCGCACGGCACCGCTGCGACGGTTACCGCCATGACACAGAACACCCTGCCCGCCGACAACAAACAACTCGTGCTGCACGGCCTTGCCGAGTTCGCGAGGGGCAACATCGAGGTCCTGCGCGACCTGCTGCACGAGAATTTCATCGAGCACAGTCCCGGCAATCCCTCCAGCCGCGACGCCTTCATCGAATTCATCGCGAACTCTCCGGTCGCCGCCGGGCGGTTGGAGATCAAACGCGTGATTACCGATGCCGACTTCGCGGTCGTGCACTACCACATGATTCCGCCCGGCGACGAGCGCGGCCTCGCCGTGGTCGATGTCTGGCGGCTGGTCGACGGACGCATAGTCGAGCACTGGGACGTCGTGCAGCTGGTGCCCGATGCCGCCGAGATCCCGCACGGGATGTTCTGAGCAGACCGGGTCGGGGTGCGTTCAGCGAGCGCCCCGACCTTCACCTGCGAGGCGGCTGCGACGGATCAGGGCACGCTTGGTGCCCGGTGCCACCGCGGGCAGCGCATCCTCGGGTTCGGGCTCGGCGGGATTGGGCCGGACGAACAGAGTGACCGTTGCGGCTGTCCGCTCGGTGCGAGCGACTCACGCCCCCTTGCGGGCAGCCGCCTTCTTCGCGGGCTTCTTCGCCGGTTTGTCGGCGGCCTTCTTTGCTGCCGCCTTCTTCGCAGGGGCGGCCTTCTTGCCGGCGCTCTCGCTGCTGCCATGGCCGGACGTGGCGCGGCGGCCGCTGGCTTCCAGGCTGCGTTGCAATGCGGCGACCAGGTCGACCACCTCGGCATCCATCTCGGCGGGGACCGACTCGGGCCGGCCGGCCACCTTGCCGGTGCCGCTGGCGATGGCATCGTCGAGCACCCGCTGGAGTTCGATCTGATACTCGTCGGTGTATTGGCCGGGATCGAAATCGTCGGACATGGTCTCGACGAGCGTCTCGGCCATCTTGATCTCTTGTGGTTTGGGCTCGGCGACGCCGTCGAGCGACTCGAATTCGGCCGCTCGGACCTCGTCGGGCCACAGCAGCGTCTGCAGCACCAGCATCCCCTCGCGCACCCGCAACGCCGCAAGTCTGGTCTTCTGCCGCAGCGTGAAGTGCACGAGCGCGGTACGGTCGATGCGCTCCAGCGTTGTCGCGAGCAGTACATAAGCCTTCGGCGTATTCGAGTCGGGCTCGAGGTAGTAGCTCTTGTCGAACAAGATCGGGTCGATCTGCTCCGACGGCACGAATTGCAGGACCGGGATCTCGTGTTTTTCGGCCGCGGGGAGTTTTGCGAAGTCCTCGTCGGTGAGAATGATCTTGTCGCCCTCGGGCGATTCGTAGGCTTTGTCGATATCGGCGTATTGCACGGACTTTCCGCAGACCGTGCACACCCGGTCATATTTGATTCGCCCGCCGTCCTTGGCGTGCACCTGATGAAACCGTATGTCGTGGTCCTCGGTGGCGGTGTAGACCTTGACCGGGACGTTTACCAGCCCGAATGCGATCGAGCCCTTCCAGATCGCCCTCATGCTCCCATGATGGCGGAACGAATTCGAATACGCGAGCGAACCGGAATCCGCAGTGTCGCCGCGGCGATTCGGCGCCGCATTCCGGGGGGTAATCCGGCGAACAGCGTCCGCATGGCACCGAGCGTGCCGCCGAGATCGGTTCGCCCGGACAAATACGCCCGCTGCAACTCGGGCGGCAGCGAGAAGAAGACATCGAAGAAGACCGGAATCTCGGCAGGCGGCAAGGCGAGCAGAGCACGCAGGCCGGCCGCCCGCAGCAGGTGGACCGCCCGTTCCGCGGCGGACCACGGCGAGTCTCCTGCCGCTACCGCGTCGGCGGCGGTGAGCGCGGCCGCGACGCTGTATCCGGTGGCAGGATGGGTGAAACCGCCTGCGGCGCCGAACCTTCGCGCCCCCGGCCGGCCGCCCTCAATCGGGAAACGCACCCGCTCCACCGGTTCGTTTCCGGTGAGTTCGATGCCGCGGGAGCGTAATCGGTGCTCGAGGCGATCGCGCAATACCGCGCCGTCGAGTGCAGGCCGTCCGGCGAGGCAGGTCTCCTCGAGCAGCATCGCACCGCCGCCGAGGGGCACCGCGTACAGGAAGGACGGCGGCGCCTCCGGATGTGCGCCGTTGTCCGGGCGCCAATCCATGAACAGCGGGTCGACGCGGCCGTCGGCGACGACCACCCCGTATGCGGTCTGTTCGGCCAAGGCGGCGGAGCGGGCGATGCCGCGGGCGTCGATGACCCGGGCGCCGTTCAGCACCGTCCCCGACGCCAACGACACCGAGTGACGCTCGAGGCCGACGACTCGGTCGGCGATCACGTCCGCGCCGGCCAACTCGAGGGAGTCCTGTAGTCGAGGTGTGTCGAGAACGGCATAGCGTCGCGCTATGCGGTGGCCCAGCGTGCCCCACGCTGTCGGCTCATCGACCGTCGCGCCGACAGCTGCCGGGTCCAGCCACGCGGGCAGCTCGTCTTCCCAGGCGGCGTAGGTCGCCGACCAGAGCCGGTCCGGGAACGGATCGATGGCGGTGACCGAAAGGCCATGGGCGAGACTGCGATGCGCCAACGCGCGACCTGCGGGGCCGAGGCCGCACACGATGATGTCTGCGGTCATGCCACGCCTGTCGTGCGATGTAGTTGCCAGTGTGAGGTGGATTCGAATCCGGGCATCGGTCGCGCGCGTCCTTTCGTCGGGCCGAGCTTAGTGGGGGCGTGTGACACCGAAGATCTCTGGTGGCCATTCGCCGACCGGACGGTGATCCATTTCATATTCGGGTCCCGGACGGCGGTGGGCACGTCGGTCTCCATCCGCACTCGGTCGAGTGAAATCCCCAGGTGGTAGCTACTTTCCGCGAGTGTCGAAGTGATGCTCGCACGCATTGCTCGGCAGTTGCGGGAATTGTGTTCTCGCTCACCGGATTTGCCGGTCCGGTTGTTACGATCTCCGAGCGCCGACGCCAGCGCCCGATACCCGGTTGCGCGGTGGTCAACGGTGATCGGCGCGCTGGTTCACCCTGGGCTGTTGCCCGATGCGGGAACGCCAGATTGGTGGCGAAAGCCGGGCGAGCTGTTGCCGCGTCACAGGACGCGCTGCGGCATAAGGAGTTAGGGGTAAGGCAGTGTTCGAACTGACCAGGCGGCGCAGCCGGCAGGTCCTGGCCGTATTCGCGGTGTTTGCGCTGGCGATGGGCATGCTCAGCTCGACGCTGTTCGATCGGGTGCAAGGCGGCGGATACTCCGATCCCGACGCCGAATCCGCGCGCGCCACCGAGATTTTGCGCGAAGAATTCGGCCAGGCTGCGCCGAACTTCGTGCTGCTGGTGCAGACCCGGAAGTCGGTCGACGACCCGGAATCGGCCACCGCAGCAGCCGAGTTGGCGCAGCGGCTGAAGAACGAGTCCGATGTCTCGGGTGTCGCGTCGTATTGGACCGACGGCCAGCCGCCCGCGCTCGCCAGCACCGATGGTGCCAAAGGGCTGATCGTCGCCAGCATTCTGGGCGACGAAGCGGACGTCGACAGAAAAGTCGGCGGTCTCGCCGACAAGTACGGCGGTAGGCATGGCGTGCTCGATGTTCGGGTCGGTGGCTACGCAATGCTGTTGCACGAGACCGTGCAACAGAGCGAGCAGGACGCGGTGCTCGGCGAATCCATCGCCTTTCCGGTCACCCTGCTCGCGCTGTTGTTCGTGTTCGGCGGCCTGGTTGCGGCCAGTCTGCCGCTGGTCGTCGCCCTAGTTACCGTCATGATCACCATGGGCGCGCTGTGGTTGATCACCCTGTGCACCGATCTGGCCGCGACCGCGACCAATGTCGCGACTCTGCTCGGACTCGGCTTGGCGATCGACTACAGCCTGCTGATCATCAACCGCTTCCGTGACGAACTCGCCATTGGTGCGCAGCCGGCCGCGGCGGTGCGCGCGACCATGCGTTCGGCAGGTCGGACAGTTGCCTTCTCCGCCGTCACGGTCGGTGTCGCACTGTCCGGGCTGCTGTTCTTCCCGCTGCTCGCGGTGCGTTCGATGGGGTACGCAGGCCTTGCGGTCGCGGTGATCGCGGCATCGGTGTCACTGACCGTGCTGCCGATGATCCTGTTGTTGATCGGCACCCGCATCGATAGCGGCCAGCTCGGCTGGTTCCTGCGGGCGCCCCGGCCCGCGCCCGGCGAGGGTTTCTGGCATCGCCTCGCGACTTTCGTGATGCGTCGTCCGGTGCCCATCGGCCTGGTGGTCGCAGCGCTACTGTTACTGCTCGGCACGCCGTTCCTCGGGGTGAAACTCGGTTTCCCGGATGAGCGGGCACTGCCGGAGTCGATGAACAATCGACAGGTCACCGAGATCATCCAGCGCGATTTCACCGCGACCGACGCCAACAGCTTGGTCGCTGTATTGCCCGACAGCGCAGAAGGACTCGACGCGTACGCGAGGAAGCTCTCGGAAGTCGAAAACGTGGCGCGCGTGGACACCGCCACCGGTAGCTACTCGCACGGCGGCTTCCTCGCACAGCCGACCGAGCAGCACAAGCGCTTCGGCGCCACCGACGCCGCATACCTCGCGGTGCTTCCTGATACGACCGATCCGGACACACTGGACCGGGTGGCCGGCGACGTGCGCGCGGTACCGGCGCCATCGCGGGTGCTGGTCGGCGGCATCGCCGCGGCCAATGCCGACGCCATCGATTCGGTGATCTCGACGCTGCCGACCGCGCTCGGCTTCGTGGTGATCGTGATGCTGATCGTGTTGTTCCTGCTGACTGGCAGCGTGGTACTGCCACTGGTTGCCATCGTGCTGAGCGTGCTCAGCCTCACCGCGACCTTCGGCGCACTGGTCTGGATCTTCCAGGACGGGCACCTGTCCGGGCTGCTCGGCTTCACCGTGACCGGCGATCTACCGCCGACGGTGCCGGTGATGCTGTTCGGCGTCGCCTTCGGGCTGGCGATGGACTATCAAGTGTTCCTGCTGTCCCGAATTCTCGAGGAGTACGAGCGCACCGGCAAGAACGAGTCGGCGGTGGCGTTCGGGCTGGAACGTATCGGCCGCATCGTCACCGCGGCGGCCGTGCTGATCTCGCTGGTATTCCTGGGCTTTCTCGCTTCCGACATCACCTTCATGAAGGCCTTCGGTATCGGTCTGCCATTGGCCGTGCTCGTCGATGCGACCTTGGTGCGCGGATTCCTGTTGCCCGCGGTGATGAAGGTGCTCGGCGACTGGAACTGGTGGGCGCCGGGTCCGCTGGAGAAGCTGCACGCCCGCTTCGGTTTCGACGAAGGCGGTTCCGCACCGCCCATGCGCAGCCAGGACGAGCACCGCAGGCCCGCACGAGTGTGACGACCCGAATGGCCGATGGCCGCTCGGTATGCACCGAACGGCCATCGAATTCAGCGGGACGAGTCAGATGCCGCCGGTGGAGAGCAAGCCGCCGTCGACACGGACTGTCTCACCGGTGATCCAGGCGGCCTCGTCGGAGACCAGGAAACCGATCAGCTTCGCCACGTCCTCCGGCGCACCGAGACGCTTGAGCGGATACACCGATGCGGCCGCTTCCTCGTCCGCCGAGTAGAGGGCGTCGGCGAACTTCGTCTTGATAACGCCGGGGGCGACCGCGTTCACCCGGATCTTCGGGCCGAGCTGCCAGGCCAGTTCGTCGGTGAGGCGAATCAGGGCGGCCTTGGACGCGCCGTATGCGGCGATCACGCCCGAGGAGCGGATGCCCGCGACACTGGCGACGTTGACGACCGCGCCGCCGTTGTCGCGCATCCAGGCCTTATACGCCTCCTGGATGTAGCCGAGTGCGGCGACGACATTGACGTCGAAGATCTTGCGGACGGCGTCGAGGTCGGCCTCCATCAGCGAGCCGTAGACCGGGTTGATGCCGGTGTTGTTGATCAGGATGTCCAGCGAGCCGAACTCGGAGACGGCCCGTCCGACCGCGGCTGCCCGGCTCTCCGCATCGCCGGAGTTGCCCGTGAGCGCAACCACCTCACCCTGATGGCCGAGCGCTCGCAGGTCGACGGCTGCCTCGTCCAATGGCTCCGGTTTGCGCGCGGTGATCAGCACGTTTGCGCCGCGACTCAGCAATTCGGCCGCCACCGCCTTGCCGATACCCCGGCTGGCCCCGGTGACCAGTGCGCTCTTGCCCAACAGATCGGTACTCATGTGACGTCAGGTTACCTCAGTCGCATAATCTGAGCGATTTCGCTCTATCTGCGGGTTCATAGCGTCATACGTTACCGCGTGTGACTTCCCGTTCTCGGCGCAAGTGGGTGTCGCACGGCGCGTGCGAGGGGATGGGGCTGTCCGGTGATCGCGCTCAACGCCTCGGCCAGTTCGACGATGCTGGGGGTGGTATAGGTCAAGGTCGCGCCGCCGGTGCCTCCGGGGTGGGTGTGCCCGGCGTAGGCACGCGGCCTTGGCCCAAGAGACCAGGTCACTCCGTCCCCGGAGCCCCGGCGGCACGGCGGTCCGGTCCTTCCAGCGCCCGATGGGTTCGAGGTCAACAGCCTGGACGTCGGCGAACCGGTCGTGCAGCGGAATCGCGATTTCGCCTGTGCCGCAGGCAAGGTCGATGAGAAGGCCGCCTTGACCCGTCCGACGGAGTAGGTCCTCGAATAGGGGCTCAGGGTAAGTCGGTCGATACCGACCCTAGTGATCCGCCGTCCCGCGATACAGATCCTCGCGGTAGTCGGGCTGCACAGGCCAGCTCGGCGGTGTCGACGCAGACGACGAGGTCTCGGTCATATCGTCATCATTCCTTTATTGGAGTTCCCTGGTGGTAGTACATCCTCCAGCTGGTGGCGGCAAAATCCTTGCGCCACAACGAAGATCGAAGTACTTGCCGCCCATCGCGGTTGGTCTGATAGGTCAGGTGCACCAGGCCTGGTGCCAGTAGTACTCCGCGAACGTCGGAGACCTCGACCCGCTGATTGCCCGCCGAACCCGACATCGTTGGTAACTCCGCGAGCATTTGGTGCCGATCCCATCGTCGACCAGATGCGCCAACCTCCACGAACTCTGGATCCAGCAGCGCTTCGGCAAGTTCGCGTGATCGTCGAACGGCCGGGTCAAGTAGTTGCATCTCGGCGGCGATAGCTTCCCGTATTTGTTCGTCGGCGTTGCGTGCGGTTGGCGGAATCTGCGGTTCGTTCATCGGCTTCGCCTCTATTGAGAGTTCGTCACTTGGTCGGTTATGTGGTTCTGTCCAAGTCGACCGGGGTCTGGGTGTCGTGAGGGCTGTTCGTGATGAATCGTGCGATGGCGTCCAGGCCTGGTTGGTATCCGTTGGCGGTGTCGACGGTCATTTCCGCGACGTCCAGCTTCACCGGCACGAAGGAGTCTGCAGTGCGGGTTCCGGCGGCGATCTCGGCGATGAGGTCGGCGTCGTTGTGCGTGCGCCGGTGAGGGTCGCGCTCGGCACGGTGGGTGATGCGGTCGTGGAGCACCTGTTGCGGCGCGATGCAGTGGATGATGCGGATTTCGGCGAACTCGCTCAGCTCGAGTAGGTTCGGGCGCCAGAGTTTGTCCTGGAACGCAGCTTCGGCGACCGCGCTGACACCGCTGCGGGCGAGCAGGGTCAGCACGTCGAAGAAGGTGTGCATGACGGGGATGTTGAGGTCTTCGTACCCGGTGTTGCTGGTTGGTGCGGTGCCCGCGACCATGCCCTGCTTGATCTCGTCGCGAATGATCGCGGGGACGCCGATGTCGGTGGCAAGCGCGTGAGCCAGGGTCGACTTCCCTGAGCCTGGAGGGCCGGAAACGATGCCGATCACGGGATGCCGACGAGTGTTGACCATGTCGAAGTCTGGCAGGTCAGGCATTATCGTCGTTCGCGCTCGACGGCGGCCACCGCACTGGACCCCGACCCACAGGTCTACGGCGCGCAGTAGCGTTGAATCTGCGGCCGATGCGCGGTCGGCCCGAGATCAGGGCTGAGCCCGATCCACAGGGCCGTCATCGCCGCCGAAACCGCCGGATGGAACGCCACCTCGGCGAGGTCGCGGTAGGCGAGTTCGGTTGCCTTGTCAGGTTCTTGCAGCGCAGGCTGACCGGCGACGCACTGCGCCCGGTAGAAGCAACCGGTCCAGGAAACGCCGTCGAACTCGTATTCATCGTGATGGACTTCCTCGATCTCCACGATCGTCAGGCCCGTCTCCTCCCGTATCTCTCGGACAGCGGCTGCTGCGGGCATCTCACCTGGCTCGACTTTGCCGCCGGGTAGATTCAGTACCCGAAGTGGTCACGGACCAGCAAGACCTGACCCACGGGGCTCACGACAAATACTCGGGCGAACGCGATTTGATGCGCACTCACGGCAGAACTCCTTCGTTGATCAGTCGCACGCGCTGCGCGGGTTCAGACGCCGTGGCCAGGGCGGCGGCCAACAGGTCCAGTACTGGCAGGGTGGCTTTCACTCGGCGGTGATCCAGTGGACCTCATGGATTACGCCGTTCTCGATCAGGTAGCGGTCCATCTCGAGGTCGAAGATCGTCTGCGGATCGTTGCGATCTACTCGGTACTCGCGTGCCTGCACGCGCCCGTCCTCGAGGGTCCGCACGTTGGTGTAGCGGCGGATCCCCAGCGGTGTTTCGAACTCCTGGTACATCTTCCACCCGGCCTCGGCGGTTTCGCCTCGCATCTCGGCTGCTCCGAGCTCGAACAGACGCTGTTTCTCACCCGGCTCGAGGTCGTCGAACGGGTCTGTCTCGTCCATGGTCGGATCCCTTCGATCTAATTTCTACTCAGCAGTTCCGGGGGAGCGCTGGGACACTGGGGCGGTTTCGGGTTTCAGTGCGATCAGATGGGCGAAGCGGGCCGTTTCGAGGTAGGGGTGTCGGTCGGCGAGCAGGTTCTCCAACCGCAGCAGTTCGCCGAAAAACTGAGGGTCGTGTTTGGCCTCGTCGTCGCTGATCAGATCGCATACCGCGCGCACCCCGTAGCGGACCGGTCGGCCCAGGCCTGCGGTGATCATGTCGGCGGCCAGCTCGGTCGCGGTGATCGCGTCGACCTCGACGTCGTAGGTGAGTGCGGGCCGGGTTGGGGCGTCCAGCAGCCGTATCGCCTCGGCGAGCTCCCCGCGCCGCACGGCGGCGATCAACGGGTCGCTGGCGGGGTTGGGCACGAGCACCGACAGCAAGCCCCCGGGCGCCAGGACCGACACCATCGCCGCGAGCACTTCGGCCCGGCCGGGCACGTATTGGAGCACGTTGTGGGCCAGGACCACACGAACGATCCTTCTGCCGCGACGCCGGCCAGGGCTTCGATGTCGGCGAGGCGTGTCTCGAGCAGTTCCGTGCAACCGTTGCTTCCGGCCAGCGTTATGGCCTCGTCGAGCGATGCCTGGGAGGTGTCGCCGATCGTGACGCGGTGGCCCAGGGCTGCCAGGTGCAGCGCGTCCAGGCCGTTGCCGCCGCCGACGTCGAGGACCCTCAGCGGCCGGTGCGGTAGGTGGCGAGCGAGGTTGGTCGCGACCTGCTCGTAGCGCAATCGGCCCCACGGGGTCTCCTGGTAGCGACGGAATGCATCCAAGTGCCGATCGAATTCCGAGACCATAAGGCCCTTTCTACGCGAATCGCTGGTGGTGAACACGAATCGGCGGGCCCGTCAACGGAGATCGGCAGCGCCGAGCACGTCGATCGTTTCCGACCAGGGCCGGGTGGGGGTGCGGGGATCGTCTCGGTGCAGGGTGGCGATCCAGCCATCGGAGAAGCCGCCGTCAGGGCACAGGCATAGCCCGCGCACGCGGCCCTCGAATCGGAATCCGTTGCGCCACGCTGTTTTTGCCGAGGCCAAGTTGCCGACAGCGGCCTGCCAAGCCATCAGGTGCTGCCCGTCGTGCTCGAAGGCATGGTCGAGGACCAGGCCCAGCGCGATCGACATGAGGCCGGCACCGCGAAAGGCGGGGTGTAGCCCGTATCCGACTTCGGCGGTGCCGTGGCCGGTGGGCCGGTAGTCGATTGTCCCGGCGAACGCGTACTCGCCTTCCTCACAGCGGGTGGTGATCGCCCAGAATCGCGGCGAAACGGCGCAGGGCTGGGCCCAGCTGCTGCGGGCGAGGTCGAGTAGCTGATGGGCGTGCTCGAGGTTGTAGGGGCGGGGGATGCGGGCGTATTCGAGCATTGCCCGGTCGTGGCACTGCTCGACGATCGCCGGAATGTCCTCGGCTCGGTGACCGCGCAGCACGACCATGCAGTGTGCGTCGGTGAGGATCGGGGCCGCCGCGGGTGTGCTGGCAGTCCAGGATGCGAGCGCGTCGGCGAGTTGGCCGCCGGCCTGCGGTGCGCTGATCGAGGTGGTGTCGATCACGAGATCGGCTGCGGAGGCGAGCCATTCGCGGCGGGCGTCGGCGAAGGCGGGGATGTGCTGTCGACGCCACTCAGCCGCGGCGGGCAGGTCGCGGTCTGCGGTGATGCGCTCGTCCAACGCGTCGGGGTGGACGTCGAGCAGCACGTGGTGCAGCGAATACCCTTGTCCGCGAATGCTGTCGGCGATCTCGCGCCAGTACCGCTGGTTCAGTACGGTCTGGACGATCAGCAGAGGCTGGCCGGTCTCCTCGGCGAGCTCGTGGGCGACGATCGGCACAAGGCGCCGCCATGAGCGAAGATCCTGGAAGTCGGCGATCTCGCACTCGGGGAACTGCGGGGCGAGCATGAATCCGACGTACTCGGGATCGAAGATCCGCCATCGCTGATCTGCGGCGACCAGCGCTTTGGCCAGAGTCGACTTTCCGGAGCCGAAACTGCCGTTCAACCAGACAGCTACGCGCGAGCGTTCGGACAATGCGATACCCCAATGATGTTGGTGAACGGGAGAAACGGGTGTCTACGAGGCACCGTCAGGGCCGAAGGTTGAGGTAGAGACGGTGTCCGGTGGCGATCTGCTGCACGACCAGAGGCAGCAGCGTGTGCTCGGCGGCCAGCACACGGGCAGCGAGTGTGTCGACGGTGTCGTCGGCGAGGACCGGGACCTCGAGTTGGGCGATGACCTCGCCGGTGTCGTATTCGTCTTCGACCAGATGGACAGACGGGCCGCTGACCTTGGCCCCGGCATCGAGAACAGCCTGGTGAACGCGGGCGCCGAACATCTGAGTGCCGCCGAAAAGCGGTAAAAGTGCAGGGTGCACGTTGACGATTCGGGGTGCGAACTCCTCGAGGGTCCGCGGGCCGAGCTTCTTCATATAGCCGGCCGTGACGACCAATTCGACCGAGTGCTCGACGAACATGGCGCGGACGGCGTCGTCGAGTTGGTCGGGATCGGGATGGGTCTTGCCCGACAGATGGCGGGTCGGAATCTCGTTCTCGCGCGCATACGCCAGCCCGAGCGAGCCACTGTTATTGCTGATCACAGCCACTATTTCGAACTGCGCGTCGGTTTGCAGTGATACCCGGTGCAGCGCGCGCAGGTTGGAGCCGTTGTGCGAGACCAGGACACCGACGCGGAGCTTGGGCATGGGCCGATAGTCTTCCACAGCCGATTGTCGCCCGGGGTGGGTAGCTTGGCCGGTAGGAGTTATGACGGCGCAGCAGGGGCAGGGCAGTTGCGTTCTACGCCCGTCATGAACTTCGTCGTCACACCCCGCAGTCGCCCACACCGGACGCACCCGGCCTCAATGATTGTGACGATGGCGCTGCCCCTGCGAGGCGCAGGTCTGGCGCCCTGAGTCGTGGTGGCCTCGCATATGCGGCAATTAGCCCAGGTTGACGAGATTCGGTGAGGCGCAACGGTGTAACTGCTACAACTTAGCGGTGCGGCTTGAATCCTCTCCGGTGTCGGGCTCTGGCCAAGGCTCGGTTCGTCCGGAAACTCCTCTTCTGGTCGCGTTAGACGTCGACGGAACGCTGTGCAACGACGGAAGCCACACTGACCGCGCCGCCCACGCGACCATCACCGTTGCGGTGCGTTCGGCGGTCAGGGCGGTACAGCGGGCGAACTCGTATGTGGTGTTGTGCACGGGGCGGCTCGCTCCGGCCACTCTGCCGTTCTTGCGTGAACTCGATATTCGTGTCGGGTATGCGGTCTGCTCCAACGGTGCGATAGTGGTTGATGTCGCGACCGGCGCGGTAGTCCACCAGTACCTGTTTCCGCTCCCCGCCGTCGTCGCCGACCTTCAGGATCGACTTCCGGGTGCGGTGTTCGTGGCGGAGGATCCGGGTGTTGGCGTGCGAGTCACCGGCCCGGTATCGGACTCGGACACCTTCTTCGGCACGGTTCGGGAGGTCGATGTCGCCGAACTGGCCTTGCAACCCACGACCCGTTTGGCGGCGCACTGGCCGGACCACACCACCGAGGACCTCGTGGCGGCGCTCGCGGGGTTCGCGCTTCCCGGATTGAAATGCTGGGTGTACCCGGGAGAGTCATTCCTCGACCTGACCGCGGTCGGAGTCAGCAAGGCGTCGGCATTGGAGTTCTTGCGCGCCGAACTCGGTGTTCCCATCGGTCGCACCCTCGCCATCGGAGACGGCACCAACGACATGGAGATGCTCCGCTGGGCAGGATGGGGGGTAGCGATGGGACAGGCGCCAGCGGTGGTTCAAGCGGCTGCGGATGAGGTGTGCCCGCCGGTGACCGAGGACGGGGTGGCCGCAGTGCTGGCTCACTGGTTCCCGTCTTCAGAGCCCGATCACTGATGGAAACTGAAGGCGTGGGTGAACAGGTCACGCTGGGGTTTTGGGGCACTAGTTTGACGGAGCATCCGGCGGGCGTTAGCTCTCGGCTAGTTGATCAGGCCAACTTGCCGAGGGTTGGGGAATCGGTGATGGTCGAGGGCGTCGAATGCCGAGGCTACGTTCATCGCGTGTCCATTGCGCTGCAAATCAGATTCCCGCACAAGGTATTTCGGATCATGAATCACGGTTCGGGAGGAGCGACGTCCCGTGATGTGCTGGCCAGCGCTCAGCGCACAGGCGACAGGGTCTACGGTGTGGCAGCCTGCGAAGTTGCGACGAATGATGTTCTCCGACAATTTCAGCGGCGCGTCGACGAGGCGGTGGCGATCGAGGAATTCACGGCCAACTACCGGGAGATGTTGCGGTGCCTGAAACGTCGCGCGGCACGGCTGGTGTGCATAGGTGTACCGCCGATCGGGTGGAGTTCCGACGCCGAGGCCGATCTGGATGTCGTAGCAGCCAATCGAGAATTGGTGCGGTACAACGAGTCCGCCGCGGAGTGCGCGGCCAATGCTGGGGCAGTCTTCATCGACGTGTGGCAGGAGTTCGTCAGGGCCGCCGGACTTCTGAGCGGCTGGTCGCTGGAACTGCCCGCTCGGCCGAGCGCGCGCAGCTTGTGGCATGCGGATGGTCTTCATCCGTCACCGGATCTCGGTGTGGAACTGATCGCCTCGTTGGTGGTGGAGGAGCTGGCACGAGGTGGGGCCTGAAGGATCGTGTCCTCGCGCCAAGATACCGGGACCAGGCCACCAACCGCGTATCCCGATGAGAGGGTGGGACATATGAAGATTGTCGACTACGACCCTTCGTGGCCGATCCGTGCGGATCGGCTGTTGGACAACGTACGTGCGGCGATTGGTGATTGGCCCCATTCCGAGGTGTACGTGTTCGACCACATCGGATCAACCGCAGTTCCCGGCTTGGCGGCCAAGCCGATCGTCGATCTGCAAGTGTGTCTGCCCGTGCTACCAACGCTGGCCGAACTCGCCACCGTCCTCGCACCGACAGGGTTCCTGCCCGCCTCCGGCGCGCGGCCGGACTCGCCCGGTGTGTACCGCGACATCCCACGCCGGGACAGCGCAGCGTCACCTGAGCTGTACGACAAGCGCCTGTTCCATTCGCCAGAAGAGCCGGCCATCCTGCACATTCGCAGGCTCGACTCCCCGTTCGCCAAGTTCGTTGTCCTCTTTCGGGATTGGCTGCGGGCGCACTCCGACGAAGCGCGGGACTACGCCGTATACAAGTGCGGGCTGGCCACACAGCACGCCGCAGATCCCGACTACGACGACTACACCCGCGTTATCTTGGGTGCTCCCAACGATCTTCGGTACGTGAGTTAGGTAGCCTGCATCCTCACGTGCCTCACACCTATCTGGGGGTTTCGAGTGACGTCTGGTCTGGCTGGTCAACCGCCGGTGTTTCGTGCTGTGCGCGCCGTCTCGCCGGTGGATCGTGGGGTGCGCTGGGTCGTCGTTGACTGTCTTCGCTCGCGAATCGCCATGTCGCGGCACGTGAGACCAGTGACGAGAAAATGTCACGCTCAGCACCCGTTTCGACGGACCGATCTTTTTGTTCTGTTGATTCCGTGGAATGCCGAGCACCGTTGCGCCGCTGGTGGTTTCATGTGCGGCTGTGCGTGGTGAGGGCGCTGTCGAGTACGGCCGGTTCCCGGCGTTGTCGAGGGTGGAGCTGGAGAGGTTCTTGTGCGGATGACGAGGACCGCAAACCGATCGCCGACCGGCGTCGCGATCGGGCTTGTCGTTGTCGTCGGGTTCGGCGTTGCTGTCCTCATGCAGGGCCGTTCTTGCCTTTGCCCTTCCCTCCGCCCTTCTTGCCGTCCCACTTCTTCTTGTCCTTGCCGCCCTTCTCGCCCTTGCCGCCCTTCCCGCCGTCCGTGCTGGCGCCGTCCTTCTCGTCCTGGATCAGCACTATGCCGCCGCCCGGAACGTGGCTGGCCCCTGCCGGTGTCGCCACGGCGACACCGGCAGCGGTGCCGAGCGCGGCAAGGGTGAACAGTCCGGCCAGTGCAGCGGCCGCGGTTCGGTGAATCATGGGTACCCCTTCTCGAGTGGAATGCGGCGCGTACTGATCAACAGAGAAACCCTATGCGAAGAAGGCACCCTGACCACGGACGTTGCCGACACATGTTCCGCGCGGCCCGTGGTCGCCGCCGCCCTCGGCTTCTCCGCCCACCACATGCACCGGATCTGGACCGCGGCCGGGGAAAGGCCCGAAAAGCTACGCACCCGGCGACCGCAGCCGCTGACCACCCCGACGCAGGGGATGGAATACCGAACACTCGAATACCGGCCTCTACCAGTCTCGACCCCCTGGGCTGCCCTCGTATGGGACAATGCAGGCTTCGACCGCGGCCGGTTTCTCCGACACCACCTCAATCGCGGGTTTCGCCGTGCAACTGGCCTGGTTCACCGCGAGCGCCCTCGTCGGACTGGTCGCCTTCCATCTGCACACCCGCTCGTCCCTTCGACCCACGATGTGGATCCGCCTGCCCGGATCGACGAGGTCCGGACAGCCGGCGAAGCACTGAAAGGGTGTCCCGCGCGACCACCACGGCGGATCGCGCGGGACACACCCCGCTTATAGCCGAGTGCGGGAATTACCCCGCAGTAGGAGCCGGTTCGGCGGCCGGGAGGTAGATCTCACGCCGCAAGCGTTCCAAGTCCGGCGCCGCGGAAGCGGAGGTTTGCTCGTACCGACCGCTCTCACGCCCCCAGAGCCCCACGTTCGCCAGGTTCACGTATATCTCCGTGTAGTTCTTCCCCCGGCCCGACATGCCGGGAAGCACGCGGAAGAGTGCGGGGACGTAGCGGATCAGCGCCTCGAGCTGGGCGCGCTGCTCGGCCACTTGGCGCTGCACCTGCTCGACGGCTTCACGGCGGGTGCAGCCGGTCTCGTGACGGACCGCCCGCACCAGGTTGTAGGGGACTTGGTCGGCCTCGTCCTGATCCAACCCCACCAGGTCGTTCTCCACGAAGGTCACAAAGAAGACGAGTTCCTCGAGACGGCGGATCACGGGGTGGTTGCGCAGCTTCGACGGCAGTTCCCGGTCCTGGTACACCTCCACGCAGGCGAGGGCGGTTTCGCCCCCACTGATCGACATCCGCAACGGCAGGTAGTCGGCCGTGGAGGGGATGTAGCCATTGATGCGATGGTGCGCTTCGCGTTCGGCGGCTTCGCACCATTCCTCGATGCCGTCGAGGAACCGCTCCTGCCAGCGGGTGGTGCGGCCCTCGCGCAGGCGCGGCCACAAACTCGCCCACGCCGTCGGGATCGCGCCGGACCTCCACGGTTTCTCCGGGTCCTGACGCAGCGTTGCTACCATGCCACGCCGCAGCGCGGTCACGGCTTCCGGGGCCCTCAGCTGCGGATCCTCGAAGAGGTCGTCCCACATAAGGGTCAGCACGGCCATGGCGTAGGCGGTCTGTTCACGGGCCGCGTCCGCCGCTGGCGGCAAGATCTGTACCCGGCCCCAGAACGCTCCTATCCACCGGTGGTACTCGGCCTCGGCCGGGGTGACGGCAAGGCCGGTGTCCACCAGCCAGCTCCTCAGCCATTGCGCGAGCTGCGGCGGGAGCCCATCAGTGTGGGCCCCGGGTGGCTGCGTCACCTGCGCGGGGACCGCGGGACCAGAAGTTCGCCGGTCGAGTATGGACCGGACGTAGGCGGTCATCGCGTGGCGGGCGCGCGGGTCAACGGCCACGGCGGCGAGGTGACCGCCGGCTTGGTCGATGAATTCCTCGGCCACAGCCCGCGCTTCGTCCACAGCGCCGGAGGCGATGACCAGCTCGTGAGCGCGTGCGGCTTGCTCACCCGTCATTCTGCTGCGCAGCAGGTTGGCAAGGTCCCGGTTGCGGGCGGCCGCGCGGATCACGGGCAGTGTGTAGATGCCCTCGGGCAGATCCGCGTTGACGGGCTTGCCCATTTCCTCTGCGGTCGAGGTCAGATCGAGGATGTCGTCATACAGCTGGTAGGCCAACCCGAAGTGTCGACCGAACCCGGCCAGCGCCTGTTCCTCATCCTCGGAGCGGCCGGCCTGCATCGCGCCCACCCGGCATGCCAGCGACAGCACTGCCGCCGTTTTGCCGTCGATCGTGTCCAGGTAGGACTGCTCGCTGCGGGAGGCCACATAGAGGTCGGCGGCCTCGATCACCATGCCCGCGCACATCTCCTCGCCCGCGATCATCGCCGCGAGAACTTCACGCTGGCCGAGTTCGGCCAGCATGCGCATGCCCGAGAACGTCACCGAGTCCCCACCCAATACGGCCATATGCGAACCCCACACCACGTTGGCACTGGGACGGCCTCGACGCTCGTACGCGTGGTCGACGACGTCGTCGTGATACAGCGAGCCCAGATGCATCAACTCGACAGCGGCGGCGGCGCGCACCACCCGGTCGTCGGCCGGGACCGCGGGATCGGTGAGCAGGTAGTACGACAGCAACGTCAAGGTGGGACGCACCAGGCGACGAGAGGTGTCCGGTCCTTGGTCTGTGAGTGCGGTCAGCTCTGGCCTGCCCCGCAACTGCACGGGGCCGAGAACGTCACGGACGCGGCCCAGGTCCGCATCCAGATGCGGGAAGACAGCCGAATCGATTTCACGTGGCACGCAAACACTCCTGACTGGGCACATCGGTCATCTACCGCCGATCAATGGCAATTTGACACCACCCTGACGCGGAAGATGTTGGTAACGGCCAATTTTGACGTCTCCGCCATAGGGGTGATGACGGTTGGTGAGTGCCTTTGGGGCGAAAACCTCCCCCGATCAGCGTTGACTTTCCCGTAGCAAGAGATAACCCGTGAGCGTATCGGTGTCGGTAGGGAACATCGGTCGGTCGTGCACGGCGCACCAGCGGGCGAAGTGCCGCCACTCCCCTCGGTACCGGTCGGCCAATCCCGTTGGTGGACTGGTCATCACAGCCCCAGCGCATCAGAGGATGCGGCGCTAGGCTGAGTCTGTGGCTGTAGTCATCGTCGGTGCAGGATTCGGTGGGGTGGCGATGGCGTTGGAGCTCGTGCGCTCCGGTCACCATGATTTCGTCATCCTGGAGAAGGCATCCGAGGCAGGGGGAGTCTGGCGGGAGAACACCTATCCGGGTGCGGCATGCGACGTCCCGTCGCCGTACTACTCGTTCTCATTCGCTCCGAATCCCAGTTGGCCGAGACGGTATTCGGAGCAGCGCGATATCAAGGACTACCTGAACCGGCTGATGGACGACTACGGTCTGCGCCCGCACATCCGGTTCAACACAGAGGTAACCGGCGCGGACTTCGATGCGGCAACGCTACGGTGGCGAATCGAGACGAACACTGGCGAGACTTTGGATGCTGACGTGTTCGTGCCCGCCACCGGCCAGCTGTCCCGACCGGCAATTCCGGCAATCTCGGGCCGGGAGTCATTTGCGGGCGTCAGCTTCCATTCCGCGGAGTGGAATCACGACTACGAACTCACCGACAAGCGGGTGGCGGTCATCGGAACCGGTGCGAGCGCCGTCCAGTTCGTGCCGCGGATCCAGCCGGTGGTGGCCGATCTGACGGTCTTTCAGCGATCGGCTCCTTACATCCTGCCGAAGCCGGACACCGCGTACGGTCGTCTGCACCGGTTGACTTTTCGGCGGAGGCCACTGCTGCAAAGCGCGGAGCGGCTGCTGTGCTGGTCGGGCGGGGAACTTGCCGCCTTGGGCCTTGTGGGGAATCGAAGCATCGCACGCTTTGTCGGCTGGATCGCGAAATGGAATCTGCGCATACAAATTCCGGACGAGAAACTGCGGGCGGCGCTGACGCCGGACTATCCGATCGGGTGCAAGTGTGTGCTATTCGGCAACAACTTCTATGCCGCGCTCACCGAAACCAATGTGCACGTGGTGACCGAGGCCATCACCGAGATCACCCCCCGAGGAATCCGGACTGCCGACGGTGTTGAGCACGACGTCGACGCCATTATCTACGGGACAGGTTTCCTGGCGCAGGAACTGCTGGCGCCGATGAAGATCCGAGATCACAACGGTCGCGACCTGCACGATGTGTGGGCCGCAGGCGCGCGGGCCTACCTAGGCATCGCGGTTCCCGGTTTTCCGAATCTGTTCATCATGTATGGCCCGAACACCAATCTCGGCTCCGGGTCGATCATCTACATGCTCGAACGCCAAGCACGCTACATCCGCCAACTCATCGAGCATCTCGACACTCGTCCGGGAACCGCGCTCGACGTTCGCGCCGACATCGAGCGACACTACGATACCGAGCTGCAGCGCAGGCTCGCCTCGACGGTATGGGCTTCCTGTGCGAGCTGGTATCGCTCGGAAACCGGCCGGATCTCAGCGAACTGGCCCGGACTGGTCAGTGAATACGACCGACGCACCCGCCGAGTCGAGATCGCGGACTACCGGCTCATGTCGTAGGCAGAAGTTACGGGCGGTCCAAGGGGGATAGGGAGCATCCGCCGAAGATCCGGCGTAGCGGCATGGAGCGCCGTCCAACTGGTAGTTCGTACCGCTTCGGATACGATCCGATTGCGTTGTACGGCAGATAGTTTCCCGAGTCACCTCGACTGACGGCTCCGTCGGACCAGAACGACCCGCGACCTATGGCAGATAGTATGCGGCTACTTAACTCCTTAGCGCTACTTTCGTCGTCAATGTTCCTTCTGCCCTGCCGTACAGCAGACGCGGGAACCAGCGTCGGCGGGTCTGCTGATGGTCGGTCGAGCTGCTGAGACGCCGTTGGGGGAACCAAACTCACATACCTCACACCGCCATAACGCGGCTACCAGGACCACGGGGTTGACGACCCCAGATAACGCGGGCCAAGTCGACATACTTCGACGAGATCGATGCGCGGATGCGCCGGTGGGCGCACAGCCAGACGTACTGCACACCAGTCGCGTATGTCGGGGCGCACGTGACTGGCCCTACGACTCTCGTGGAAAGGCTTCCTACAGTCGACGAGTATCTTCTGCTTCGCCGTCTTGTGGGATGGAAGTGTCCGCCCGAGGATGCCTGCGCGTCCGCGCTGGTGGCGAGCCTATTTGGACTCGTTGCCCAAGACCCGGACGGGCGAACTGTCGGTATGAGCCGACTCGTCGGTGACGGTCTTTACGGGCTCGTTGTCGACGTTGTTGTCGAACCAGCAGCGCAGGGACAGGGGATCGGTTCACGCATGGTTGCTCGGCTTGTCGAATGGACGCAGCAGCACAACATTCCGCACGTCGCGGTCGCCGCCGATACTTCGGTGGCAAGGTTCTACCGGGGCATGTTCGAGGACCGGGGTACCCGGTACCTGCGTCTACCCACGCCGCTCTGCATGTGAGCCAGGCATCGACCGCCTGGATGCTGCGTGCCTCTCGGCGCGGTGACGCCGCTCATGAAGACACGGTCTCGATAACGGGCAACCACGCCACGGTATTGTCCTTGAACGACTGCATTCTCGACCCCTCCTTAATGTCTTTCCACGTTGAGTCTTGGCCGACTGCTGGAGCAGTCGCACCGCACAGCAGGTGTCCAGGCTGAAGTAGCAACGAGCCGATCCCAACTCGCGCGAGAGCGCCTTGGCGATGGCTTGCTCACGGCCTCCGGGACCAACGACGAGGATCTTCACAGGCATTCATCCTTTACGGGGTGCTGGGCACTCGGGTCGGTGCCTTGTCGGTATCGGCGCAGTACGGAGTGCAGCGTATCGAGGCCCCATTCGAGCTCGTCAGCGGTCAGAGTGAGCGGCGGGGTGAACCGCAGCACGCGCTCTGCCACGACGGACAGTAGTAAGCCTTGCTCACGCAGCTGCGCGAGCAGGTGTTGGGGCTCGACGACGGCGGAGACCCTCCAGGCCCTGTAGTAAATCTCTGCCGCGGGCGGCAGTGACATACAAAAGCACCATCTGCGGCGAGTTCGCGCAGTCTGCGACTCGGGGCGAGTGTGTGCCCAGTCCGCTCGACGTTTCCTGGTAGAGCGGATCGATGTGGTTCATTCTTGTCCTCGGCCGCGCAATCACCGCTGCAGCAGACCCGGCCGAAGCCGCACAAGCCATCGCCGCAGAAGTCGCACAGGCCCTCTGATCGAGACCGGCCGATCGTCGATCGCTCCAGACGATCTGCCGGTTTCGACAACCTGCGGGCACGATCAGTCTTGTGCTCCGACGATCGGAAGCCACACGACAGCATTGGGACGGAAACTCTGTCGCTCGGGCGTCAAACCGGAGTGATCATCGAGACTCATCATCGTGACGCCCACCAATTCTGCGTCACCGTCGTCCTGGGCCGCGACAGAACTCCCGCAGATGCCGCAGAAACCACGCTGAGAATCGGGAAAGGTATTGTACCAGACTGGCTCTCCGCCTGGTCCGGTCCACTTGAACCCTTCGCGAGGGAAGTCGACCCACGAATTATTGGGCTACCGGACAATCTCTGACAGTGGGGGCAACTACAAAGTTCCCTGTCAAGTGCTTCTGTTCAGCGCTAGAGCGCATGCCCGGGTCGCTGTTCAGGTGGCAACATCGGTGAACCTGGATGGATGTCGAATCAGAAGTCTGACCTTGTGAGCGTGGTTGGCGAGCGCCGCCGATCGCCGTCTCGGATCGCGCTCAACGTGGCATGGTCCGAAATCGTGCGCGTGCTGAACGCACTATTCTGCCGATGAGCGAGCTGTTATCAGGGCATGCGGGACCCGACCCCGGGGTTTCCAGCTCTGGGAAATGGATTGCCTCAAGCGAGAATGGACCGCTGATGGGAGCGGACATGGATATCGAGGAAATGCTGGACCGGCTCGGTTCGGTGATCGGGCCGCCACCCGCGGGTGGAGTGGTTCCGGTTCCGTGGGAGCTCGGGCCCGAGGCGATCGGGTTCCAGCTACCAGCGGACTATCGGGCGTTCGTCGACCGGTACGGGATGGTGAGCATCAGCAACGAGCTGCACATCTGTACGCCCTCGACGGCGCCCAGTTCCCGGATCGGGGCGCCGCCCGGTTTCGAGGGATTCCTCTCTGAAACGACGTATCCCTACGCATACTGCGCCATGCTGGCCCAGGCCTACGAGGGCGGGGACTACGACGAGTGTCCGTATCCGCTGTTCCCGGCCGAGGGCGGGCTTCTGAAGTGGGGCAACAACTGGAACTCCGACCACTTCTTCTGGCTGATGCGTGGCCCGGACCCGGACCGGTGGCCAGTCGCCGCCAAGTTCGACTCGATGCTGATGTGGGACCTGTTCGAGGGCGGCTTCCTCGAGTTCGTGCTGGCCGCGGTGACGGAGCAGTATCCGTACTATAGGGACGTTGTTCCCGGCGGGATGACGCAGGTCGGCGATGGCCGTAGCTATCGCTCTCGTGGTGACTGGTCCAAGCGGCTGTGACAGCTGAACCCGCGAACATGGTCAACAGCTATACCCGGGGCGGCTTCGGCACGGTAACTCGAGGGTCGAGTCTCCATCGGGGGTGACGTGCTTCGTTTTGCGAAACTCGCTGAAATTACACCAAACGCACTAATCTGCCGCATAGTGCGCGGTTCAAAACGGCCGCAGCGGATTCCAAATCCGATCGTGAGGTCAGGCAGGTCTGGATCTTTTCAGGGTGCGCATCACCAGAGTGGAATTGATCAGTCCTGCGCACCGACGATCGGAAGCCAGGGAACGGCGTTGGGGCGGAAGCTTTGCCGCTCGGGCACCAAACCCGTGTGGTCGTCGAGGCTCATCATTGTCACACCGACCAGCTTCGCGTCACCGTCGTCCTGGGCACCCACGGAACTCCCGCAAACACCGCAGAAGCCACGCTGGGAATCGGGGAAGGTGTTGTACCAGACCGGTTCCCCGCCGGGCCCGGTCCACTCGAACCCTTCACGGGGGAAGTCGACCCACGACATCACCGGTGCACCAGACAATTTCTGGCAATGTGTACAACTACAAAGGTGGGGAAACGACAGGTTGCCCGATGCTTGGTACCTGATGTTGCCGCACAAGCAGCCGCCAGATCGCATGGTGCACATACCCTTTCACGGGATCGTCGCTGGAAGAGAAGGGGCGACCGTCAACAGCATCTACGTTCTGCTGCCGATATCGTGTTCGTCGCTTCGGACCGTTGTCGATAGTAGATGTGGTTGTCCTCCATCACGGGAGAACTCGGATGAATCCCGCCCCGCAGTCAGGACGATCGTCCCCGATTGCTGATCGAAGGGCGTAGTGGCAGGACCGTTGCCGGTTGCGGAGTCGGTGAGTCGGCGGTGTTTTGAAGTAGGAGGACCGCGGTGGCGAGCGCGATCTGCTCGGCGTGTCGGCGGGATTCTTCCTCGGCTGTCCGTGACTGTTTCAGTGCCTTCTTCAGCTGAGCGACTTCGCCGCGCAGGCGTTTCTCGACTTCCGGCGGCTGATGGGTTTCGGCGCGAACGCGTGCGTAGAACTCCTCTTTCAGGTCGGCGTGGCGCTTCTGCAAGGCCATTCGATGGACCTCGGCCTCAATGGCCAGCGCGACCACAGTAAGGCTGCCGTCCGAGCGTTCAGGCCGGCCGGTGAGGAGCCGTTCGATCGCAGCCCGGATCCGGGTTCGCTCGTCGCTGTGCTGCTGATTCATTCGACAACCTCGCTGGCGTCCAGCGATTGGACGTCATGGGTATCCGCGAGGCTGCGGAAGCGTATGGCGCTCAGGCGCAGTCGTCTGCCCGCTGGCTCGGGCAGGTGGGCTGCCCGACGGTCCAGCACGTCGGCATACGTTCGTGCGGCACGGGCGTGGCTGTCGGTGCGCACGGCGTTGCCGCACCCGACTTGGCACGCGAATTGGTTGGGGGCTGTGGCGTTGGACGCCGGATCGCACAGTGCCATATCGCGTTTGAACGCGCAGATCAGGAAGGCGTCAGGGTTGTCGAACAACACCTGTCCGTCTCGGCTCAGGAACTTGGCTGCCGCTTTCGGCGTGGTGAGAGCGCCCTCGAAGCGGGGCAGGTGGGCGGCGGCGATCAAGGCACGGCGAGCGGCGGGGCCGGAAATCCTCTCTCCGGCCGCAGTGGCGTCCCGCAGGCGCGCGGCCGTGTCGGCGGCGGCAAGCGCGGTCTCGACGTCGAGTTCGCCGTGGAAGCCGCGCCGGGCCCGGTTGCCGTAGCCGCTGGCGGTGCGACCGTCCAACACGGTGCGCATGTGGCCGTATTGGATGGCCAGCGCCACCAAGCCGCCCGGCCTTCGGGCGATGTGCCAGGCCAGGGTCCTGCGTAGGCGACCCAGCCCGATGTTCCCGAACGGATCATCGGGAACCTGCTGGTGCGGCAGACCTTGAGCGGTGGCCTCGGCGTTGATCCATCCGATCAACTGTTCAACCCGGCGATCCAGGCTCGCGGCCCGGAGTGCCCCGTGATGCTGGCGTTGGGAGACGACGTCGTGGTGCGTCGCGCTGAACAGAAGTTCGCCCTCGGGGACCATTCGCTCCAGGATGCGGATCGCTTTGACCACCGGGGTGATCGCGACCCACGGAACATCGCGCTCCGCGCCGGCGGATACATGGTATCCGTCGATGTCACGAACGTTCTTATAGTGGTGGGCCCGGATCAGGTGCGGGCCAGTCGATCCGGGATCGGGGCAGCACCCTGATCGCAGGGTTCGGGCCTCCTGCGGCCGCATGCCCGTCAGGTACAGGATCACGACGGCCGACGCCGTGGCCAGGTGACGCACCAAGGTCGGTGCTTCCTCGAAGTCCAGGTGCTCGCGCCACGGCCGGCCATCGATCCGGCCGGTCACCCGAACCTGCATCGGGCAGGGGCCAGGTCTCTGCGCGGTGAGCGTGGGCAATTCGAGTCGCTCGGACAGGTACTGGACCTGGTGGTAGGCGGCGCCGGTGACCGCGGCGATGTAGAGCCGGTTCAGGGTCGTTCCACGGCTGCGGTGTTCCATTGCGGGCAGCGGGATCTGGGCATCGATGCGGGGCAGGAGGTATGCCTTGAGTGCGTCGAGGGTTGCGGGGCTGGGGGCGGTCGCGTTCGCTTGGGCGATCATGCGGCGGCGTTCTGACCAGGCCGCCAGAATGTCGTCGCCGAAGTCTTCGACCAGGCGGATCGACCACGTCAGCAGCGGACCGATCACCGTCGGGTCGACCGGTTCGGTCCTGTTCTCTCCGTTCGCTTCCCCGGTTTCGGCCGGAAGGTATTCGTCGATGCCGTCGGTCTCCCAGGGTGGCGCAGTGATGCCCGAGGGCTGGGCCGACAGTTGGTCGAAGGCCCACAGATCCGAGAGCCAGCGCAGCAGTTTGAGGGCGTGCCCGCGGTGATTCTGCACGGCGGTTCGCTTGGCGGCATAGGTTTTCCAGTGTTGAGCTGTGCACTCGCTGAGCCGGGTGACCTCGTGCCGGTGCAGCCATCGCGCCAGTTTCAGCCATTCCAGGATGCAGTTGCGCATGCTGATGACCCCGTCGCGCGCACGGCCCTGCATGCTGCGCGCCTTCACGTAGCTGGGCCGCAGTTCCCCGTTGATCAGCGTCCAGATGATCAGCCGCATCTGCGGCTGCAAAGTCGTGGGGCATCTGCTCCAGATGACTTGGTAGAGAGGGTGTCCCGGGTTGTCGGTCAGCGGGCCCAGGCTCCACTCGTCATCGCAGTAGCGGGAGTTCGGGTGCATGTTGTCCGGGGTGATCCATCGGTCCTGAACGACCGGGGTGTCGGGACCTGGCATGGGCAGGATGAACGGGTCGGACTCGATGGCCAGTGCCTCGGTCACGGGGCAAACTCTCCTTTGAGCAGATGGTCGATGATCGCCCGGTCACGATCGGTCACCCGCGTCAGCGCTGCGTCCCAGGTGCCCTCGTTGACCTTGGTGCGCAGATCCACCAGCCGTGTGAAACTGTCGTCCCACCGCTTTCGCCACAGCTGTTCGGGCCACACCGATCGCATCGACGACAACTGTTCGTGCAGCAATGCGAGGCGGGCGTGATGCCCGCTGTGAACGCGGGCGTTGTCGCACGCCAGGCAGAGAAGGAAATCGGCCCCGCACTCGCCGCCCGAAGTCGGCCAGGGGCTGGAGGTTTCGTCTGCGCAGTCCGCCGTCGCTGTCTCCTGGTGGTCCGGATCCGCAGCGACGGTCAACCGGGCCCGGAATGTGAGGTCCTGGGCCTGCCGAACCGCGTCCTGTGCTCCGGCGGCGATGACCGCTTCGGCAGCCTTCTGAACGTTCTTGTCGGGCAGGACATAGACGCTTTCGTGGGTGCCGCGACTGTGCTGCAAAGGTTTCCCTTCCCGGGCCACTGTTGTTCGACGCGCACGCTGGAAGGGGGAGCCGATGTTGTGGCTCCTCGCCCACAGCGTGCCATCGGACTTGGACACCCCGAAGCACAGCGGTCCGACCGGGCGAGGCCGGTCCAGGTCCGAATCGACTGCCCGAGTGTGAAATTGGCGCGCGACCATCAACAGATCAATCCCGGGTGGAGCCAGGCGCGCGGCCAAGGCCCTGCCGTGCTGAGTGGCCTCGAGCGCCTGGGTGATCAGTCGCCCGGCGGACCCGACCCCCGAATCGGTGTAGTTCTCCTCTACGAACCATCGACCCGCTCCCAAACGCCGCTTCTCGACCAGGACGTTGTACGTCACCGTGGTCGTCGACCCGGCCGACGGCACGGTGGTCGGCACGGTGAGCCGGTCGAACACCGACAGGTTCCACCCGTACTGATCGGTCATCAGCACCGCGAGCGCGGTCAACTCCTGGCGACTCAGAAACAACCTGCCCCAGGTGAGTTCCCGGTGCCGTCCACCCAGCAGTTTCGCATCCGGTGGACGGCGGTCCATTCCATCCGGACGCGCGACGTCACCGGTCTCGGCGATGTGCTCGAGGACCTGACCGAGCTGCCAATCACCGCTGCCCTCCTCCAGCCCGCCTGACCGGAACCGCGACAGCAGAGCCGAGTTCGCCCGAATCCGCAGCAGGGCCGAACGAAACTGCCGCTCAGCCGCTTTGACCACGAGTTCACGATCGGACACCTTGTACGACTGCTGCTCGAACGATGTGGCGTCCCGCAGGGCCCGGCGAGCCAACTCCTCGGCGACCGGGCCGTATGTCAGGCGCGGATCGCGCTGCAACAACGTCCGGATCTTCGCGAGCGCCTCGCGTCCGCCGGGGGTGTTCTTGTGGTTGTTGCGCCACAGCCGCAACGTCGCGGCGGTGAGGCCGTCCAGATCCGGCGCGGGGTGGTCTTGAGTGTTCAGGAACCGAGCGAAGGCCCGTAGTGCCTGCCAGTACGACTCGCCACTGGCGTGGCTATTCCAGTTCAACGACTGCTCAGCGAAAGCCTGTGCCAGGGAACGCTGCATCGGTTCGGGTACCGGCATCGTGACGAAGTCGAAGACCCGCGCGAAGCCCTCCTTGTTGATCACCGTGACCTGCACGCCCTGCTCGGCGATCCGCTGGGTCGCTTGAAAATCCGGCGGTGGCAGAATCGCCTTGTGTCCACGCCCGCTCACGCGGGGATCGCCGATGACTCGGGCCGGACCAAGACGTCGATATCCTGAATCCCTGTGGTCTCCTTGGCCAGCCGCGTGAACAGATCGTCGAGACTCGCCGAATCATCTGCCGCCCGCGGTTCGCCGCCGAGGGTGTCGAACGCCAGGATCGACTCCAACTGCAAGTGCATGACTGGGGCGAGATAGTGCTCTTTGGTCACCTCGACCTCTCGATGTCCGAGCAAGGTTTTCACCAGTCACCATGGATCGCCGTACAGCTGCGCGAAGTCCCGCCGATCCGACGGGGACAGCCCATACTTCTTGTCCATCAACTCGTTCAGCACGATCAGCATGTAGAGCGCCATGGAATGCCGCGCCGAGTGCGGAGTCGCGTAGGGGACCTTCCCGCGACTCTCCGCAATCCGCGCCGACCGCGGAACCTCCCGCTCGATTCCGGACAACAAGACTCGCTCACACCGCAGGTTCGCCTGCCGAAAGACCGCATTCCACCGGTCCGGCAGCATCGGCAGACCCTGCTCGGTCAGCCACAACCACGCTGGCTCAGGGCCTCGCGCGCCCTCGACGTACAGCCACTGCCGTTCACGCCAGTCCAGCAGGGCCAGTGCATGACTGCCCTCGGTTCCGCTCCGGTCTACCCAGTGGACCTTCGGGGCCGGTCCCGCCGTCACGTTCGTGATCAGCCGCATCCTGTGCAGCCTCTCGTAGCGCCCCTGCTCCTGAGCGCGCTCGATCGCCCACACGCGTTCGGACTCCGAGTAAGCACCGACCTGGCGCAACGCATCGGTCGACACGTAGAACGTTCTGTCCCGCTTAGATCGCGACAGGGCCCGCGCTACCTGCCCGTGGCAGTACCGGCCGAATCGTAAAGGCTGGGAAGGGACCTCGAAGGTCAGCATGGCTCCGGCCTCCTGCCGCCGCAGCCCTGAGCTCAGCGTCAAGCCGAAGAACGCGGTGTTCCGCAGCTCGGTCCGTGCGTCCCAGCCCAGCATCGGCGCGCCGTCTCGGCTCAGCCCGCGCAGACCGAGGTCCTGCCAAAGACCCCAGGTTCGGGGCGTCAGCCACGACACTCGCGAGCTCCGCGCATGCGCTGCTCGGTCCTCCCTGCGCCCTACGTCCACCGGCAGCGGCGCCACCCTCGCCCACCGATACAGCCGGGTGAACGCCGCAGCCTCCCGGTCCCACTTCGACCCGCTGATCCGATGCGGATTCTTCGGTGAGTCACAACGGAATTCGCGGTACGCCCTCAGATCGGTCCGCGTGGCCTGCCTCCACGGCACACCCCGCTGCCAGAGCCACGACAGCAGCAACCTAATGTCCGTCGCGTAGTTCCTGCGCGTCTCGCGCTCCAGCCCCCGAAACTCCTGCGAGAGAACGAATTCCAGCAGATCCGCATCGACGACGAAGTCGGGGCGGACGAACACCGGATCACCGGGACGAAGTCCCGTCCGGTCCACAGCAGCCGGGAGATCCTGTATTCCCAGGACTCCATCGGGTGGGAGTGGCCCCCACCGGTCCGAATCCGGAACGAACACCAACCACCACTCGTCCGCCCTGCTCCTTCATGAGTTCCTTGAACTCAATCAATCATCAGGGAAGCACAGGTGCGGGAACGAGAGTTCGCCGGTCGTCTGGTACCTGATGTTGCCGCTTCTCTGCACCATGCAAGCGGACACGCGGTTGACGAACAGGGTTCCCTACGAATCTTTCTCTCGGAGAGACAGTTTCGCCACGACTTCGGTTGCATTGAATCCGGACGGCCGCATCGGCGAGATCGGTGTCCGCCGTCGTGTTGCTCGGTCGTCCGGCGTTATCGCCGGTCGCGGAGACTATTTGCGCCGCGACGCAGGTTCTCCTCTATCTGGCGGATCTCCGCCTTGAGGCCTTCGAGCTTGGCGCGGGCGTTGCTGCAGGCGTCGGCCGCTTCGTCGGTCAGCGTCTCGGTGTCGGACCAGTCGCAGTTCAGCCAGTCGCGCACGTCCGACAGTGCAAGAGCGGCTCTGTCCGCGACGTCGGCGGCGTTGGTCCAGATCTGTTCCTGGGTCGGCAGGTTGGTCGCTGGTGGTCGGCAATCTGGCGGTCACACGTCACGGGCTGGTCATCGATCCTCTTCGTTCGGCGTGGAGGGGCTGGATGTGTGCTTGGCTGCGATGAGCTTATCGACGGTCGGTGCGAAACACACCGGTCAGGGATTCCGGTCTGCGGCGCAGAAGATTGCTACAGCAGGGTGTAGGTGGTGAGGATCGCCAGGAGCAGGGTGAGGCTGCCGCTGAACACAGTTCCCGCGATAGCGTGAATGCTGGTTGCGTCCGCTGCCGGACGGCAACCAGCGCGAAAGAAGCCCCCGCCCGGGCGTGGCGCCAGGAGCGGGGCCCTCGCAAACGATCGTCCTCGTGTGGCCGCCACTTCCGAACCTCAGGTGACTGCTTCGGCAAGCGATAGCGCCCGAAAGCCGCAGTTCGATTCGGCGGTCAGATAGGGGCGCCGACGAGTCTTCTCCCTACCATCCGTCGTCCGTTCGTCGAGAAGGTCTCTGCGACATCAAATCTCGCGAGGCGTCACGATTACCTCCATCGCACCGCAGAGGTCGTACTCGAGGTCGGCCGGGCCGTGCTGGTAGACCTCAAAGACCACCGCCGAATCCGGCTCCAGGGGGTCAAGGAGTCGGCCCGATAGCTCGATCTCCTGGGTTTCGCCAGCATCCAGATCGACGACCAACGGTGAGTCGTTCTCTGTAGCCGCACCTTCTTGACCTGCAAGGTTCCATCTCACGGGGAACTCCCCGTGACATCGGAGACCGAGAGCCTCAGTGAGCGGCTCCAGGGCCTCGGGGCGAGGCCAGCGGGCAGTGATGTGGAATCGACCAGGTTTTGCGCTGCCGTTTCCGATCTGAATGCGGGTGGCGAACGCCCCGTTGATGTCCGGCGTTACAGCGTCCAGATTAAGTTGCGCCCAGCGCCGATCGGTGCCAGGAGCGATGCCAGTTTTTTCCGGGATGGGATCGCTCTTGGCTGTGGCGACTGCCAGGAGACAGACATGGGGCGGTGCCCCCACGGGGATTACGCCTGTGATTGTGGCTTTCGCGGATTTACCTTTCGAAGGAATTGAGAGTTTGCTCTGACCGAACGGCTGTGGGTTGGCGAATACGATTGGTTTAGCCCACCACACTGCGCGGAGATGCGGTTCACGATTTCGGGATCGGTCGGGTCGAAGGCTGCTTCGCTGTAGGGCTGGCCGACGTTGGTGGGAAGAACGCGGTAGTCGCTGAGTTTACGAGTCAGCACGCTCAATGGTTCTGCCGGAATAGGCAGCACACAGCACCTTTCGCGTGCTTGGTGCAGCCTCGCAAGGTCCTGGCGTTTCGGTGGTGCGGCATTGGCGACGGACACCGTGATCCGTCGCGCGGCGATGGGAGAACTCGATGCGAAATCGCCGGGTTGACGGTGCCTGCCGATAGTCCAGCTATCGCGCGGCTAGATTCACGGTTTATGCGCACTTGGACTCGGCAGGTGACGAGTGCGGTCGCGGCCTCGATGGCTGTACTGCTGGTGCCCAGTGTGGGCACCGCGGCTCCGCCATGGCCTGTAGCGGGCGCTCCTGCGTTCGGGCCCGAATTTCTGTGGGGTGTGGCCGCCTCCGGCTTCCAATCG
Source organism: Nocardia sp. CWNU-33 (assembly GCF_046764895.1). Lineage (NCBI taxonomy): Bacteria > Bacillati > Actinomycetota > Actinomycetes > Mycobacteriales > Nocardiaceae > Nocardia > Nocardia sp. CWNU-33. The sequence goes on along the minus strand of NZ_JBKOQN010000019.1, from coordinate 11,568 downwards.
GAAGGCCATGCGCCCGACAGCAATTGGATGCGCTACATCGCGGACAGAGGTCTGGAACCCTACGAGAACTCGATCGACTTCTACGACAGGTACGCCTCCGACATTGATCTGGCGAAGTCGCTCGGTGTGAAGGTGTTCCGGATCGGCATAGAGTGGGCGCGTTTGCAGCCGACGGGCCCCAATCAGTGGGATGCCGACGGTTTCGCTTTCTACGACAAGGTGGTCGCCAAGATCGTCGCAGCGAGGATGCGGCCGATGATCACCCTCGATCACTGGGTGTACCCCGGCTGGGCCTTCGAGAAAGGCGGATGGGACTCCGACAGCATGGTCAGTCATTGGCTGGCCAATATGAAGAAGGTGGTCGACCGCTACGACGGCCGAGATCCCTTATGGGTCACCATCAACGAGCCTGTCGCCTACATCATGCACGAGGTGGTCAAGAACGAGACCAACCAGCAGGTGATGGAAGATCGGGTCGTCGAGGCGCACAACGCGATCTACGACTACATCCACGACAAGCGTCCTACCGCGAAGGTGACCAGCAATGTCGCGTATGTCGCGGGTGAGGACGAGCAGGTCAACGGCCAGGTCGTCGCGAAGATCCGTGACCGGCTCGATTACATCGGCCTCGACTACTACTTCGCTCGCAGTGCGACGCCGTCGAGTGTGTCCACTCCGGCTCGCGCCATCGCCGATTCCCCACTGAGCGGCATCTCGCAGCTCACTGTGCGGGCCGAAGGCATCTACTACGCGCTGAAACGGTACTCGGGACTATTTCCCGGTAAGCCGCTCTACGTCGTGGAGAACGGCATGCCCATCGAGGACGGTGGCACACGTCTGGACGGCTACACCCGCAGTGATCATCTGCGGGACACCGTCTACTGGTTGCAGCGCGCTAAGGCCGACGGCGTGAGTCTCATGGGCTACAACTACTGGAGCATCACCGATAACTACGAATGGGGCAGCTACAGTCCTCGATTCGGTCTCTACCAGGTCGATGTGGTCGGCAAACCCGACGCCCTCGAACGTAAGGCCACCGACGCCGTCCCCACCTACACCACGATCATTGCCGAGGGCGGTGTGCCCGACGGCTATCAGCCGACCCGCGAGGCCGCACCCTGCGAGGCAGTCGACTCCTACGCAGGCTGCGCCGGACTGCCGTCGACTCCGCCGCCGTCCTCGTAGTGGGTCTTGCTCACAGCGGATCGATGGACAGGCCGTGGCGGAAAACGATTGGGCCGCTGATCTGGACAGCACGGTGCCCGCTGGACGCCGGAGGACATAGCCGGGGCCACTCGCACAGAAGCTCTTCGCCCTGCTAGCAGCCCAAGCCATCCACGGCGACTCCGCCCACACGCTGATCGCCGCCGGTCCGCAATCCGTATTTGCTGCCGTTCGATGTGCACAAGGAGTGAATGTCAGCGTCCAAGGCCGTGGACGGTTTCGACGTACGCGCCGAGACGGCCGAGTCCGAAGGGTAGCTCGGTAGGATGTGCCCGAGCAGGTCGGCTGCCCAGGTCAGGAACCGGTTTCGTCTCTTCGCCATCTTGCCGAGAGCTTGCCAAGACAGGCACGTGCGGGCGGGACGGTGCGGTCGACCAGGACGGGGTATGGCCCCTGACCTGGACGAGATGGACGGGAGCCCACCCGCTGGAATGTTCTTGCGACACTGGCAGTGTGGGGGTTAGGTGTTCGAGTCCCCTTCGCTAACAATTTTAGTTTGATATAGCCGCAGTTCAGAGGGTATTTCTCTGGCCTGTCGTCAACTGGATTTTTGACCGGGATGTTGACGTGGACGTCTGTTGACGTGCCCTGATGTTGACGGCCGTGCCAGCGCTGTCCTTGGGGAGCGCTCCCCTTCCGGTTTGCGTGCGTGGATTCCCATGTGTGGCAGTGATTTCGGGTGAGCGCTACCGGTGGTCGGATCGAGAGGTAAGGAGGGACACGGGTCGTGGGCGCCTCGGTGTTTGCCGTCCATGCTGACTTGGGATGAACTAGCGGGATGCCTGGTGTCCGGGGCCGCGCTCCCCGCTCGGCGATGACACGGTAGCGATTTGCTGAAGAGTTTCTAGTACGGAAGGTGCTTGGCGTGTCGCACTCTGACACGCCGTCGGCGCTGTCGCGAACGTGGACCGCAGTGCGGCTAGTGCGAAGCAAGATCGAAATGTCTCACAACGGGGTTGGAGTGGCTGGACCACGGCGGATTCTGTCATTCGATCCGTCCCACCAAAATCTCACATTTTTGATGGGATTTGTCCAGATCTGATGGGACATGACGGGCGGGTGCTGGCGTATAGATATCGGCTGTGACCAGGTGTGATGAGGTCTGCTGAGACATGTCGATGAGATTGGAACCTGTGTCAAGTGGTCGCAGGTTCAAATCCTGTCATCCCGGCCAGTCAGAGGCGGTTTTCCGCTCTCTGTTCGACATTCTCAAACCCTCCAGCGTGCCTAGATGTAGGCAAGCGAGCCTTTCGCCTGAAGGGCGCACAGCGCCTTGCCGTCCGAGGAAGTCTTCGGGGCTCTGCCACTGCGGATGTTCTGTGATACTCATCCGGTACGTCTGCGACGTCCCGATCATGCGGTAAAACTCTTCGGCTGGCTACTCGGGTTCGCCGAATTCGCTGGCGCGGGCCGCTATTCGATGTGCGGCGGAGGTGGAGCCCGGTACGAGGCCGAACACGGATGCAGCCGCGGCTACCGTGACCGCGGTGCGGATGGTTGTTCTGGTCATCGCTCTCACCTGCTATTTCTGTGTTGGCGACATGTCGTCGCGGAGAAGTCACTCTGAGTCGATCGCTGCGCTTGCCTGGCGCGCTGCCATCGCTGCCAGTACAGCTCTGCGGGATGCAGGTAGCGGGAATCGCCACTGTCTGGTTAGCGGCAATGACGCACTCGATCGATATGCGCGAGGGTTGCAGTCACAGCGGACGACGCTGACGGCGATGTCATGTCGCAACGGATACGAGCGCCGAGGAGGCCGGGATGGATATCGCGGTATTGGGCATGGGACGGATGGGGCAGGCACTGGCAGGGTGTCTGCTCGAGGGCGGACACCGGGTGCGGGTGTGGAACCGAACGACGGGTAAGGCTGGGCGGCTCGTGTCCGCGGGTGCTGAAGAGGCGCGAAGCGTCGCCGAGGCTGTGCACGGCGCCGGCGTGGTGGTCACGATGTTGGCCGACGACGCGGCGGTCAGGGCGGTGGCGTTGGGGGAGCTGCGGGCCTCGTTGGATGCGTCGACCAGCTATGTCGACTGTTCGACGGTGTCTCCTGCGCTCAGCGGTGAGCTGGCCGAGGTCTTTCCCCGATTCGTCGCCATGCCGGTTATCGGTGGTCCCGCTGCGGTGAGTGCGCGGCAGGCGGTGTGGCTTGTCGGCGGTGACGCGGACCGGGTGGACCGTCTTGGTCCGATGATCTATTCGCTGTCGGATACGGTCCGGCGCTACGACACGGCGCCGCTTGCCCTCACCGCCAAGCTGACGACCAATCTCTTGTTGCTTTCGGGAGTTGTCGCGCTGGCCGAGGCGTTCGCTGTGGGCCGGTCGGGAGGCCTCGAGGACGATCAATTGCGGGATCTACTCGGGGCGAGTCCCGTCGTGGCGCCCGGATTGCACAACCGGTTCGACAGTGTGCTGACCGGTACACCTGATGGGTGGTGGACCACGGCCCTCGGTGCGAAGGATGCCGGCTTGGCGCTCGAAATTGCGTGCGCCGCCGGTGTGGAGTTGCCGCAGGCCGAGGTGGTGCGGCACCTCTACGAGGCAGCGGCGTCCCGTCATGCGGATGCCGACATCTCCGTCGTCACCGACCTCTACCGCCGCCAGGCGCCAACAACGTCGTAGCGATACCGAGTAATTCGAGCCGTCAGGTGGTCGTCTGTGATTCGGTGACGATCGGGATCCGCATGAACAGGGTTGTCCCGCATCCGGGATGGCTCGTGATGTGCAGATGACCGCCGAGGGCCTCGACGCGGTCGATCAGGCCGATGAGGCCGGACCCTTCGGCCAGGTCGGCGCCACCGACTCCGTCGTCGCGAACCGAGAGTCGAAGGTGCGTGCCCTCGGTCCCGGCGTCGATGTCGATCCCGGATGCCTGCGCGTATTTCGCCGCGTTCGTGAGTGCTTCTGCCGCAACATAATATGCGGCTACTTCGGCGGACTCAGGCACTCGCTCGGTCAGGTTCAGGTCGAGCTCGACCGGGACGGTTGAGCGGCGCGCCAGCGCCTTGAGTGCGGGTCCGAGCCCACCTTTGGACAGGATCGCCGGGTGAATTCCGCGGGAGATCTCGCGTAGATCTGCCGAGACGTCGACCAGGCCCGCCACCACCCCCGATAGCTGGGTCTGCAATGCGCTCAGTTCGGAGGGCACCGACGCCTCCGCGGTACGGAGTGCGAGTCCGACCGAGACCAGGCGTTGTTGTGCTCCGTCATGCAGGTCGCGTTCGAGGCGCCGCCGAGCCTCATCGGCGGCGGCGATGATCCGGGTACGGGACGCGGTCAGTTGTGCGTGCGCTTCGGCATTCGCGATCGCGGTCGCGACCAGGTCCGCGAATTCGGCCAAGCGCGCCTCGGTGTCTGATGGAAGCGGTTCGCGGCGCGATGTGCCCGCGACGATCACCCCCCACAGTTGGCCATCGACGACGATCGGCGCGCCGACTCCCGCGCGCAGCCCCAGCTCTCGGATGCGCGCTGCGGCGGAGCCGACGGCATGGTCGTGGCTGTCCATCCGGGCTGGGCTGCCGCTGTGCAAGACCATCGCCGCGATGTTGTCGCCTTCCAGTGTGAGGCGCTCACCGACCGGCATCTTCTGTAGTCCGGGCTCGTCACGGGCCGCGACGATCGTTCCCGAGCCGTCGGGCTCATAGCGGAACAGCGTCGCGTTCAATACGCCGAGGCAGCGGGCCGATTCCTCGGCCACAGCCGAGAACACCTCCGACGAGGCCGCCCCGCGCGCGACGAGCGTGGCCACCCGGCGCAGTGCGGCTTGCTGCTCGGCGACCAGATCGGCTTGCACGCGCCGTCGATCCGCTTCGGCGGCATGGGCTCGGGCCAAGCCCGCGAGTGTGTTCGCCAGCAACGCGACGACCAGGAAGACCACAATGGCTGCCAAGTCGTCGGCCCCGGCGCCGAAGGGCGCAGGCCAGTTGCGGAAGTAGGCAAAGGCGATGGCGTTGGCAACCGATGTCACCACCGCCATCCCGAGTCCCCATATTGTCGAGACCGCCAGGACACCGAGCAGATAGACCACAGCGAACGACTCCCCGGGCGAGATCTGTTTGAGCCAATAGACCAGAACCGATTCCGCCGCGATGAAAGTGGTCGCGACCGCGAACCCGAGCCAGCAGGGCGGGGAGGTGGGGCGCAGGGACAACGACACCAAGCGCCCGCGCATCGAGGTCGGCGGGATATAGGTCGGGTGGCGTGCGGTATCCGCGCCTGGCGTGGCTGCCAGCCAGCCGCATGTTCGGGACCGGTTCCGCCTCATGACGCAGAGCTCACATCGACTGTCGACAACCGCGGACGACGTAACGATTCGATCGTAACCGGTCGGCGGATCGGGTTATCCGATCACGAGCCCCAGGTCCGCGGTAGCCGCGGCCATCGTCCCGGTGCCGAGTACGGCGACCCGGCGAGCTGTGGCGCTCATCAGACACTCTCCGGTGATGGTCCGGCGACCGGGGTGGCCCAGGCCATGATCTTGTTGATCTCGTCGAGGTCGGTATCGGACAGTGATACCTCCGCTGCCGCGAGGCTGTCCTGGACATGGCTCGCGTGCCGGGCGCCGACAATCGCGACGTGGATCGCAGGGTTGGCCAGGGTCCAGGCAATCGCCAACTGGCTGATGGTGATTCCGCGCTCGGTCGCGAAGTCCTCGAGCGCCTGCACTGTCTCGAGATTGCGTTCGTAGACCTCGCTGGTGAAGGCCGAGCTGCCGCTGCGCCAGTCGTCCTCGGCGAATATCGTGTAGGTGCTGAGCGTTCCGGTCAGCAGGCCGTGCGCCAACGGGCCGTACACCAGCACGCCGATGTGGTGCGCGCGGCAGTACGGCAACAATTCGTCCTCGATCTCGCGCCGGAACAGGTGATACGGCGGCTGGACGGTCTCCACCGGCAGGGTCGCGGAGAATTCCGCGATCTGCCGCACGTCGTAGTTGGAGACGCCCACGTGGCGGATCTTGCCCGCGGCGACCAGCTCGGCCAACGCACCCGCTGTCTCGGCGACGGGAACGGCCGGATCGGGCCAGTGCACCTGGTAGAGGTCGATGTAGTCGAGGCCGAGCGTGGTGAGGCTGGCGTCCACGCCACGGCGCAGCCAGTCGGGGCTCGCGTCGCGCACCATGCCGGACTCGGTCCGTCGCAGGCCGCCCTTGGTGGCGATCACCAATTCGTCTCGGGCGGTAGTGAGTTCGTGCCGCAGGGCATTGGCGAGCAGTCGCTCGGACGCGCCGAAACCGTATGCCTGCGCGGTGTCGAAGAAATTGACGCCGAGTTCGCGGGCGCGGCGGATCGCGGAGATCGCCGCATCTTCGTCGAAGTGGCCCCAGTCGCCGCCGAGTTGCCAGGTGCCGAAGGCGATTCGAGAGACGTGGAGTCCGCTGGTTCCCAAGGTTGTTGTTTTCATAGCAACCACCCTCGCGCGCAGTCGGACGCCTGTCGCCATTGCTGGCGGCCATCGCTGCTTCCGGCCAGCGGTAAACCCGGCTACTCGCCAGCTGCAAAACCCAGACGATTCCCGTTAGCAGCAATGCGGTCCCCGAGTGCACGCGGGCAAGCTGACGTGATGACGCGGGATTCGCCGCTACGCTGCCTCATCGTCGATGACAGCCCGAATTTCCTCGCTGCCGCTCGTGGTCTGCTCGAGCAGCAGGGAATCATCGTTGTGGGTGTGGCATCGACCGGCACCACAGCGCTGACCGAGGTCGCCGAGTCGCGGCCCGATGTCGCCTTGGTCGATGTCGATCTGGGTACCGAGAGCGGTTTCGACCTCGCCGAGCGCCTCGCCGTGCCGGTAATACTGATTTCCACCCACTCCGGGCAGGACTTCGCCGACCTGGTCGCCGAGAGCGCGGCGGTGGGTTTCCTGTCCAAGTCCGCGCTGTCGTCCGCAGCCGTCCACGATCTGCTCCGCGGCGGCGAGGATCAGCTCAGCGCGACTCCAGGAACCTGACCACCGCGAGCACCCGCCGATGATCGTCACCGGTCTCGGGCAGGTCGAGCTTGGTCAGAATGCTGCGAACGTGCTTTTCGATGGTGCCCTCGGTGACCCACAGACGCCGACCGATCCCGGCGTTGGAACGCCCCGCCGCCATCAATGCCAAGACCTCGCGTTCACGCACACTGAGCGCGGCGAGCGGATCATTGCGACGCTGTGCGGACACCAACTCGGTGACCAGCGCCGGGTCCACGACCGCCGCGCCCTTGGCAATGCGATGCAGTGTGTCGACGAAATCCTCCACGTCGATGACCCGACTCTTGAGCAGGTAGCCGATCCCGCGGCCGCTGGCCAGCAGTTCCATCGCGTGCTCGACATCGGCGTGCGCGGACAGAACGAGGATGCCGGTCTCCGGGAATTCCTCCCGGATCGCGCGGGCGGCGTCGAGGCCCTCGGTGGTGTTGGTCGGGGGCATCCGAATATCGATCACCACCAGCTCGGGTGTCTGGTCCCGAACCAGTTTCAGTAGTTGCACGGCGTCGCCCGCCTGGGCGACGACCTCGAATCCCGAGCGCTCGAGCAGGCTCGCCAAGCCTTCACGCAGCAGGACATCGTCCTCGACCAGAATCACCCGCAAGCGGGTCGCGGCAGCCCTCGCATCGTCGGATCCGACCGTTGTCGCCTCCATCCAGTCACCTCCTGGCTACTTCGATTCGAGCATATCCGCTACGCCGCCACGTTCCGGGCCGGTACGCGCAGTGCGTTCGCAGCGCCGTCGCGGGGCGAGTTGCAGCTAGCAGGTATACGAGGTCTGGGGCTGGCGGGCAGGGGCAACGGCCGCCAGCACTGACGACATCGGTGCGGTACGGGGCGATTCTGAAAGTGCCACAGCGTAATTCGAAAGCCACAGCGCAATTCGAGGAGTCGTGACATGGTCACATCCCAAGAAATCACCGCAACCCCCACCCGCCCCGATGCCGGTCCGGTCACCACTGCTGCTCACCGGGTCGATACGACGTATGCCGTTGAACTGATCGGTACCTTCTTCCTGGTTCTTACTGTCGGCACCGCCGCCGGCAGTGGCAGCCCGTTCGCGCCGCTGGCCATCGGCGCCACGCTGATGGTGATGGTCTACGCCGGAGGACATATCTCTGGTGGTCACTACAACCCCGCGGTAACCCTGGCGGTGCTGGTGCGACACCGGATCGGACCGCGAACCGCCATCGGGTACCGGGTCGCGCAAGTAGTTGCCGGGCTACTGGCCGCGGTAGTGGTCCGCGAGATCATCGATCCGGCGCGGGCGGCGACCACGTCGACACTGACGCTGAGCGGTCGCACCGTGGGGGCCGTCCTCGTCGTGGAGGCCCTGTTCACCTTCGCCCTCTGCTATGTGGTGCTCAATGTGGCCACCAGTAAGAGTCATCCGGACAACCTGGTCTACGGGCTGGCCATCGGATTCACCGTCGTGGCAGGAGCTTTCGCGGTAGGTGCGATTTCGGGCGGCGCATTCAATCCATCGGTGGCCGTGGGCGCCGCCGTGATGGGGATGTTCGCTTGGCCGACGCTGTGGGTGTATCCGGCCGCTCAACTTGTCGCGGGCGCGGCGGCTGGCGTCGTCTTCCTCGCTCTCGATCCCGACGACAAATGAACCATCCGCGTCCACAAGCGAAAGGCATGAAAATGACCGAAACTCAATCGATTCGGGGGCAAGCGGGCACCCTCGTCCGCGACGTCTTGGACGGCGCGGCACGCGCCCGGCTGGTCGGCAATATCGTCGGCCACCTCCGCGACGGCGTCACCGAGCCGGTCCTACAACGCGCCTTCGAGTACTGGTGCAAAGTAGACAAAGACCTCGGCGACCGCATCGAGCAGGAGGTCCGCGCGTCATGAACGATCAAATCGCAGGCATCGTCATCCCCGACAGTCGCGTGGTCGCCGAGGCTACCGAGCTGGTGCGTAGCGCGGCGCCACCGCTGCTGTTCCATCATTCGCGCCGCGTCTACCTGTTCGGAATGCTGCAAGCGCAGGTGCGCGGCCTGAAGCCCGACCCCGAATTGCTGTATGTCGGTGCGATGTTCCACGACCTCGGACTCACCGATATCTACCGCACCACCACGCAGCGGTTCGAGGTCGACGGCGCCGATGAAGCCCGCCGCTTCCTCACCATCCACGGCATCGATGACGAAGCGGCGCAACGGGTATGGACGGCCATCGCATTGCATACGACCCCAGGGATCCCCGAACATATGGGCCCCGAGATCGCCTGCGTCACTGCGGGTGTCGAGACCGACGTGCTCGGCATCGGATACGACGATCTCGATCCCGCCGATATCGAGGCCGTCACCGCGGTCCATCCGCGGCGGGACTTCACACGGCAGATCCTCACCGCCTTCACCAACGGCTTCGCCGACCGCCCGGACACCACCTTCGGGACCGTCAACGCAGACGTCCTCGAACACTTCCTGCCCGGCTTCACCCGGACGGATTTCGTCGAGGTCATCGAATCCAACTCTTGGCCCGAATAGCCAGCCACCCCAATAGAATCAGGAGAAGTATCATGACCACTCACATGGAATCGAATATCGGTTTGCGCGCCTCGTCGCAATTGGCGGCCAACCTGCAGCAGGTCCTCGTCGACCTCATCGCGCTGCACTTGAACGGTAAGCAGGCGCATTGGAACGTCGTCGGTCACAACTTCCGTGATCTGCATCTCCAACTCGACGAAATCGTCGACTCCGCAAGGGAATCGAGCGACACCATCGCCGAACGGATGCGCGCATTGGACGCTGTTCCCGACGGTCGGCCACAGACGGTCGCCTCGTCCACCGCCCTGCCGGTCCTTCCGGCCGGTGAACAAGACACCACTGTCGTCGTCGACCTGGTCACCACACAGATCCGCACCGCCGTGGCGACCGTGCGCGCAGTGCACGACGACACCGACGCCGAGGATCCATCCACGGCCGACCTGCTGCACGCCATCATCAATCAACTCGAAAAGCAGGCGTGGATGCTCAGCAGTGAAAACCGCACCCGGAGATAACCCCACAGGCATCGAGCGGGGTGCTGGGGCCGCGCCCCGTTCGATGCGCTATATCCGTTGCTGCGCTGTGCATTTGGCGGTCCAGTGGTCGACCACAGTTCGAGGCGCGGGTAGCTCCTCGCCGGCGGCGCGTGGCAGCGGCCTTGCGTCGACGGGAGATCGTCCCGTTCAACTCCTGCGTGTCGCCGCCAAACCAGCGCCGATGCCCGACCACCGGCCATTGATTCACCCGATCATGACGTGAAGGTGGCTCGCGCGAAAGCCATGCAGGTGTCGCGAGCTGCCTGTTGATCCATGAGTGGCAGGTGGTGTCTCAACGCGGGGCGGGAGGACGGTGAGCACGCGCGTCACATGGGCTCCGAACTCGTCCATGAAGTCACGCAGAAAGCGCGGTGTTGTCGTCGAGCACTTCGCCGTCTTCGGTGAAGAAATCCTGGTGGTATTGAATGTAGGCCTCGGGGGCGTTCATCTGCGGAGAGTTGAGGTAGCCCAGAACGGTACGCAGGCTCTGTTGGGCAATTGCAGTGCCCAGCTTGGGCCGGGCGAAGTCCCGATCACCGCGGACGGCTTGTAGGTGAACGAGTTATCACCCCATGGCCGGCTCGCCCAGTCGATGGCGTTCTTCAGCGCTCCTGGGATCGAACGGTTGTGCTCGGGGGTGACGAACAGGATCGCATCACGTGGACCTCGGTCGTGTTTTGCTGCGCTCGCCGGGGTGGTGCGCGATGACCGTGCGGTTTGCCGCCGTTTGTTATGTCAGCGTTGTGCTCGCGAGGGGTGGGGTTCGGTCAGCAGGGTGCCATTGCAGACCTGGCCCGGCGGCAAGGGGGTGGGGCTCGCCGGTGAGTCCGGCGAGGGCTTCGGCGATCTCTTCGATTCCTGCGCGGGTATAGACGGTGGTAGCGCCCAGGCCGTGTGTATGTGCGTGTCCGGCAAATGCTTTGGCGACGCTATAGCCGAAGTTGCGTTCTACCCAACGTAGCGTGGTGTAACGCAGCCAGTGTGTGGTGATCCCTTGTATGGCAACAACCTCCAGCTCGGTACCGATCCGGGCCCAGAGGGTGTCGTAGCGGCGTTTGCTGATCGGGGGTCCGTAGCTGTATCGCAGTAGTCGTTGATGTGCCGCAGCGCTGACGGGACGACCGTTTCGGGATTTCGGTCGCGTGGCACCTGGCAGGTTGATGCGTTCGTGGTAGTGGCGCAGCAACCCTGCCATCAGTGTTGGTGAGACTGGTTGCCACCGCTCCTTGGGACTGCTGCACGACCAGGTGACAGGTTCGATCACGCGGCCTGACTGGCCGGTGGGGTCATGATCGTCTCGTATTCGATTGGCGTCAAACGACCGAGAGCGGTCTGCCGTCGGCGGCGGTGGTAGG
>NZ_JBKOQN010000018.1:0-154700 GCF_046764895.1 Nocardia sp. CWNU-33 | reverse complement strand
TACGCCGCCAATGTTGCCGACTTCGATGGCAACCGCCTGGAGTTTGTGCATAAGGCCTGGAACCCCGCGCGCTAGGGCCGCAGGCCAGCAGCCGAACCAGCCGTACAGCCCTATCCGGTATTCGGCAGAAGCGGATGTCCTGGGCCGCAGTGAGTCTCGACCGCCGGTTGCGCACGCTCCGCGGCATTTCAGTGCGTTCGGCAGTTGGGGCAATGGAGGCGGGGAGGGCGTGACATATGATCTGATCATTGCGCAGGAGGGAGCCCGATGGAGAGCCCGATCGAGGTGGTGCGCAGGTTCTGCGCGGCGTGGTCCGACGACGCCGGAGTCAGCGAGCTCGCCGCATTCCTCACAGACGACGCCGTCTACCACAACATCCCGATGGCACCGGTCACCGGCAGGGAAGCGATCGCCGACAACATCGCCTCGTTCATTCGCCCTGGCCCGCCAGGCATCATGGGCATCGACTTCCGCATCATCAACATCGCAGCCAATGGACCGGTCGTGATGACCGAGCGGGTGGACGTCTTCACGATCCCCGACAGGTCCTTCGAGCTCCAGGTCATGGGAACCTTCGAGGTCAGGGACGGCAGGATCAGCGCCTGGCGGGACTATTTCGACCTGAACCAGTTCACCAGCCGGATGGGATGACTCCGGTTGGCTGCCCGAACTTCGTTGGATTTTCGGCGATTACTACCAAGACCCCGAAGTACCACGTGTAGCAAAGGATTGCTACGGACAAACGTCCCGTATTCGGCAGTTGCGGACGTTCGAGAACGCGCGCCCCGCGGCATGTGAGTGCGTTGCGAGATGCGAGCAGCGAGACATGCGGCGAATCGTGTTCACGCGATCCCTGAGCTGATTGGCCTACTCAGGTCCCGCAGAGCGTCGTCGTATTGGTTGCGGTCGAACCGGAATGGACCGAACGCGCCATAGTCGCGTGTTCGGCGACCTGGTTGTTCGGAGCAATCCCAGATCACGAGGTCGTCGGTGACGGTGATCTCGGCCAGGAGTGGCCAGCAGCCCCACTCACCGCATTCACATACGAGCACGGGTGTCTTCGATCCCGTTGCCATGGTGGACCTTCCGTGGAAGTGGTCGTCCATCCGCAGGGACCGAGAGTGCGCCGGGATGAGGCCACCGTATGCCCCACCTGCGGGCTGCATACCCGCGTCGAGCTCGAATCTGTCGATCAGATCGGTGAGTGGCACGCCGTCGATACGTGGGATGACCCGGTCACGTCGCATGATCGGAAGGATTCCGGCGAGGAGCCAGCGGCGTGGGCGGGGGAACTGGACTTGTCTGTCGAACTGGATCTTATTGATGGCCATGGTGAAATCCGGTCTCGCTGGTGGATCGGTACGGGGCCGCGGCTTCGTGCAGCTCGTCGATGAGGATGCGGGCGGGGTGGTAGCGGTGCGTGTATCGGTTGAAACCGAATTCACCATCCGGTTCGGCAAGTCTGGCCTCGACCTCATCGGACCATTGGGTGCGCACGAACAGCGCCGAGTAATTCCTGGCCAGACGGGCGACCTCGCCGGATGGCCAATCCAGTTCCGGGGGTGGATCTTTCAGCAACCTCGTGATGGTTTGCACGCAACGGATGCGGGTGATGGTTGGAGCCATGGTCGCGAGCAACTCGGCGAATCGGACCAGCACCGGGAGCGCATCGGAGTAGTGCCGGGGCCATGGTCCTGAGCCGTGCAAGGCGCTGAGGCTGAGTGGGTGAACAAGAAGAGTGGCCTGGTCATCCGTATCGCCGGAAACCAGCCACTTGCCGGGGATCACCGGCAGGGGCGCACGGCGCCCTTTCCATAAGAGAAGATCACTGCGCCAACATATACGGGCACCCGCTCCACCTGCAATATCCGCTCGAACAGGTGCAGGCCAACCTGGTGATTCGATCCGACTCGACAGGCCTTTGCCTTCGAACGAACGCACTCAACTCGGCTATGAGTGTGCGTTGAGTTGTTGTTATGTGCCCGAGGCCATGTAGGCGGCCAGAATGTAATTCGGATGCCGGTCGAGATTGGTCCGAGCACGGTCGTAGCGCATCGTGGTGCGCGGGTCGGCATGGCGGGCAGCGATCTGAACCGCGGAGGTCCACTCCGGCGTCGAGCATGGTGGTGACGAAGGTGTGGCGCAGCATGTGCGGGTGCATCCGTGGCAGCCGCATCGCTGAATCCTGGGCCAGGTGCCGCAGCCGTCTTGTGGCGCAATGACGATCCATGCGCCGTCCTCGGGTGTTGAGCAGGATCGGCCCGTGGTCACGGTCTCCAGCAGCGCGGTCGATCGCCCGTCCGACGGCCGGAGGTAGCGGGATGAGCGCGACCTTCGAACCTTTGCCGACCACCCGAAGCACGCGGTGGCCGTGTTCCTCGCCGATATCGTCGGCGTCGGACTTGCACGCCTCGAAGATCCTCAACCCGAGAAGCCCGAGCATCGCCACCAGTGCGAAGTCGAACCGGTTGGCTGAATCGCGGGCTGTGGTGAGCAGCGCTTCGAACTGCAGGTGTGAGAGTCCCAGTGTCGGTGACTCGTTCGATACCCGTGGACGGCGGACGTACTCGGCAGGCGAGTGATCCATGACGCCGTCGATGACGCAGGTGCGGTAGAACCCGGTCACCACCGCGGTGCGGCGGGCGACGGTGGCCGGTTTGTACCGGCGGGTCTCCTGCATCCACCGCACGTATCGTTCGATCTCGGCCCGAACCACCGTCAGCGGCAGGAGGTGATGTTCGGTGCACCAGCGGAAGTACAGGCGTAGGTCGGATCCGCAGTGTGTACGAGAGCTCCCGGTGAATCGAGCCAGATAGGCCGCGCAGGCCAGCCGCAGCACGAGATCGTCACCGGCGAAGGTGACGTCGATATCCGATGAGGCAACCATGCCCCACGATGCCGAGAAGACAGGCGGTTGCACACTGGTCGCGGCATTATCGCTCACTTGCGCTGACTGAAGTCAGCACGGATCGTTCTCATCACGACACGTCGAGTCCCGGATTCAGGGCGATCTCCTCGAGCAGCGCTAACGGCAGAAGCTCGGCGGGGGCGTCGGCGAAGGAGATTTCGATCTGTGTCCCGGACGGGCGGGTGACGGTGACCGTACGGTCAGTTCGCGGCGTGGACGCCAGCGCCGCACTTCGCTCTTCGTGGGTCTCGACCACAGTCCCGTCCGGCAGCCGCCGCCTCGCGCCGCCGTAAGAGGAAGTATCGGGTTCCTGCGGCAGGGGTTGCTCGGTGCTGATCACGATGGCCAACCGTGATTGCCGGCCGGGCGTGGTTACTTGAACCGCCTGGCACACGCCGCCGCCCCTCTCTCCTTGCAGCAGCGCCCCCAATGGCCGGTCCAGAGTCACACCGTCGAGCGGGATCTGCGCCAGCACCGCACCCCATCGACGAGCCTGGGCCTGATCGATCACCGCGCCGGATTTCGAGAAGGGCAGGCAGACCTCGGGCGGGCTCGACGTTCCGGGCGGAACCGGCGCGCTGATGCGTAGTTCGGGATCGGTCACGAGCGCGACGAGTTCATCGATGGCCAAGGGGACGGCCCGGGGACCGCCGCTGCCCTCAGCGGCTTGATCGGTGGCGTTCGCGTGGGCGACGGATCCGTCGGGCAGATAAGCGGTGGCGTCGCGCGTAAGGGTGCGAACCCCCTCGATCTCATACCAGGTGTCATCGGTATCGACGATCGTGCCATCGGGAAGGTGGCGCCGTTCGTCGAGTTCGCCGGCGACGCACGGTGGAATCGGCTTGGTGGCTTGGCGCACGGTCACCGACAGCGCGCCCTCTCGGTCACCGCGCAGCAGCGTGGCGTTCGCCCTGGTCCAACCGCCGAATCCCTTGTTCTGCGTGGCATCGCCGAGGATCGGCTGGAACACCAGCGAGCGCGTTACCGGGGCGAAGGCGATCTCGACATCACCGGGCAGCGCATCCTGCAGCGCCTGCGTCATCGCGCCCGCCTTGGGACCGGAGAACCACGGATAGGACGGATTATCGTATCTATCCGTGACGGAGAACATCATCCCGAACGATTGCCCTTCCCGCGGAGGTTCCACGACATCGCAACCCGGGATCTGCACCGGAAACGCGACCGGCGGAGTGACATAGGAATTTTCGGCCCGAGCCGTGGGCCCCGACGGCTCCGGCTCGTGCACCAGCCAGGCGATGAGGTAGCCGGTCGCGACGATCGCGGCGCAGGTCAGACCCACCGTCCATCTGTTCACAGCCGGGGAGGGCTGGGCCGCGTCCTTGTCATCACCGTTTTCCATGTCCGCCATTGTGTCTGCCGGTACCGACATGCTGCACACTCGTCGGCGGACGCCATGCACGCACGCTCTTCGCCAGATCAGTGCGTTCGGCGGGCCGAGATCATCTCGGCCCGTTGACCTTCAGGGATGACCATGTGGCCGATCCGGGCAGCGCGCCTCGCGGCAATACAGTGCGTTCGAAGCCGAGACTCAGAGTGCTTGCGCAGCGCATCAGCCCAGTTCTCGTTCGGCATCGGCGGCCGCCGATGCGCGCCGAGCAAATGCCGCATTCTGTGAACCGCTTCAGAATGTTCATGCCGCGAAGTTCGGGAGCCCCGTGTCAGTGGGCTTCTCTACGCTGCCGTGCATGACCCGTTCCCGAACCAGACCGCACCACACTCCTGTCGCCCCCTTCGCCCTCGAGCTGGTCGGCACCGACCCTGGCGAGATGAACGCCCCCTCGTCCTCTGGGGCCTCGCTGCCGGGCGATGGTGGGCTCTCGCCTGTTGGGATGGTGTGAGAAGTGTTCAGACTCGATGGCGAAGTGAGTGTCTCCTACGGCCAGATCTACGTCGTGAGTGACCCATGCGGCCACAGCCCGCGAATGCACGAGGCGTTCGCCGGACAGAACTCAGGACTGTGCGGCGCCGCGGTACCCGGCGCACTTTTCCTGAGCACCGGTTTGCACACCGGCAACGTCGGCTTCACCGTCGAAGTGCGTAGTCAGGCTCCCGCACTGGATCCGGCATGGGAAGAGGTCGTGGAGGTCTCCTTCTACCCGCTCTCGGAGCAGAGTTTCCTGTTGCAGTGGGCTGGTGAGGCTTCCTGGGAACTGGACTTGAAAGAAGGGCTCGACTACCGGGTGCGGTACTGCGCGCAGGGCATGGACCAGGCACGAGAGAAGGACGTCAGACTCGACGATGAGCCACTACAGGACCGTTACCTCCTACAGTTCTGGCCCGCCCCGCCCGAACCGGACCGCATAGTGCGCCAGACCTCGCAGAACGCGGCCTACTCCCATGACTGGGCCCGCCAGCAACCCGATGCCGAGTTCCGCGTGCGGGCCATCATGGCCCAACGACGGGCACACCTCACCCCTGAGGGCGCCGAATCGTTTCGCGACGCCGAATCTCCAGACCCGACCGCAGATATGGCGGTCATCTCCCGCGAGGCCGATCCCCAGTCTGTCCGCGAGCAGGTGAGAGCGCTGAGCTCCTATCCCACCGCGCTGCCCTGGGATTGGGTCGCCACCTTCGACGCCGAACATGCCCCCGACGATCGCGTCGGTTACCTCCAAGCGTTCCTCGAAGAGATCGGTGAGCACGCCTTTGCCCTCGGTACTGTCCTGGCGTCGCTGGACTCCGGGCAAAACTACTACCTGGCCTTCGTGACACCGACCGAGTTCGAACAGCTCTCGCGGCTTCTCACCGCACACAGGATGAGCGCTGAGAGCGTGCGGTATGGCCGCTGGACGCCGCGTGCGAGCCCGGAACAGATCGCCGGAAGCAGCGCGATCAGAGCCTGGGCCATAGCCAACGGCTACAAGGTCAGTGCAGCCCCCGGGGTGGCGATGACGGCGCCGCTCGTGAGCCTCGAGGCACTCGAGGCGGCCGAATCGGACCGGCCCGCCTGACGCGTTCGGCGCCCAGAAATCCGCGCCCGCTATCCGTCCCCAGGGCGGGAGTGGGTGGTCGCGTTCCGCGCCTGGGCCACAGCCCCACGGTAGAAGCCAGGCCAGGGACAGCTCGACCCATCCTGAAATCGGCAGCGGACATTCGCCAACCGCGCGCCCAGCGGCATAATAGTGCGTTGAGGGGCCGCCATCGCGCGTCGGCGTCCGGCGCTGGTGGAGGCTGTGTCGACACGCCGATAGGCTGCTGGCGTGCCACATGCCATCACCGCGCTCATTCTGCCGGGCCCTATCGATACCGATGCGGTCCACACGTGGGACCTGGTACCCGTGCCGCTGAACAACGGCCTGACACTGTTCCATCTGACGCATTACTACACCGCGTATTGGCAAGCGGTACATGGAGTTACGGACCGTTTCGATCTCCCGCGACAGGCGCCGGGGCTTTTCCCCAGCGAAGGCGTCATCGCAACGATCGCAGCTGATCTTTCCGCTCGAACCGATCCCACGTTCGCCTTGGTGTTCACCGACTACTTCGGAGGTGTCGGAGAACAGTGGGCAGCTGTGTCCAACGACGGAAGAGCCGTCCGCTCGGTGAACACCATCAACGAGGCGTTACGCGCGATCGGAATCATCGCTGCACCGGGATCAGACGAATTCGACACAACTGGACTGGCGGACCACAGATCGACACCCGATTACCTCGAACGTTACGTCGACCTCTGTGACGAACTGGGAGTATGAGCCCACGCGTTGACCGCGTCGGTCCGAGCGTATTGTCGGCGGCCCACTTGATGGTTGCGAAGAAGTACCTCTACAAGCCCAGCCGACAGCGAGACGAGGCCGGAGCTGGCGTCCCCGGTCCCCGTCCCGAACGACAAGGGCATCACGGAGTTGACCGAGTCCGCTCTCGACATGCTCAACCCGCCGCCAACGTGCCATGGCTGGGATCGGCCGATGGCGCGCAGGCGAAGCCGCCGCGTTGTGCGGGGCGGCCGTCCAGCCCGATATCTTGATGCCCGATGCCCGATGCCCGATGCCCTCGAGTTGTTCGTGCCCGGCGCGAGATCACGCGCAGTCGCGGCGGATGCGGAACACTTCCAGCGACGATCAGTAGCTCGCGTTCCTATACGGACCGGAACTTTCGGATGTTATGGTCCGAAAACACCTTGTCGCTGACGGGTTTCACGGCGTCCGAGATTTATCTCAGCCAGTCTCGGAACTCGAGCGGAATCCCCCTGAGCACGCAGAGAATACGTCAGGCGAAATACCGTCGGCGTACAGCGCCTCATCGAGGTCGCCGAATATCTCGAGCAATGTGTCATCCATTTCTTGCAGGCAGCTCTTCCCAGGTCTGGTCACATAAGAGCAGACCTCCCGCGATGCCTCGATGCAGGCATGTCACCACGAAAGCGACTTCCCAGCCGGGGCAATAGGGAGATCGGAAACCCGAATACGCTGCCACCACATCCGAGGTCGCGCAGACCACTGCCACCTCGAGCCAAATGACCGGAAAGGACTCGGCGCATATGCTGCTCGCCCATGAAGGGGTGGACCTTTCCTACGAAGTGCGCGGATCCGGAGAACCGTTGCTGCTGATCCACGGGTCCGGCGCACCGGCCGCGATCTGGGGTCGGACGGTCGATGACTTGGCGGCGGACGGGCACCGCGTCATCGCCTACGATCGCCGCGGCTACGGCGCGTCGACGCACTCGCCGGTGCGCGACTACCGCCGCCACGTGGCCGATGCGATATTCATGCTCGAGCGGGTGGCCTCGAGACCGGCCACGGTTGTCGGCTGGAGCTCGGGCGCCAATGTCGCACTGGCGCTGACCGCCGACCGTCCCGATTTGGTGCAGCGCCTGATTGTGGTGGAGCCGCCGCTGCACGGTCTGCGGCATCCGACGGCCGGTTCACTGCGCATGATCGGAAGGGCCAAATGGGCCCAGCTACGCGGGAGGCCCGAAAAGAGCGCCGAGATCTTCTTTCGCTTCGTCGCTGGAGATGAGTCGTTCCAGGCGCTGCCCGAGCACGAACAGAACATGATCTGTGCCCACGCGAGCAACATCTTGGCCGAACTCGACCCACACCCGTTCGGTGCGATGTTCGAGCACTTCCCGATCCGCAGGATCAGCGACATCGAGGTTCCCATCACCTTCCTGATCGGCGCGAACAGCGACGTCTTCTTCCATGAGGTGCATCAGCGGATCACCCTTGCCGTGCCGTCGATCCACACCGAGGTGATTTCCGATGCGGGCCACCTGGTACACATCGAGGCCCCGGATGCCTTCGCCGCTGCGATCCGCACTGCGATGTCGGATCACCACAACGGTCGGCGATAGCCAGGACCAATAATTTCCGAGGCAGGTACACCACCGCTGCAATTCCCGATCCTCGGTGCGATCGCTCTTGTTTCCAGGTGGTTTCGGACGGCACCTGAGCCATGCTCACGGCACCGTACGCGACTCATCGTCAACTTCACCTCGGCCGAGATATGCGGACAACGCCGACTGGACATGGGAATATTTGCCAGCTGGGGACGGGCGGACCATGCAATAACCTGACACACCTCCTGGCCTGGCGTGCCATAACGCCCCCTCGTAGCACTAGGACCACCGCATGAGCGTCAACGCGAACGTTTCCGAAATCGCCGAATTCGAACTGCCGTCACGGGTGTTTCCGTTTCGAGCGGCGCAGTACAGGCGGACGCCGCGGAACTGCGAGCCGAGACTTGCGCATGGGCGCAACGGAAGGTTGTGCTGGTCCAGGTTCTGAGCCTTCTTGTTGAATGTACTTGTGCAGTAGCGTTGTCGCCGTGCCTGACGCTCTTGAAGCCAAGCTGTTCGCTGAGGTGACCGACGTGGATCCAGAGGTTCGCCGAAAAGGCTTGGAAAGATTAAGCGACTGGGGTGGCTACACCGACAGGGTGTTGGTGGAGGTGATGCGATGCGATGCGATGCGTTCTCTTACGCTTGGCCGGACTGCGCCGACATGCTGAGCGAAGAGCTTTGTGACAACAAGATTTCCTTCAACGCCTTCGTCGACGAGCTGGTCGAAGCACCGAACGATGTTGTGTTCGATCGGCTTGCCGGGTTGCTCGGGCTGCCCGGCGGGACCACCCGCCCCGGTTCGCCATCGACGGTCAGTGCGATGACTTAGTGCTACCGGCGCCTGCTGTGTCTGCTGATCTCCATCAACGGGTAGCAATGCTGCTGACACTGCTGGGCAGCCCGCTGGAGCGGGTGCGGCAGAACGCGGTGTGGTACCTGGCCGAACTCGGCCCCCGCGTCGCCCCGGTACTGCGCGCTCTACGGAGCACGCGGATGCCGGGTCGGCACGCTGCGATCAGCGCGCTGGCAGAGCTCGATTGGACCGAGCTGGATACGGCGGACCGAGTGTTGCTCCAACGCCTGATTCGGGTCAAGCAGCTCACCGAAGTGCCGCAGCCGATGATCCCGCAGGGCGAGTGGTACGCGTTGCCGACGACCGACCAGGCGGCGGTGCTGGCCGCGTTCGATCTTCGCGACCCGGTTCCCGCGACGATGCGCATGGGATTCGCGCCCTGGCAGCTGAACGGCCCGTGGCAGCCGTTGCCCGAGTACATCGGCTACGGCATTACCGGCGACTACGGGCAGGTATTCGTCACACCGGCACTGGACGGGTGGACGTTGGTATTCGCCGACAGCAGCGTGCTCGCGGTGGACGAGAACGCGGTTGAGGAGGAACCCGAGTTCGCTTCCGCACACCGCCGCTGCGCGGAGTTGAGCCGCCGCTTCGGGACAGCGCACTGGTACCTCGAGACCGAAAATGGTGGATGTTGGGACCAGAGCGGATGGTGCGTCGCCGACAACGGCGAGGTCGTGCGGTTCTGCTACTACGACTTCGATATCGACGGCGGCGTGCGGATCGGCCCCGCGGCCGAATCCGGACGGCAACCGAGCATCCAGGACCTCCGAGCCTGGGTGAACGAGCACGACCACGGCACGGGAGTCCCCCCGTGCGGCCGGAAATCCCACCCGGCGAGTCCAAAGAAGAGCAGTTCAAGGCGTGGCTGGAAACCTGGCTCGCCGACTTCACACCCCCTCCCCACGATGAAGCGATCGATGGTGACATCGACGACGAGTCCGATGAGGCCGACGACCTCGACGAACCTCTCGAGCCTCATCAGGACCAAAAGGATCCAGGGAGCTGGGAATTCAGGTCCCTGGAGGTGGCCTGGCGACTGTCGGTGAGCCCTGAATCACTTGGTCCGCATACCCGAGTCCAAGGCACCGGCGTGCTGGCCATACCCGCCGGCAAGCCACACACCAGACGCCATGGTGCCCTACCCATCTGACATCTCACGGCGCCTCGATTGCGCTGAAATCGGCATGAGCGTGCGTTCGCGAGATCAACTGCTGGCCAATGTTTGTCCCTGATCGAACGCGCGGGTCGCAGCATTACAGTGCGTTGCCGCTCCGGACGAGCAGCTACGGCTTATAACCGGCTGATCTCGCCCCGCCAGTAGGATTACTGGCGCGGAACTTCCAGGAAGGCTCGGGGTTTCCAGGAAGGACACTACGTGCAACGTTCACTCGCCGCTCACGTCAACTCCAATGGTCTCGCCATCTCACTGATGGCTGTGGTAGCAATCCTGTTCGCCGCAGTTCCAATCGGATACAACGCGCTGTTCCTGGCGAACTCGCGACTCGCGAGCGGCACCGGGGTCGCATACGGGCGGGAACTCAGCGACAACACCAAAGGAAGCCGCCCGGCCGGCACCTCCGCCGTCATCGAGTTCACCACCGTATCCGGGAAAACAGTACGGTTCGACGGCGGATCGGCGTCGCGATATATCGATCCGGGTGACCATGTCTCGGTCCGCTACGACCCCGACGACACTGACCACGCAATGGTCGACGAGGACTTCCTCTTCTTCCGCCTCACCTACCTGCCACTGACCTTTGCCGCCCTCGGTCTTGCCGCGCTTCTGGCAGTCGCTTGGACAAGCCTGCATTCCAGGATCCAGCGGTCGGCCATTCAATAGATCTGACGCGGGCGACAGTGGACGCGCCCCTCACGACCTACCGGCTCACCACCTCGTGACGGTCAGAATCTGTCAGCCTCAGCAGCCGCTAGTCGGCATGTACGGATGTCCTGGGGCTGCACTAGATCTCGATCGTCGGCCGTGCGCTCTGCGGCATTACAGCGCATTAGGTGCCTGCTGCGCGAGTTCGGCTTTGGTTCGGTCGCGTCTCCAGCTGATGAGCTGGTGGCCGCGGTGAGATTCGCGACCTTCGACGATGCCGGCGAGGCTGGATCCCTACGCTGCTTCGACATCGAGTCACCCCAACTTCGTGTTGCCGAGGTTGTTGCTGAACCGTGGTTCCTCAACTCTGATCAATTCCGACTGCGCCTGTTGCTCAACGCGCTGACCAGCCCGCACGTATTTCTCGGCGGTGATGCATTTTCGTACGAAGATTATCCGTTATCCGGCACCTCAGCCGTCGGTCACAAACGCTCGTCGAGCCATTCGCGGACGACCTGCGCAGTGTGCTCGGAATCCCGGCCGACCAGACCGAAATGATCCGATCGCACGGCCCGAAGATCGTGGGTGTCGTGGAACGGCCGCGTCTGCCAGCGGGCCGGGTCCCCGGCACCGGGGGCGAACGGCTCCGTGGCCCGAACGAACAACACCGGTACCTCGACCGGGGCGAAGTCCATGCCGGACATCACCGCGAGCCAGCGGCCCATGGCCGAGAGCCGGTCACCGGTGGGTCCGGCGATACCGGTCTCCTCCACGAACATCTCGCGCAGAATCGTCTCGATCGGGACCGCCGGGTCATCGATCGGGAAGGTGTCGATCATCACCAGCGCGGCCAGCCGAGCCTCGGGGCTGCGTTCCAGGCGACGCGCGGCGGCATACGCCAGCGCACCACCCGACGAGTAGCCGAGCAGTACGAAGGGCTCGTCCGCTGCGGCACCGAGCACGCCGTCCACGACCGCGGTGAGAGCGGCTTCAGCGGAAGCAGGCAGTTTCTCGCCGGAGGCAAAGCCGGGCAACGGCACTGCCGAGAAACGCACTGCGTCCCGGAAATGCGCGGCGAGCCGGGCATGCTGGTGGACACCGCCATTGGCCATCGGCGAGCTGAGGGCGATGAGCCGGGTGCGGTGCGGTCCGTCGGTCAAGGTGGTTGCCGCAGGTAGCGGGCCACGATCGGCGCTGTCGGTGAAGGATGTCCGCAGGTCCGCGGCCGCGCGCATCACGCTGAAGGCCGCATCCGGGTTGCCTGCGGCGACTGCGTGCTGAACGACCGCTCGGACCGACTCCTCGTACCGCGATACTGTCGCGACCGGCTCGGTCTCCGCTGTGCGCGGCGGCCCGATCAGCTCATTCCACACTCGCATAGCGAGTACACCGGGGGTCTCTGCGTCGAACACGGCCATGAGCGGTAGGCGGAGGCCGGTCGCCTTGTTCACGGCGTCGTGCAACTCCTTCGCCGACAGCGAGTCGAAGCCGATCTCCAGGAACTTGCGATCCAGCGCCACCGCCGACGCGTTTCGGTAGCCGAGCAAGGCCGCGACGCGCCCCCTGACCAGATCCTCGATGAGCCGAACCTGGTCGGCGGTGTCGAGTCCGGTGAGTTGGCGACGAAGCGAGTCCGATGGTGTGGCAGCAGTCGCCACGGAACCGGTCGCCGGGACGGAAGACTCCGGCACGGGACGGACGAGCTCACGCCAGATCGGCGCCGTCGGTGTCGAGCCGATCGCGGCGAGATCGACGTGCATCGCTGCCAACAGCGCCGGACCGGCGGTGAGTGCGGCATCGAACAGCGCGAGACCGTCCGCGTCGGAGAGTGCGAGTATGCCGTTGCGCGACATTCTGGCGTGATCGGCGGGGGTCAGCGTGCTCGTCATCCCGGTAGCCTGCGGCCACAGACCCCAGGCCACCGAAACCGCGGGGAGACCCCGCGCCCGGCGATGTGCTGCCAATCCGTCCAGATAGGCGTTCGCGGCACCATAATTGGCCTGGCCGGGACTGCCGAGCAGACCGGCGATCGAGGAGAACAAGACGAATACTCGGACCGGAAGGTCCTGGGTGAGCTCGTGCAGATGCCGCGCCGCATCGGCTTTCGACCACAGCACCTTCTCGATTCGATCCGCGTTCAGCGCACCGAGCACCCCGTCGTCGACGATCCCCGCCGCGTGTACGACACCGGTCAGCGGGTGTTGTGGATCGATGCCTGCCACTACTTCCGCGAGGGCGGCACGGTCGCCCACGTCGCAAGCGACGATGCGCACGTCGGCACCGAGATCCGCCAGTTCGGCACGCAGCGCCTGCGCACCGGGGGCATCGGATCCGCTCCGTGAGATCAGCAGCAGATGCCGCACGCGGTGCCGCTCGGCCAGGTGCCTGGCCATCCGACGCCCGAGGCCACCGGTCCCGCCGGTCACGAGGACGGTGCCGTCGGTCGTGAGCAGAGCATCATCGGTGACAAACGCGGCGCCGTCGGGCAGGAGCGCGCGATTACTGACCACCAATGCGGCGCCACCCGTAGCAGGCACAGCACCACCGGTCACCAACGCAGCACCATCGGTCACCAACGCAGCGCCACCGGTAGCGAGCGCAGCGCCGCCGGTCACGAGCGCAGCATCATCGGTCACCAGCGCAATACCGGTCACCAACGCAGCGCCGCCGGCATTCGCGGCCATCTGTGTTCGGACTGCTCGCTGCCTGATCAGGCGAGGGACGAGAACAGAGTCGGCGCGAACCGCGAACTCGTTTTCCCCCACAGGCACTGCCCGCTCGAATGCGGCCGGGTCGTCGGTGTCGGCGAGGACGAACAGGCCGGGATGCTCCCGCTGGGCGGAGCGAACCAGGCCCCATACGGCGGCCTGCACGGGATCGGTGTCCTCGAAATCCGCCGTGGCCACGGCATTCCTGGTCAGCACGAGCAATCCGGCTTGTTCGACTACCTTGCGCTGTAGAGCGGTCAGCACGAGATTCAGCGCGGTTCGGAGGTCGGGCACGGCGCTGACGTCGAGCAGCTCACGGTCGTCGCCGGACCGTTGGCCCGCGTGCTTCCAGCCGATCCGGAACAGCGTGTTCGGCGCGATGGCGCTACCCGGTGGCATGCCGTCGGTGCGGCGGCAGATCAGCGACTCCACTCGTGCGACAGGTCTGCCGAGGTCGTCGGCGATATCCAGGGCGATCCCACCTTGTCGATCGGCCTCGGGACGCAACCGCACTCGCAACGCCGTCGCCCCTGTCGCGAAGAGGCTCACACCCCGCCAGGCGAACGGCAGCATTGGTCGTGGGCCAGGAGCCGGGTCGCCCGGTCCACGAGCGGCACCCGCTCCGGGCCACTGCACCGCGGTATCGGTGTGGTCCTGCGTCACCGCAATCGGGTGCAACGCCGCGTCGAGCAGAGCCGGATGCAACAGGAAAGACCCGGTCGAAAGGTCTTCGGGCAGTAGGACTTCGGCGAAGAGTTCGGTGTCGCGCCGCCACAGTGCACCCAGCCCACGGAATGCCGGGCCGTGCGCGACACCCGCCTCGACGAGCGACTCGTACACGGTGTCGACATCGATGCGCTGCGCTCCCTGCGGCGGCCAGGTGGCAGACCCGAACCCGGATACCGCGGTGTCCGTTTCCGGCACGAGCGCACCGGTCAGGTGCTCGGTCCAGGATTCCTGTCCGGTGATCCTCGAGTGCACCGCCACGACGACGCGCTTGTCCTCTTCTTCTGTCATCCGCACCTGGAGTCGGACGCTGCCGTCCTCCGGCACCACCAGCGGGGCAGGCATGACCAGCTCGTCGACCCGGTGGCAGCCGAACCGTTGGCCGAGGTGTACGGCCAGCTCGACCAAGGCCGTTCCCGGCACCACAACCGCGCCGTGCACCCGATGATCGGTCAGCCAGGGCTGCTCGGCCAGCGAGATCAGGCCCGTGCAGGTCACACCCTGCCGGCCGGGGTGCTCAACGAGTGCCGCCACCAGCGGATGCGTGATGTCCTGTTGGCCGAGCCCGGCCGCGCTCGACTGTCTTGTTCGACCGACCCAGTAGTGACCACGCTGGAACGGATAGGTGGGCAGGTCGATGCGTCGAGCATCGCTGCCGTCGAAGAATCTCGTCCAATCGACCGGCAGCCCACGGACATACGCCTGAGCGAGTGAACCGGCGAACCGGCGCAGGCCGCCATGGCCGCGACGTAAGGTACCGACTGCCAGGCCGCCCTCGCCGACTGTCTCCTGCATCGCGGTGGTCAGCACCGGGTGGGGCCCGACCTCGATGAAATGGTTGAACCCCGCGGCCGCAAGCGATTCCACGGTCGCGGCGAATTGCACCGGGCGGCGCAGGTTGTCGTACCAGTAGCCTGCGTCGGCATCGCGGCCGGTCATCGGTTGGCCGGTAACCGTCGAATACCAGGGAATGTGCGCCTGCTGCGGGCTCAGTTCGGCCAGGTCTGCCAGCAGCCGGTCACGGATGGGCTCGACATACGCCGAGTGCGACGCGTAGCCGATCGGCACAACGTGGGCCGGCTTGCCCGCATCGCGGTAATCCTTCGCCAGTGCGGTGAGAGATTCGGCATCTCCCGCCAGCACGGTCGAGGAGAGACTGTTGCGCGCGGCGATGCTCACCGCCGGGTAAGCGGCAAGATAGTTCTCGACGTCCTCGACCGATCCGACCGACAACATCATGCCGCTCAACTCGGTGCACAGTTCGCCACGGCGGACGACGGCTCGGATCGCGTCACGCAAGGACAGGACGCCTGCGATGTGCGCGGCGGCGATCTCGCCCTGAGAATGACCGATCACGGCGGCAGGCTCGACGCCGTGGTGCTGCCACAGCCGGGCCAGCGAAACCGTGACTGCGAACAGCACCGGTTGCACGACTTCGGTTCGGCGCAAGGCTGATTCATCGGCGATGACCTCGGTCAACGACCAGTCGACGAACTCCGACAGCACGTCCTCGCACTCGGCCATCGCGGCCGCGAAGACCGGGGCCGAACCGAGCAGTTCGGCCCCCATCCCGGCCCATTGGGCCCCGTGCCCCGGGAAAACGAACACCGCTCCCCCGCTGAGGTCGGCATGCCCCGTGACCGCGGGCCCGGGTATCCCCGACATCAGCGCGGCCAGGTCGTCACGATCGGCGTCGAGCACGACCGCCCGATGCTCGAACGTCGCGCGGGTCGTGGTCAGGGAGTAGCCGACATCCGTTGGTACCGCGCCTGCGCTCAGGAGGGCATCGAGCCGTCCCGCCAGAGCTGCCAGAGCCGCTGTTGTCGATGCCGAGAAGACCAGCGGCACAACCGGCTTCGGCGGGCACGCGAAGCGATCATCCGTTCTGCTGTCCCGCTCGATGCCATGATGTCCACGATCGTCCCGTCCGGTGGCACCCTGTCCGGTGCTGTCCGAGTCCGGCTCGCGCTGTCCAGCGCCACTCAGATCACGGTCGCCGCGTCCAGTGCCGCGCTGTCCGGTGTCACTCCCTCCGGGGCCGTCCCCCTCGGCGCCACCCCATCCGGGCCCGTCCCCTTCGGCGCCGTCGCGTCCCTGCCCGTCCCGTTCGGACGGAGCTTGTTCGAGGATGACGTGTGCGTTCGTGCCGCTGATCCCGAATGCGGAAACGCCCGCGCGGCGCGGTCTTCCGGTCTCCGGCCACGGCGCCGCGTCGATGACGAGGCGTACCGCGCCGGCCGCCCAGTCCACGTGCGGGGAGGGCTCGTCCACGTGCAATGTCTTGGGCACCAGGCCGTTGCGCATTGCCAGGATCATCTTGATCGTGCCGACAATGCCTGCGGCGGCCTGTGCGTGCCCGAGGTTCGATTTCATCGAACCGAGCAGCAGCGGCCGCTCGCGGTCCTGCCCATACGTCGCCAGGATCGCCTGCGCTTCGATCGGGTCACCGAGCGTGGTGCCGGTGCCGTGCGCTTCGACCGCGTCTACATCGGACGGATCCAGCTCGGCATCGGCCAGTGCCCGACGGATAACTCGTTGCTGCGCATGGCCGTTCGGCGCGGTCAACCCATTGGAGGTGCCGTCGGAGTTCACGGCGCTGCCGCGGATGACGCCGAGCACGCGATGGCCGGCCCGGCGCGCGTCGGAGAGCCGTTCGAGGACGAGGACGCCGACCGCTTCACCCCAGCCCGTCCCGTCGGCCGCGGCGGCGAAGGACTTGCATCTCCCGTCGGCCGCGAGGGCGCCCTGTCGAGCGAACTCCGCGAACGTGGCCTGCGTCGACATCACCGTCGCACCGCCGACCAACGCCATCGAGCATTCCCCGGCCCGCAGCGATCGGGCCGCGAGATGGAGCGCGACGAGGGAGGAGGAGCATGCCGTGTCGACGGTGAGCGCCGGGCCGCGTAGCCCGAGCACATAGGAGATCCGGCCGGAGGCGACGCCGCCTGCATTGCCGGTCATCGCACCCACGTCGGAATTCGTGACCGACTCATAGGTGCGTGGCAGGTAGTCCGAGGCCATGGCACCGACGAAGACACCGGTCTCGGTGTCCCGCAACGAGTTCGGGTCGATCCCGGCGTGTTCCAGTGCCTCCCATGTCGTTTCCAGCAGGAGTCGTTGCTGCGGGTCCATAGTCATGGCTTCGCGCGGTGAGATCCCGAAGAAGGCGGGGTCGAACCAGGCAGCGTCGCGCAGAAAGCTGCCCCGCCGGGTGAAGGTGGCGTCCGGGTCGAAAACCCAGCCGCGATCGCTGGGGAACTCGGCGAGTGTCTCCCGTCCCGCCACCAGCAGTTCCCAGAACTCATCGGGAGACGTCGTGTCGCCGGGCAACCGACATCCCATGCCCACGACGACCACCGGGTCCTGGGCGGCCGGTCGTGCGTGGTTCGAGGTGGCCGGGGTGCCGACCGGCGACTTTTCGACCAGTAGCTCACAGAGGTGCCGAGCGAGCAGGTTCGGGGTCGGTAGGTCGTAGGCGGTGGTCGCGGGCAGGGCGAATCCGGTGGCCTCGGACACGGCGGCACGCAATCGCACCGCGGTCAGGGACTTCATGCCGAAATCGGTGAAAACCTGGTCGGGCCCGATCGATCCGGGATCTCCCAGCACCACACGCACCTGTTCACGAACCAGGTCGAGGGCGTGCCGCAGCCGTTCGGACGGCGGTAACGCCAGCATGCGGCGCACCCAGACCGACTGCGCGCGTGAAACATCACCGTCCAGCATCGCGGCGAGTCTGCGCCTGGCGATCTTGCCGGTCGGCGTGCACGGTATCTCCTCCTGCACGATCAGCTCGGCCGGAATCTTGTACTCCGCAACACCTTTGGCCGCCAGATGCGCGGTGACCTCACGCAACGTGAGCGCCGCGCCCGCGCGCAAAGTCACTACGAGACAGGGGTATTCGCCGAGACGGTCGTCCGGGCGCCCGACCACGGCGAGCAGCCGCGGCCCCGGCAGGTCATCGAGCAGCATCTCGATCTCGGACGCGCTGAACTTCACACCACCGACGTTGATCACTTCGGCGTCCCGGCCGCGGAACGCGACCGTGCCGTCCTC
Source organism: Nocardia sp. CWNU-33 (assembly GCF_046764895.1). Classification (NCBI taxonomy): domain Bacteria; kingdom Bacillati; phylum Actinomycetota; class Actinomycetes; order Mycobacteriales; family Nocardiaceae; genus Nocardia; species Nocardia sp. CWNU-33. Next base: position 136,328 of record NZ_JBKOQN010000018.1, on the reverse strand, counting down.
GTTCAGGACGGCACGGTCTCCGGTGCGCAACCATCCGTCGACGGTCAGCGCGTTCCTCGTCAGTTCCGGTTCCTCGAAATATTCGGTGAACATCGAGGGGCCACGGAATTGGAGCTCCCCGGTTTCGCCTGTACCGCAGGGATTTCCGCCTTCGTCGACGACCCGAACCTGGCCACCGGATACCGGACGGCCGACCCCGCTGGTCGCCGCATTCAGGGGATCATCGGGCCGCGTGTATAGGCCGGCACCCACCTCGGACATGCCCCAGTGCGAAATCACGCGTGCACCGAGCAGCCGCCGGGCGTCTTCGACGAGCGTGGCGGGGATGGCCGCGCCACTGGCCCGCACCTCCGTCAGCCGAATCCCACCGTCGTCGCCGGACGCGCCCAGCTGGGACACGATGTCTCGGATCTGCGCCGGAACTGCGTAGAGCACCCCTGCCTTGCTCGCGGCTGCCAGCCGCAGCAATTCCCGCACGTCCCAGCCGCGCAGCAAGGCCTGGCGCCCGCGGGTCACGAGGCTGACGTGCACCGAGAGCAGCCCGAACAGATGGGTGAAGAGGCTGGCGCTGATGATCGTGTCGGTACCGCGAGCACGACCGTCGGCAGCCACCGCGACGGCATTCGATATGAGGGCGTCATGGGTATGCACACAGATCTTCTGGCGCAACGAGGTCGTACCGGACGACGGGAGCAGCACGAAGGGGTCGTCCGGGCCGACCTGCACCGGCAGCGGGGTCGTCCCCGCCCACCGTCGCGCCATATCCTCCAGTGCCAGAACATCATTCGGTGCGAAGTCCGCGTCCCCGACAACCAGCACGTGCCTCAGCGCCGGGGAGCCCGCACGTAGCTCGGCGAGCAGTCCGTGCATGCGATCGGCGGTGCCGACCAAGGTGGCTGCCCGAGTCCTGGCGAGCAGCGAGCGCAGTTCGTTGGCCCCGAGGCCCATGTGCAGCGGAAGCATGGTCGCGCCCGCGGCGGCGACGGCGACATGAACGGTGAGGAACTCCCAGCAGTTGGGCAGGTGCACGGCGACCACGTCGCCTTGACCGATGCCGAGATCCTGCAATCCACGCGCCAGCGCATGGGCCTCGGCGCGCCACTGCGCCCAGGACCGGTAGCCGCCGTCCACGAAGACCGCCGGTTGCGCACCCCCGGCATCGGCGGCGGCTTCGAACAGCGACGGAAGTGTGTGACGCATGGATACTCCCGATGAGATCGGTGCGGCGGTGATCAGTGGCCGAGGCTGCTGCGCAGCGGCTTGCCCATGGCGGACCGAGGAATGGTGGTGAGCGCCTCGATGCGGCGGATCTTCTTGTACGGCGCCACCCGCTCGGCGACGTATGCCGACACGTCATCGAGCGGGACATCGGCGCTCAGGACCACGTAGGCCACCGGGATCTCCCCGGCGATCTCGTCCGGCACTCCCACCACCACCGCGTCGGCGACGTTCGGATGACCGAGCAGGATCGCTTCGAGCTCGGCGGGCGCAACCTGATGCCCCTTGTACTTGATGAGCTGCTTGGCCCGACCGGTGATGGTGACGTATCCCCTGGCATCACGGCGACCGATGTCGCCGGTGTGCAGCCAGCCGTCCTCGTCGGTGACCGGAACGATCTCGCCGTCGCCCTGCACGAAGCCCGGCGAAACCTGTGGACCGCGGATCCAGATCTCACCGGGATCGGCTTCGTCGACATCGAGGCCGGTATCGGGATCGACGAATCGGGTCTGTGTTCCCGGCACCGGCAGACCGATCGATCCCGCCGGGCCGGGATCGATGTCGGGCGGGGCGTAGGTGCAGCAGGCTTCGGTCATGCCGTAACCCTGCACAACCGGGGCTCCCAGGATTCGTGCGCAAGTCGCCGCGACTTCGATGGGCAGTGGCGCACCGCCCGAGTAGACCAGCCGCACGCTGCTGGTGTCGTAGCGTTCGACGTCGGGGAACCTGGCAAGTTCGGCGAGCACGCTCGGCACCAGGTACGCGACGGTGATGCGCCGACGTTGGATGGTGTCGAGCAGGTCCGCGGCGGTGAACGGAGTGGCCACCGTGACAACCGTCGCCCGGACCCGCAGCGTGCTGTTCAGCGGATGGAGCATCCCGTACACATGCCGGAACGGAGTGAGACCGAGCACGACGTCCTGCGCCGTCAGCCGGTGCGCGAGATCGATCTGCACGAGATTCGCGGCGATATTACGGTGAGTCAGCACAATCTGCTTGGGCTCGCCCTGGGTCCCGCTCGACGCGATCAGCATCGCCGCACGGTCACCGCCGGCGGCCGCGGGAACGGTCGTCGTGGCCTCGGCGAGCATCGCGCCCCACCCGACCACGTCGGTGCTCCGCTGCGCCGGAACCATGCCGTCGTCGTCGATCACCACCACGTGCGCGAATCGCTCCGCCAAGCGCTCTCGCGCGAGCGTATGCCACACCGCACCGGTCACGACGGCGAAGCCGGCCGGCGTACGGGCGAGCGCGGCCTCCCATTCGTCGGTGGCGCCCAACGGATCCAGCGCAACAACCACACCGCCGACGAGCAACGCACCGTAGTACGCGGCGATGAACTCGGCGCCGTTAGAGCAAATCACCGCCACATTGGCACCGGGGTGCAGCCCGCGCTGAATCAGCGCGGCCGCGAATCGCCTTGCGGCGAAGATAAGTTCGCGATGACGGTAGGTCCGGCCGGTCGAGTGTTCGATCAGCGCGACCCCGTCCCGGTCACCGGCTCCCCACACGAATTCGGCGAGGTTGCGCTGCCCGACGGCAGCGGCGACATCGAAATCCATTGCGTTCACTGGGGATTCCATCCGCCTTCGGGGACGGTCATCGTGAACGCACCGCAACTGAAGCTCAGCCCGAAAGCCACGAGCAGGCCTTGTCCGGCCGGGCGGTGCACCGGCTCCGCCACCATGAGGGGAACCGAACATCCGAGGGTGTTGCCGTGGTCACGCAGCACTCGATACGACGAGGCGACAACCTCGCTGTCCTTGTCGACGCCGAACTCGGCGCACAGCGCGTCGACGATGCGCATGCTGCCGGTATGCAAGAGCAGCGCCGAGGCGTCGGCGGGCTTCGACAGCTCGCAGGAGTCGTCCGCCAGTGTCATGCGCACCGTCTCACTGGCGTAGTGGGCGCCACGCGGTGTGACATCGGGACTCAGTGTGTAGATGCGACGCCCGTACACCACCGGGATGTCCGAGCCACCGTCCGGAACGGTGCCGAGTTCGGCGTCCGACGCCAGCTCGTTGGTCAGGTTGGCCACCGGGCCGAACGACGGCCCGTCGCCCTCCGCGCCGAACACCATGGCCACGGCCGCGTCCGCGAACAGAAACCCGTGCATGACGTCCACGGTGCCCTGACGTTGCTGCGGTCCCACTTCCGAGAAATGTGAGTAGAAGCCGGGAAGCACCGGAGACAACGGCGTGATCGCTTCCATGAAGCAGACCAGGACCCGCTTCTCCGGGTTGCACGTGAGGAACCATCTCGCCGTCTCGACGGCCTTCGCCATTGCCGAACAGCCCATATATTCGATGCTCAGATTCGGCGCGGTCCGCGGCAGTTCCGGCATCCGCGCGAATATGTCGCAAACCAGGCTCGGCAGCAGTCGCCCGGGAGTACTGCTCACGCCGAGCACGAGGCCGATCGAGTCGGGCGAAACATCAGCTTTGGCAAGGCATTTGCGAGCCGCCCGGACCGCGAGATCGGCCGCGGCGATGTCCAGCTGCGGTTCGGCGCCCCCGAACAGTACATCCGGATAGTTGGCGAGCACCGAGTGCCGCTGCTCGATGCCGAGGCTTCCGAGCATTGCCCCGAGCTTGTCGGACAAATGCCCGTGACTGGCGGCGAGTAACTCCTCGGTCGAATATTGATGAGGGGGAACCTCAGTGGCGATAGCAACGAGGTATGGGTCAATTACGGCCGCGGTCATGCCTTTTCACCTATGCCTTTGTACAGACGTAGCGAAGTGTTTGACGAATACCCGATCGTCGAACGTATGGGATCTGATAATCACCCCCCAGTGCGACACTGTCAACCAACAGAACACGACGATAACTCCACTCAATCGTGATGTCCGACACATGGATTCGCATACGTACGCATACCGATATCTTCGATAACCAAAAGTTAACGATACGTATTAGATATGACCAATTCTTTGCGCACCCAGAAGTCGATTCTGCCGCTATCTCGAGTAGACAGATCAAAGAAATAGGTGCAGGATGATGCCGCAAGGGGCGAATCATCAAAAAGATAAACGGGTTTGGGTCCAATGCATGAGATGGAAGCCGCGACCGCGTTTCCCCGCGAGAAGAATCCCATCGGCGCGGCGCGGTGCCGACCGCGTCTCGGCCAGCCCGAGTTGGCGGCACCGACTGGCGGAGCACGGTTCGCCGATCCGACCACTCGAATGCTCGTCACCAACACGAACCTGACCACACCGGCGCTGGAATCAGCTCTCGGCACCACATTGCGGGTGCGGGTGCTGCGCCAGGACATCATGTCCGCCGATCGGCTGCCCGACACCGTTCGAGCACCGTTGCAGTTACCGTCCGGCACCGAGGTGATGGTCCGGCGATCATGCTTGCTCAACCCGGATTCGATTCCGGTATCGGTCAATTACGTCGTCAGCGCCGTAGGTGTGGGCGCGCAGCACAAGCTCGACAGTGTCGACACCGCCATCGGACACAGCCTGCAGGCCCGACAGGTCGCCCAACGCCGCGAGTTGCTGCGGGCGGGCTTGGCACGATGGCCTGATCAGCGGGTGTGCGCATCTCGGTCCTACATCATGCGGGTCGACACAGGCCCACTGTGCTACATCCGGGAGAGCTTCAATCCTGGCCTGATCTCACCCGAACTCCTCGTCGAATATCCCGAGCTGCCATGGGATGACGAGCCGGTATCGCCGTCGCGCTGGACCGGCGAACCGACCACAGCGCCGCTATGGCTGGACGCCGCCCGTGCCGATGCCGATCAGCTGCGCGAACTGCCCCCGCTCGTAAGTGTCGACGAATGCGACGCTCTCACATCCGAACTCGCCATGGTGACGACCGGACAAGCATTCGCATTGCATGTGGGCGACTCTGTCGAAACACCCGCCAACGGCCGCGCAGGCATGCTCATTGCCGGCCAGGCGATGGCGGCGGCCGCCGCCGCGGTCCTGGCATTCGGATCGGGTCGGCGCATCGTGACGATCAGCCGGATCGCCGATCAGCGCGCACGGCCATGGTCTGCGCCCAACCCCGATCCTCAGGAGATGCTGTCGACGTATCTCCATGCCGCAGCGACGCTCAATCACCTTCGGACCCATCCGGTGGCGCCGCCGGCACCGGCGGTCGCGCTATTGGATCACGCTGCCGACGCCGGCCCGAATCCGTTGTCGGCGGAACTATTGCGCAACGTTGCCGACATGTTCGCGGGCGCCACCACCGCACCGCCCGGCGGCCGCCAGCTGCACAGTCTGGTGCCACGGCTGTGGACCTCACACGAGGCGCTGCTGCCCTACGCACACGCGCTGACGCGCCGCCATGACGACGGCCGCTGGTGGGCAGGCTCCGCCCACCTACTGTGGGTCGGCGACCACACCGGCAGCGAGGCTCATCTGCGGCTCGCGACCGCGATCGACAACCCGATCGCGGTCACCGTCGGACCGACAGCCGAGCCGGACGACATAGCCGCGCTGTGCCTGCGGCTCAATCCCGACAAGATCCCCGGCAGACTCACGCTGATCGCCCGCCTCGACACCGCGCTGCTGCCGCCGCTGCTGGCGGCCGCCACGGCCACCGGAGTGCCGGTCGCCTGGGTCTGCGATCCGATGCCCGCCGCCGCTCACCGCACCGGCCGTGGACTCGAGACCACCGACTTCGAGGCGATCGCCCTCGAAATACACGGTTTCTTCGACGCATGTCGGCGCGCGGGCGTGATCCCCGGCGGTCTGCGCCTGGCGGTGTCGCGGCGGCTGAACCCCGCCCAGGCGCTGCACTGCGTCACCATCGCGCACGACGAGCTCTACTCCCTTCCCAGCATCGCGTCCTGAAGCCCTTTTCCATGGAGAGAGAAATGACCGACATAGCGCAAGAGACCGCAGGCCACCCCGATCTGATCGGCGGTCCGTCCACCACCGAGCTGGCCGGAACGGTTATCGAGTACCGATACACGACCGGCAACCACTACCGCATGACATTCACCGCAGACAGCCTCGGCTTCGTCCTGCTCAGCGACCCCAACCGGCACGCGGTCGACGCAATTTCCTACCGTGCGCGCAAGCTGCGCGAGGACTTCTACCTGGTCTGCTGGACCCTGAAGCCGGGCATCCATGTGGCACTGCTGCTGGATTTCGAGCAGCGGCAGGTCCACGTCACCGCGATGATGCCGCCCAACCAGTGGGAATTCTTCGATATCGGCGAGATCCTTGAGGCCGAGCGCGCGTCCTGAGCGCTGACCACCCTGCGCGACAGGCAGTTTCGCTGTCCCGCAGCCCCTCGTCGTTCGAGAACGGCGACTTCGCCGATTGTCTGACAGATCTCCGTTTCACTCCGTAGACTGCGGCTCGAGGGGAGGTGTCGCCAGGCATCGCCCTGGTTGACAAGAAAGACAACAGTTCGTGATGCGTGCCACAGTTATCGCGGCCCTCGTCGGCGCAACATTGCTGACCGGAGCCACCGCAACGGCCGCCGCGGATCTCGGAACACCGATGGAGTCGACCGGACTGGAGTCCTCGACCGGATCGGGCAGCACCGGATCGGCGGGCGGGGTGACCACAACCGGGTCCTCGGGCACCGGGTCCGCAGGCGCGGCCTTGGCCGCCTTCGAAAAGCTCCTCTTCGGCGGCCCGCTGCTGTGCGCCGCGTTGGGCAGCGCGATCAACGCGAATCTCACCTGCCCAGGCACGCCAGGACCTGTCATCCCCTGATTTTCGCCCGTCCCAGGACACGAGAAGGCCCCCGACGACCATGTGAACCCAAGGATCGCCGGGGGCCTTCTCCTTCGTCACCGGACGTCGGCGTTGCCCGCCTTCCATTCCGGCCACGCAATGTTCCAGTCACCGAGGCCGTCGACACCCGACAGGGTGCCGCCCACCGTGTTCTTGACGATGGTGATGTCGCCGCGCTTGGCGTTCTGATAGACCCACTGGGCGTTGGCCGGACTCAGGTTCAGACAGCCGTGGCTGGTGTTCGAATACCCCTGCTGACCGACCGACCACGGCGCGGAATGGAAGAAGATGCCGCTGTAGGAGAGGCGGGTCGCGTAGTCGACCGGAGTCTTGTAGCCATCGGACGAACCCACCGGAACGCCGTAGGTCGAGGAGTCCATGATGATCTTCTCGAACCGGTCGCTCACGATGTAGACGCCGTTGTCGGTGGGCGTGCCCGACTTGCCCATCGAGGTCGGCATGGTCCGCACGACCTGGCCGTTCTGCTCGACGGTCACCTGCTTGGTGTTGTCGTCGGCGGTGAAGACCACCGCGTCACCGACGGTGAAGAAGGAGTGGATGTTGTCCTGACCGAACAGGCCGTTGCCCAGATTCTTGCCATAGACATTCACCTCGACGGTGACCTTGGTGCCCGGCGCCCAGAAGTGCTCGGGCCGCCACCGAACCTCACGGTTGTTCACCCAGTAGAACGCGCCCTCCACCGCGGGCTCGGTGGTGATCTTTATCGCATTCTGGGCGGCCTTGCGGTCGGGGATGTTCTCGTCGAACTGCACCGCGACCGGCTGCCCGATGCCGACCACCTCACCCTCACCCGGCAGCAGGTATGGATGGGTCTGGCTGTCCGGCGAACTGGTGGTGAAGCTCAAGGTGGTGGAGTTCGCCCCGCCGAGGCCGATGGCGTCGGCGCGCAGCCGGTAGGCCTTGCCGTAGCCGAGCACCTCGGTGGTCTCCCAGGACCGGCCATCGGCGGCCAGCTTGCCGCTCACCGACTCGCCCTGCGGGTTGAGCAATGTCACGGCGGTGAACTTGCCGTCGTCGGCCTTGAAGACCATCGGCATACCCGGCGAAACCCCCACGTCACCGTCCTTGACCGGGGACAACAGCTTCGGCTTGATCAGTTCGGTGATGGGGTTGCGATCGATGGCGACCTGCGAGCTGTCGGCGCTGCCCGACGAGCACGCCGATAAGACCAGCGCGAATACAGCGAACACAACCAGAGGTGCGGTGACTTTCCCCATCGTCCGATGTCGACCCTGCGCAACGCTCATCTCAACCCCGTTTCAAGTCCCGGTGCGCCAAGAAGCGCACCGATGGCTTCGGATCCAACCGATTGCTAGCTCAACCCACCGCGCCGGCGGGATCGGTCGAGACCACGCCCGATATTCTGCCAGCTCCGCAAGCCCGAACAAACGCGAACGCAGCGTCGACGCAGGCGAGTCCACCGGTTAGATCCCGACTACCCCACCGGGCGTTAACACCCCTCGCGAACTCGACCGACGCCCCCGCCCGGATATCGATTTCACTTCTGCGCCCTCGGCCTGTTAATGTCTGTCCCGCACCGGAACACGGAGCAAGCGCCATTAGCTCAATTGGCAGAGCAGCTGACTCTTAATCAGCGGGTTCGGGGTTCGAGTCCCTGATGGCGCACCTAAATTAACAGGTCAGGCCCGATACTATGATCGGGCCCGTTCCGATCTACCGGACCGTCACCAAAAGAACACCAAAAAGTCACCACCAACGGTTCCTCAGCTGGCCGTGCCTAACCCCAGCTCCAGCACGGACGATGAGTCCGGTGCCCGCTCCGGCGAGACGATGTAATGCCGCTCCGTGATGCCCTCACGAGAATGCCCCAACTGCTTCGCGGCCGTTTTCGAATCCGACGCCTCAGCGATCAGCGTTGCCACTGTCTTCCGGAATGTGTACTGAGTCACATCCTTGTACAGAGTGCCGCGTGCGTCCCGCCATGTGGTCACCGCGTACCGCAGTCAAGCCGGTCTGGCGCGAGCTCTGCTGGACATCATTGCGATGCACTCCTCGTCCAACCCGGTCTCAACGCCGGGGACCAGATGGCCAGCAACTCCCCCCTCGTCACCGACACCGGCATCTTCGGGATCGTCGCCGACCACCATCCCTGCTTTGGCGCCGACTTCGATATCGTCCGCGACTAATCCGGCCACCAGCTCATACGACTGATGACCCTGCTGCCACTCGTCGGCGACGAAGTGGAGTATGCCCGTCGCTTCAGACACCAGGCAGTGAAAACCCGATGGCAAATCCACGAGACAAAACTGCCCGACCTGACCCGCCGCAGCGCGATCTGACCAACCGCATACAAAACGTCCAACGGGAGACCCACACCACTGGTCCAGCTGCCAGCCAGGGTCACCGATCCGTGGTGGTCGGTGCCCGAGGCAGGCGGCTGGCCAGGGGCAGCTCTCGAGCATGTACCGCTTGGTGCCTCGCAGGTCCGCACGGCGATGCCGTCGGCCACGAGCCGTTCGAGTGCGTTGTGGATAGCCCGGCCGAGCGGCCTATGCTCTTGGCGATCTCGCCTGGCGTGAACTACCGGCCCGCGCAGTCGCGCAGGAAGTCCTCGGCCATCCCCCGCAGGGCACCCGAAGCCAGCCGCTTCGGCTTCCCGCCCGCCTCCGCATCGGGGGCGACCGATGTGGGCTCGGTGTCGGTGTCAGTGGGCTCTCCGTGCCGGTCTGCGACCCTGTCTCTGCGGTCTCGGTATCCGGCACGCCGGGCTCGTGTTCGCCCGCTGTCGCGTCATCCGCGTCCGGGGTAGGTGCCGGGCGCGTCCTCCGCTTCTTGGGCGGTGTCGGCCGCAGTGGCAGGTTCACCGACCGCGTCAGCGCCGCCAGTGGTATCGCTATCGGCGGGAGCGATCTCCGGCCACCAGCGGTCGGCGGGGCGCCGTGCGCTACCGTCGGATTCACCGGCGGTGCGGATCGCTGCGCCGTTGCACTCCAGGGCGGCAAGAAGTTTACGGGCGGTCGAGCCACCGATCCCCGCCTGCTCGGCCAGCTCAGCCGAGGTGCCGCCGGGGGCGCCGTGCAGTTCCATCCACAGCTTATCCGCGGCGGTCGCTGAATCGGTGACGGCATTGATGGTGTTGGACATGACTTCTCCCGGTATCGGTCGTATGGGTGGTCATGCCCCGGCCGGGCGGTAGCCCCGGTGTGCTGCCAGTGCGTTCGGACTACGACACCATGAACCCTCTCCCCGCCACCGAAGTCAAGTCGGTTCTTGGCGAATTTTCCTGGTGCACAACCTTTTTGAGTTCAATGCGAGCTTGATTCGCCCGGGGTTCAGAGCGTTGATGGTGTGGCGAGATCGAACCGACACTGGAGACAAACATGGCGACCTACGAACACTTCATCTACGCCGGCGGTAGGCGACCAAGGCGAACGCGTTCGTCCAACTCGTCGCGATACTGCTCGCATGTCCGTTCGGGCACGGCGGTAACTGACCATCCGTTCCCTGGGCGCGCGCAACGCTGCCGCCTCAGCGGTGTCGAAAAATGGGCCGCGTGTCCGCCGGTGTCCGCGTCTACCTTGCGCCACCCGGGTCCAGACGCGGGGCGACGTGCCCGCACAGCCAGTCGTTCAAGCACGCCTCGCGCAACGCCGGTCCGTCGGCGTCGGCTTCGAGCGAAGTGAGCGTGACGCGGATATCGGTGCGGCACCCACACGCGTATCACGCTGCAGCGCATGATGTTCCAGATATTCGACCAACCTGGAGACGGCGGCGATGCTGGACTGGTATCGGATATCGCTGTCGGACATGGGTTTGTCTCCCTGCCGAATAGCGGATCCAGCAGCCAGCCACGGGCAGGGGGCTGGATCCGCTATTCGGCAGGGGCGAGCTTGTATCGCTTGGGTGCCTCGCAAGTGCGGATGATGATGCCGTCGGCAACCAGCTTTCCAAGGCGTTGTAGATGGCTCCGGCGGAGCACTGCAGGGTCTTCGCGATCTCGCCGGGGGTGAATTCCCTTCCCGCGCAGTCGGTGAGGAAGTCCTCGACCATTCCCCGCAGGACCCCCTTGCCCAGTCGCTGCGCCTTGACCGGCTCCTCCTCTGCCGAGACTTCGGCCGCCTTGCCGTCCGGCGACTCGGTGACATCGGCGTGCTCGTCGGACTCCGTGTCGCCGTTCGCGGGGCTCCTCGGTCGCCGGAGCGGATTCGCCCGGATCCGCTGCGGCGGACTTCATCTCGTCCCCTTCGATCTCGGCCCCTTCGGCGCCGGCCTCGTCGGCGCCAGCTGTCGGGCTTTCCTCGTCGGTGGCGGGTGCGCTCGAGCCCTCAGCCGTGGTGGCGGTGGCGGCCGAATCAGCGGGAAGCTCGACGTTCTCGTCGCCGAGGGCGGTGTCGGTGTCGGTCTTCGGCCACCATCGGTCAGCGGGGCGTCGGGCGCTGCCGTCGGATTCCCCGTCGGTGCGGTGCGCTGCGCCGGTGCGCTTCAGGGCGACCAGGAGCTCGCGGGCGGTCGAGCCGCCGATTCCGGCGCGCTCGGCCAGCGCGGCGGAGGTGCTGCCGGGAGCTTCGAAATGAACCTCTGCTCCGCAGACCGTCGATAAGGCACCGCCCGCGAACGGTTGTCGGCGGATCCAGCCGTCCCCCCTGCTCGTCGTCGAACCACACGTCAAGCGCGCCGAGGTTGTCCGGCGACCACGGAGGGTGCACACGGTGTGTCTGACAGCACGTGCTGGTTGCTGGATTGCCCCCGCATGCGGTGCTCAGCCCGGTCCAGTGTCGGTGCCGTCGTCGGTATTGAGTCCGTTGATCTGGTCTCTTAGGTGTCTGATCAATTGGGGTGGAATCTGCTTGAGGTCGGATTCTGCGTCGAGGATGGCGTTGAGGGCGTCGGGCAGGTGCGCCGTTGCCGGTGCGGAGGCCCCGGGAACTGTTTCGTCCAGACTTCGCAGTATTAGTTCCGTTGCGTCGAGGCGGCCCCACAGATAGTCGTTTTCCCGGTACTTTGGTTTGAAGAAAGCGCGGAAGTGGTGGTATCCGAAACCCTCGAGTTTGCGGGTGTTCAGTGGCGTGAGCGCCTTGGCACGGAGAGGGCTGAACTGGGTTATTGGTATCTGGGTGAACTGCGGGAGATTCGACAGGGCGATCGTCGGGAACAACAGCCCGTCCCAGAGCGGGAAGCCGAGGTACCGACTGGCCAACAGCATAAGATGCCGTTTATCCCACTGAGGCCTCAGTGCCGCGAATGCCTGCCAGAGTGCGTCTCCGCCACCCCCCTGAGTCTCATGGATCTGTTTGGTGTACTGATCGAATAGCATATCGAAATTATCCAAATTCGATGCAACGAACGAATCGGGCCGAATATTGCTGGATGCTGTACCGCCTGGCAGTTTCTGTGGTCGCAGGAATTCGAGGGCGCCCTGGGTGTCCAGTGCGCTGATTGCCGCTACGGGGCCAGCCAAGATCGCATCGATATGTTCCCAGGCAAGTGCCTTGAGTTGGTTGATACTGGCCCGCAGTGGCTCGTTCTCGACCGTGTAGAGCTTGTTCAAACCCGCGAGGATGAACTGCATCCGGCGGTGGCGATATGGGATATCGATAGGTTGCAGGAACTCCGACAACGACTTCGACGACTCTTCGGGATCCGGATTTTCCCAGAACGGTTGCCGACGCACCCAAGATAACGTGCAGGACCGGATGAACACTGCGGTGCTCGACTCCAGTGGTAGTGCGAAATGCTTCACGATCGCGGTTGCCACGCATCTGGCGATCGACGCTGCCTTGAGTCGCTGATAGGTGTTGTATGTGGAGCCGAGCGCCTCGGCTGCCTCCTGGTGCATTGTTCTAGAGGTCGCGAGGAACGCGTCCTGATCTTCCAGAACTTCCACTGGGATCGCAGCAATGGCTTCCTCGATATTGTTTGATACAGTCTTACTTGCGATCGCGTTGTCTCCCCGCCACTTTTGATGCGCATAGCGAATGCGATCGAGCACCTCCACCCGTTGTTGCTCCGCGATAGCGCCCACTTCGGCGATTTTCTCGTTCATCGCCCGCAGGTCGATCAGGTCGTCGAGGATCGACTGACTGCCCTTGATCCCATTGAGGACATGGAAAAGGTCACGTCCCCAGCGCCGTTTCGCCGCTCTGCCGCTATTGGTATCCGTTGGTGGGGCTTCGAGGGCACATCCAGGATCGGGCTCGATGTAGACCAGCCGACGATAGACCTCGGTCGATGCCTGCCTGCGGCTGATCGCGTCGATGACCAGATCGAAGGGCGCATTATCGAGAACACCTCCGTCCACGAACCACGCCTCCTCGGCATCGACGCCGTTCTCAGCGTAGTTGAAGCGGAATCGGTCAGTGTCGACCTCGACATTTGGTGGAAATTCCGCCTCTCGAGGAAAGGTCAGGACATTGACCGGGTCGAAGGCGCCGGGGAACGCTGAGGTAGCCCTCGCGGCAAACGCCAGAGTCGGTGTGGCCTGTTTGCCGAAAATGGGCTTGTTGCCGTTCTCCTGGATGAACTCGAGCACTTGCGCGTGGCACAGTTCGCGCTGTCCCACCGTGCCGTCCGGCGAGCGTATCGCTACGTCGAAGCCGTTCAGATCGGTGGTGGTTACGAACAGTGACAGCGCTCCACCATCAGGGATCAGCGTATCGGCGACCGGTCCGACCGCATTGCCAGCCGCACCGGACGACGTGGGTTGGTCCATGCCGGTGAGCGCCTGGTAGAGCAGCCGCGACATGAGATCGCCGTTGAGCGGTGCGCGACGGGTCCAGAATGTCGCGAGCTTGAACAGAGCTGCAAAAAACGTGCGTGTCACTGTTCCGCCGATACTGGGCGCACGCACCAGGGCACGTAGATCTGCATGGTCGATCCACAGCCGCTTCAGGTCATCCTGGCTCGCGTTCTGCGCGATTGCCTTACTCAGCACTATGCCGTTGATCCCACCAGCCGATGTTCCGCCGATTATGTCGATATTGACCGAAAGTCGACGGCCTTCCCGGGCCATGTCCCGCAATGCATCGAAGTAAACGGCCTCGGTGTCCGATTGGTTGTCAAACGGATTCGGTGCATCAGGTTCGGAGTCCAGAATATTGTCGAGCGCGCGTGACGCCCTGACGAGCTTATGTAGCTCTTTGGTTATGCCGTGCATGTAGATGGCGAGGGATACACCCCCGTAGCATACGAGTGCTATCCGAAGTTCAGCTGGCTCGTTCATCGAAGCCTCCGCCCGTTGCCTGCCAGTTGCTGGATCCTCAGCGTAAGTTCCAGACGAGCAAATATCCCGCGTATCGCACTACTCGAATCGGTCGCCACAGAGCCCAAGCAGCCCGCGAGGCACCTCCCGATTCCGCCGTGTTCTCGCACGTCTAGGCGTCAACGATCAATCTGCGCTGCCCCCAAACTCGAACTACTTGCTTGATACCCCCACTTCGCTGTCGTCGATATGCCGCGGTGACCTTTGCAGCGGCTAGTTTGCGGCACGCACGGGCCGCCGGACGGCGGAAAGGCCGCGAACCGACTGATTTGCGGGCCCGTAAGTCGACTACGAATCGGCGGGTGCGGCTTCCACGCCGTCGACCAAAACGGCACTACCGCAACTGAACCGGCCAGTCCGAAAACTTTGATGTACCCGGTTTTCGCGAAGTCGGGATACTGGACTCTAGGCCACGGGTTTGATTGACGGTTGTGGGAACACGAGTGACTGCGCCGAATCCAATTCGCCCCAACACCTATCGAAAGTATCGAAAGCCAACTGCTTCGGCGGCATCGACTCGCTCACCGCAACGGTGCCGCCGGGCAGGTAGACCGCAGCGGATTCTCTTCAAAGTGAGGTAGGTGCTACCCAGGCCTTTTGTCTCTGACAAGTCCATGCTCGAACGATCAATTCAGTTCGGACGAGGAGTACGCCATGGGTTTTGTGGACGATCAGACGTGGGTGGGGTGTCGGCACCAAGCTCGGCGGGATCGCTGTGTTCGGCGCGGAGACATTCGAGGGCGTGGCGACCCGTGTCGATTCCGCCAGCAACCCATGGCGTGACGTCAACGTCACCAGCATCCGGCTGGGTGTGGGCTTGGGCGGCTCAGTGGATCTGTCGGTGTTCGCCGGCTTCAACATGGCGTTGCTGGAATGGGCCGATGGGAAACCGGTGACGGACTGGGACCTGAATCTGGCAGTGCCGGGCGTCGAGGTCGGCCTGGACGATCTACGTGAGGGCCTGGCGCTCGCGCGATTCATCGAGGGAACCGATTTCCTGTCTTCAGCCTTCGTCGCCGAGATGAAGAATGCCGAGCGGATCAGCCAGCTGCGTGACTTCGCCTCATAGCTGTGGTCGACCGGCGAAATGTACGGCGAGCGAGCGTCCAACGAGCCGAGCGTGATGGTGATCGATGTGCCTGGAGTCGGCTGGGGCGCTGAGGTGTAAGTGTTCCTCACCGGCGGTGAATTCTCCGCCGGCCCCATCGTCGGACAGCCCGGCGTTCCGTTCGAAAAGAGAGAAGCCACAAATGTCCCAGATAAGTATGTTGCCGTTCCACGGATCGGAAGGGTTGAGCCGCAGAGTCAACCTGCTGACCGGCGAGGTCGTGGGGAAACCTTACGGGTGATGACGACCGAGACCTCAGTAAGTGGGCAGCAGGCCACCTATTCGTTCGATATGGTCGAAACCCATGGCGCCTTGATGGACACGCTCGGACTGTCGATGCAGGCGAGCGGGCGCTATGGCATTTTCTCCGCGGAAGGAAAATTCGCGCTGCCGGAGAAGTCCAGCTACAACTCGCAATCGACCATGGCAACCGCTTACTGGAAGGCGTTGGCCCACATCATGAGAGTGAATGGAATGTCCGTATCACAGTACCCGCTCGCGAGCCCTCGGAGGACGGCCATGACATCCCGGGGGGCATAAGGCGTCAAACGTCGACAAGTGGATCGAATGGCTACAGAAGGAAGGGATCGACCTGACCGCCTCATTCGGCCTCATCGGCCTCGTAGGTCGAATATCAAGCGCGGATAAATCAGAAGCAATAGGCATTCCTTGATTATAAATCTGAAGTTCCGCAAACGGAAAGCCACCGAAAAATGTCATCTTGACCTAACGACCAGTGGCATAGCCGACCTTTGAGGCGCACTCAATATATACAGACCGGCCTGGGCTCAAACCGCACTTCACCAATGAACTAGACCCTGGCGCGCCCGATGGACCAGGAAAATTCGCAATCTATTCACTTAAGGGAGAGAGAGCATGACGCAAGTCGAAACGGTGTCCGTCGAGACAGCCGAAGCCGCGCAAGCGTTTATCCAGTCCCACGGTTCAGGACCAGTCATGGTCCTATCCCCTGAAACGCTAGAGCATATACAGCAAGCTGAGGACGCCGGCGGGTTCGAGGGTGGCCAGAGCGGTGGAGTAGACGGTGGCTACTCAGCTGAAGGCGACGGTGGCCCGGAGATGAATTTGGCTACGGATCCTCCACCTGTGGACTACCTCGACATGGACGGGGCTATCACAGGCGCCTGGTTCGAGAATCAGGCGGAGAGGGCGCTTACGCTGCGAGACATCATAGAAGCTCTGAAAGGTGAACCGCTTGGGCTGATGATCCTTGTGCCAACAAAGGAATTGCAGCGGCTGATTGGCCTGACTCCGCCCGACGAAGCCTGAGCGCTAAACCTCGATCTTTCGGTGAGTCCGGCGTCCCACTGGACTAGGGACAAATCGAATACACTTTGAAATAGCAAGTCAATCATCATACTGGAGCAGTTGCGATGACTACAGATGGATTCCGTGAAATCGAAGGCGTGAGACTCCCGTCCCTCTTAATTTCGTTGGGACTAGGCGTCGACGACTTCGTCAACGTCGAGGGTTCGCCCACCTCAGCTACATTTTCTTCCGCAATGTCCGGCGGCGTTCTATTTCCTGGGAAAACAATATTTTTGCAGAAAGATAAGCTCTTTCTGTTCGACAACGAGCTGGGATCCTGGAGTCGCGGCGACTGGCCTAAGCCGATCGCAGATGTTTTCGGAATTGCCGGAGTGGGAATCGACGCTTGTTCGTGGGTTGGACCGAGGTATCCCGATTTGTGGTTCTTCTTTGTCAATAATCAGTACATTGCATGGAAGGCAAAGCCGGAATCGGGTGGCGCAATCGAAAGGCCTATTCAAACGCTGGCCAAGGATTGGGGAAATACGTTTGGAACATGGTTTGGTGAATCCGGTTGCAATGCCGCTATTCATGATGAAAGAATTGATCTAGCGAGCCGATTTCATGTATTCAATGGCGCTAACTATCTCCGCCATGACTTCGACAAGGGCGCATACGATATTGGACCGACAACGATCGCTGAGGCGTGGCCTGGCCTTGAAGAGCCCTGGACATCGGGCATTGATCTGGCGTTCTGGGGACGCGGTGACGACGTCGGCTCAATTTTCTTCGTTGCAGGACAGAATTGTGCGGTGTACGCCCCGGACAGAGCTCGAGTCGTCCGCAGCGGTCCCGTTGAGACCGTCGTCAAGGGATGGGCCGAGCAACGACGCCCCCAGCTGTTCCTTCACGAGGAGTATGTGTTGAACCGATATGTCGGAGGAATCGAGCCGGGTCCGTTTATCCGGGCGGATGTGGTCGAAGCCCGCTCGGCGGACTCCAGGACTCAGGTTATCGCCGCGCAGTACCTGACAAAGACCAGCGAGACGAGCAGCGTGCTGGACAGCTCGAATACCGCGGTCGTCAGCGATCTTGCCGAGAACGTTCGGGAGAATTCGCAAGACACCGGCAGCCGCGACACCTACCAATACGCGATGGATGCGGACTTCCACGGCGATGCCTCGGCGAAGGGGATTTGGGGAGGGGAGGTCAATGCTCACTTGGGTGTGAAGGGCGGATCGGACGACCTGCGGACGGCGTTCGCCCGGTCGGTCGACAAGGGAATCAGCCAGCAGGTACAGCGCTCGTCGGCGACGGTGAACACTGCCCAGACGCAACAAGGTGCCGAGACACAGAAGGCGGGGCAGTCCGAGGAGACGAGTACGCACGAGACCGGATCAGTCGACAAGGACACCACCATCGTGACGGACTACTACCAGATCATGCAGTCGTACCTCACGATCCTGGCGCTTGAGCATGTCGGCGTTGTGTACGTCGACCAGCATGGGTCCGATGTCGCGGAACTCTCCGACCTCGAGCGTCTGCTCGACGCCCACGTGGCCGAGTCGAGTCGCCAGATGGTCCGGGATTACATCTGCGCCGAGCTGTCCGCTGTAGCCGACGTCAACGGACAGCCTCGCAATGTGCTGCGCGCGACCGGCAAGGCGGTCGCGTTTGACGGCACGATCCGCACAACGGTGTCGGTGCCGCTTCCCGACGGCACCGAACAAACTGTGACCGTGGCAGGCGTCGCCAAAACCGAGGAAAAGCAGATCATCGGCACCACGCAGATGCGGCCCTGGACGCTCATTTCGTGACCGAGAGTAATGAGACTCGGAAGACATGGTACGCGGCGGCCTCGGTAGCAGGCCGACCAGGCTCAGGGCTCACCACCATGGTCTCGTATCCAAGCTCAGATCAGGTGCCGATTCCGGTGTTCGGCATCGATGGCAAGGCGTATGCGCGTGGCTGTCTGCCTGGACCCGAATGCCGCGCTACCGGTAGATCCGGGTCAGAGTACCCATATCGGTTCGCCGCCACAGCCGTCCCGTCCTTGTCCACGAACTGAATCGTGAAGCTGGCCGCCGGGGTGCTCACGATTATGTGCTGCATGAAGTCGTACGGAGTCCCGTCCGGTTGCATGAATTCGACTGGCACCCGTGCACAGACAGCCAGCGTGTACACCGCTCACAAACGCACCCACTCGACCCCAGAACTTCACACCCCACACCAATATCCGAGCACCACAAGCACATTGACCGGAACTCTCCATCAGCGGGTTCGGGGTTCGAGTCCCTGATGGCGCACAGCAAAACCAAATCCCTCCTCGACACCATGTCGACGGGGGATTTTTTGTTGCCAACAATCAGATCACGCCGGGTGTGTCCTTCGCCACGCGCGACACCATCGGGCGTGATCGGCCGGGAATGTCTCGACATCACCGCGTGGAGACGACCGATTGGTTCGAGCACGATCGCCACTCTCCACCGCCAACGACCGCGAGACATCGACATCGTTGCCACCGCAGTCGATTTCGGAGGCGGAGCTGGAGCCCCGCACGACCATGCCGTGGCATCGGATGAATCTGTTGTACGAGGCCGTCACGCACTACGTAGAAGAAGCGGTGCTGAATGCGCTCCTGGTGAACCAGGATATGACCGGCCGCGATCACCACCTCTCATCCGCCTTGCCCCACGGTCCACTGCTCGAGCTCATCGGCCGCTGAACACCCGCGGAACAGTTCGGCCGCGGCGAGGGTTGAGCACCGTTGCTACGACAAGGAGGCAGTAATGGCAGTGACGGTAGAGCTGACCCGTTTCACGGTGGCGCCGGACAAGGTCGAGGAGATGCTGGCCGCCAGGCCGGGGATGGTCGCGGATTTCGATGCCGACCGCGAGGGGTTCCTCGGAGCCCGGCTGATTCGCCTGCCGAATGACGAGTGGCTCGACGTGGTGGAGTGGCGCTCCGAGGCGGATTTCACCGCCTCCCGCGCCAAGGGCCCGAACCTGCCCGGCATCGCCGCATTCTTCGCAACGATCTCCGGCCTGGTGAGCGACGAGCTCGGCACCCTGGCCTGATTATTACCTCGACGGCCTGGCAATCCAGATACTGGATTGCCAGGCCGCCACCGCCCCCGCTCGTGCCGAGGGGCCTCAGCTCGCCCAGGGCGGGGTCAGGCGGGTGCCGTCGGCGAGCTCTGCGGCGAATCCGACCGGAACGGTCACCACCAGCGCTGCGGGCTCTGATCCGATGTTGTCCAGGCTGATGGTCGAGCCCGCGGGCGCGATGGCCGCGTCACCGGGTTCCAGCGCCGACGCCTCGCCGTCGATGTGCAGCGTCACCGCGCCCCTGATCACGACAAAAGCCTCCTCACGCAGGATCTTGTGGCCTACTCCCACCGTGCCCGGATCGATTCCGGTCTGCCAGACGCACAGTTCGGTGCTGCCCGTCTCGGGACGGATGTAGGAGGTGAAGCGGGCGTTGTGCATTTCGTGGACCTGGGCTTCGGCGGCACGGATCACAGGCATGTCTTGCTCCTCAATTTGGTCAACTAGATTGACTAGATAGTCAAGCATGTTGACCACATGTGTCAAGATGGAATTCATGACGGACCTGAAGCCCGCTTCGGCACTGCACCAGGGGCAGGATCTCGCCCTGCTGCTGCTCGCGGCGGGCGCGGCGGCGACGGATGCGATCCACAGCGGCGTCCAAGCGGCCGGATTCGACGATGTACGACCCGCCCATGGGTTCGCGTTCGTACGAATGGCACCGAATGGCGCGACCGTCGGCGAGCTCGCGGAGCATCTCGCGGTGACCAAGCAGGCGGCAAGTCAACTGGTGGACGAATTGGTGCGCAAGGGATACGCCGAACGCAACCCGCATCCCGACGACGCCCGCGCGCGACTGATCACATTGACCGAACGAGGATGGGCCTGCACGCGTGCGGCCGATGCCGCTGCGGCGAATTTCGCCGCACAATGGACGGCCGTTCTCGGCGATTCCAAGATCACCGAATTACGTAACGCATTGACTCGCGTCGTGGCCCCCGGAAGGGTGCGTCCGGCATCTTGGTAGGGCACAAAACGATAAAGGTGTCGTGCGTTACCGTTATATTTACGTGACCTGCATCACATTGAGTTTAGGGGCAAACTCCCCGCATACATAGGGTGTCGACCTGCATGATCTTGGTCATCCAAGATCGAAAAATCCGCCGATTCATCTTTCGTTTACCCTCTGTTAACCAGTCGTGACCATCCTGAGATCAGGTCAAGAACAGACCAGCAGTTTGGTTAGGCCGAGGAGTAATCCACGGACATTCGGAAAACGACCGCAACAGCAAGATGTTCACTCGCGGTCACTGGAGTACCGCGCGGCACCGAAGGGTACCGCAATACTCCCTTTCGATGACAGCGGCACCCGTGGGGCCATTGCCCCGGGTACCTGAGCCGCCCGCACGGGGAACCGAATCCCCGTCTTTCACAACAAAATCCGAAAACCGCATAAAAACCGAATTCGGCGAGCAACCACACCTGACGCCCGCCATGGATCCGTGTTGCCAGGCATGCCCGGATCGAACCCCAGTCCCCGAACAAGGAACCGATTTCGCAATGCATGACAGACGCTTCTTCTCCTTCCACCGTCCCTCACTCCGCGAAGGCTTCACCTTCGCGATCGCCGCAGCGGGCATCATCGCCGTCGCCGCTTCTTCCGCAGTGTCCGTGGCAGACGACAGCGTCCCGTCTCGCGTCGCCATGGTCGCCGAGGAGCAGGCCGCGCCGGTAGCCGCCGCCCCGGTGGCCGATGCAGCGGCACTGCCCGCGCTGCCCGAGCTTCCTGCCATGCCCGCGCTGCCTGCCCTGCCTCCGATGCCCGAAGTGCTCCCGCCGCCGCCCGCTCCGGTCTACGAGAACAACCTCAACGGCTGGATCCTGCAGTCCCTCGACATCATGCGCGCCAGGAACATCCCCGGCAGCTACGACGGCATCCACCGCAACATCATGCGCGAGTCCGGCGGCGACCCGCATGCGATCAACCTGTGGGACTCCAACGCCGCTGCGGGTATCCCCTCCAAGGGTCTGCTGCAGGTCATCGACCCGACCTTCAACGCCTACCACGTCGACGGAACCCCCTTCGACATCTGGGACCCGGTCGCCAACATCACCGCGGCCTGCAACTACGCGGCCAACCGGTACGGCTCGATGGACAACGTGAACTCGGCCTACTGATCCGACAGCACGCAAGAACAACGCCTCCCCGGCGATCGCCGGGGAGGCGTTGTCGTCCGCTAGGGTCGACCGGGACCAACCACCACCGATGCGGAATGCGCCATGACCGATTACGCCCACTCCGACTCCGCGTCGAAGAGTCGCGCCGAGAAGGCGCGACGGCTCGCGGGCTACATCTGGGATCGCGGAATCACCGGAGCCGAACTGCTGGCCATGCCTGCGGCGCTGCGGCGCAAGCTCGCGCGTGCCGCGGCAACGAATCCGCCGAGCACCGACGAGACCTGGGCGGCCGTCGCCCGACTCCTCGACGACAAGGACGCCTGGGCCGGGCACCATCCGAATCATGCTGCGGCACAGCGCAACCACACCGACGAGAAGCTGATGTGGGTGAAACCGCCGATCACACCGTGGTGACGGCGCTCAGAGGTTGAGGCCGGTGCTGCACTCCGCCTCGGCCACCACCTTGTCCGCGAGCGCCCGCAGCGCCCTCGCCTCCGCGGGCGTCAGCACGTCGATGAACAGGCGACGGACCAGATCGACATGGTTCGGTGCGGCGCGTTCGAGCGCTTCCCGCCCGGCCGCGGTGAGTTCCACCAGGATGCCGCGGGCGTCTTCCTGCGCGGGGCGGCGTTCGACGAGCCCGCGGGCGGCCATGCGAGCCAGATGCTTGGAGAGCCTGCTCTTCTCCCAGCAGATCTCCGCGCCGAGCTCCTTGGCGCGTAGGCAGCCGTCCGGCGCGGCCGACAGCGGCACCAAGATTTCGTAGTCGGCCGGCGACAAGCCGTCCTGGGCGAAGCCCGCGGCCAGCGCCGCGTCCATTCGCTGGCGCAGCCGGATGAAGGCTTGCCAGGTCGTTTGCTCGTCATCGCTCAACCATCGGACCACGGGAATTATCCTAGCCAGCCTTTGGTTGACATGGACACCAAGCCTGCCAGGAGGTGCCCGTGCCCGCCATCACCGTCCCCGACATCATGGTTCTGCCCCGCCTGCCCAGGCCGACCGAGCCGACGCGCGAGCGTCCAGTGCGCAGCATCAGCACCGCGCAAAAGCAGCGCGAAGGCGCGGGCTTCGAAGTCCGGCGGCCGTTCCCGAGCATGGATCTGCGCTCGGCCGACCCGTTCATCCTGCTCGACCAGATGGGTCCGGTTGCTTATGAGCCGCACGAGGCCAAAGGCGCGCCGTGGCATCCACACCGCGGCTTCGAGACCGTCACCTACATGCTCGACGGCACCATGGTGCACCACGACTCCAACGGCGGAGGCGGCGTCATCAGCGAGGGCGACACCCAGTGGATGACCGCGGGTTCCGGCATCCTGCACGACGAGGTGCCGCCGGAAGAGCTGGTCGCCTCCGGCGGCTGGTTCCACGGCGTCCAACTGTGGGTGAACCTGCCACGTCCGCTGAAGATGGCCGCACCGCGCTACCAGGATCTGCGCGGTTCCGAGCTGACATTGGTGAGCTCCCACGACGGCGGCGCGCTCGTACGACTGATCGCCGGCGAGATCGGCGGATTCGCGGGCCCCGGCTCGACCTACACCCCCATCGCGTACGCGCACGCCTCCATCAGCGCCGGCGGGCAGCTGGAAACACGATGGCCACAACAATTTACGGCGATGGCATACGTGTTGTCCGGCAGCGGCACCGTCGGCGCGGAACGCAGGCCGATCGGCGAGGGCCAGCTCGCGGTCTTCGGTCGCGGCGACTCGATCACTGTCTCGGCCGATGCCCGACAGCACGATCGGACCGGCGATCTCGAGGTGTTGCTACTCGGCGGCCGGCCCATCAATGAGCCCGTCGTCCAATACGGCCCCTTCGTGATGAACAGCCGCGCCGAAATCATCCGAGCCGTCGAGGATTTCCAAGCCGGACGAATGGGAAATATCCCGGCCGAACACGTGGCGGGAAAGCACCTCGGCGCGTAATTGCGGCATTGCGCGCACAACATTCGCATGCAGCCCGGTTGACAACCGAGCGGCCCGTCACAACAGTGGATGCGGCGCCTCCCTCCTTTGGCGCCAATCCACCGCAGCAAACACACAGAGGAATACATGAACGTTCGCCGGCTCACCGTCAGCGCTGCCGTCGCGGGTCTGACCTTCCTTGCGGCGCCCGCCGCCATGGCCGCTCCCACCGGTTCCGCAGGAACAGGATCGTCCGCCATCGACACCGGCTCGGCCGCGACCGGCTCGGCAGGCATGTCGCAGACCGGCTCGGCGGGTGGCGCCTTCGCCAACTGCGACGCGGCCCGTGCGGCCGGCCGGGCGCCGATCTTCCGTGGCGAACCCGGTTATGGCCCGCATCTGGACCCCGACGGCGATGGATTCGCCTGCCCGACGGTCTAAAGCCCGAAACAACGAAACACCCGGTGTGGCAGTGCACACCGGGTGTTTCGTTTTCCGTCAGCGAAAGATCTTGAGCAGCACCAGCCCGACGACGACAACGCCCGCACCGATCAGGCTGTACTTCACCTTCGGCTCGTTCAGCTTGGCAAGCACGATGTGCTTGGTCTCGTCTGCGATCCGCTGCGGATCCGCCCGCACGGCAAGTTCGTCGAGCGTGCTCGCGAGCTGTGTTCGCGCGGCCTCGATCTCCCGCTCGATCTGCTCGGTATCCCTAGCCACGTATCTCCTCCTGTGTCTGATTGCCACGAGTCTAGCCATCATCTACGCACTGTCATGGCCTTCGGTTACCGTGCAAGGCGTGACCGACAACCAACGACTCTCCCCCGGTGATACCGCCCCCGACTTCACACTCCCCGATGCCGACGGCAAAGACGTGGCGCTGTCGGATTACCGCGGCCGCAAGGTGATCGTCTACTTCTACCCCGCCGCGAGCACACCCGGCTGCACCAAGCAGGCCTGCGATTTCCGCGACAACCTCGCCGAACTGGCGGGTGCTGGCATCGAGGTCATCGGCATCTCACCGGACAAGCCCGCGAAGCTGGTCAAGTTCCGCGACGCCGAAAAGCTCACCTTCCCGTTGCTTTCGGATCCCGACCGCACCGTGCTCACCGCTTGGGGCGCGTTCGGCGAGAAGATGATGTACGGCAAGACGGTGACCGGGGTCATCCGCTCCACCTTCCTGGTGGACGAGGCGGGCAAGATCGAGGTCGCCCAGTACAACGTCAAGGCTGCACATACGACATCAAAGATCGAAAGAATCTTGGGAAAACGAAAGTAGTGGCCTCGGCGACCACGACGGAGCGCTCCACATCCATGCTGACCTGCGACTTCCGGTATCTCCCGCACGACAGGTGGCTCAGAAACGAATCAGGCCCCGCACCTCACCTTGGGGTCACACGGTCGCCGCGACCCCTCACATCGAGAGTGTTGCGACGACCGCGTGAACCCGAGATCCAAGCACCAGCTGCGGGGCTTTTTCTTGGTGGGTCCTCAGTTGCCGTGTCATCGTCGGCATCGACGAAGTCGCGAACGGTGTCGGCCACGGCACGACGGATCAGGAACCGGGTGGTGTCACGGCAAGTTGATCGGACCTGCGGCGGCGCCGAAAATCTCTCGGCGTTTCGCCGTATTCGGATTTGAACGCCGTCGAGAATCCGGCGCTGGTGAATCCGGAGCGTGCGGCCACCTCCCCGATGGAAAGCGGGCCAGAGCACGCCAGCAGATCGCGTGCGGTGCGCAGTGCTTCGGTCCGCCGGAGCTCCCGATAGGTGATGCCGGTCTGGTGCAATACCGACCGCAGTTGGCGGGGTGACCAGCCGAGCGCACGAGCCACCGCGGGCAGCCGCACGTCACCAGACCCGATGTTCGCACGCACGAATGCTCTGATGGCATCGACGGTTTCGGCCACATGGGCCTGCTGTGGCCCGACGTCGCCGATGAACATCAGGCACAACAGTTCGGTGATGCGGTCACAGACGGCGTCGAATTCCAGCGTCGTCAGGTTCGATTGCCCGGCATGTGTGGTGGCGAGCATGCTCGCCACGACCCGGCCGAGACCCGATGACATATCGAGCACCGTCTGCGATACGTCGCGGGTGGGCAGCCGTTGATTGAACTGCGCGCGGGGGAGCCGTAGTGCGTAGGCCGTCGATCCGGGTAGCAGCACTCGGCAGATTCGGTCCAGCTCGAGGACGAACCCACGATGTGGCGGTACCTTGGTGAGCCGGTCCGGCTCCTGGATGACGTATTCGCCCCGTTTCGGGAACACGATCCAGCAGTGATCGGTCGGACCACGCCGGATATGTGAGCGGCTGCGGTTCATCAGGTGGTCGCCACGTTGCTGTGTGCGCAGCAGGGTGTAGCCCGAGGATTCCTGAGCCGTGATCCGGGCCCACCAGTTAGCCGGATCACGGTAGCGGTGGTCCGCTGTCAGGAAATGGTCGGTGACCTCGGTCCACACCGCTGCGCTAGCGACGGTCAGCTCGGAATACTGCATGACGGTTGCTCTGTCGGTCTGATGCTCATCTCCACTATTCACTCGGTGGGGTTCCGGCATAAGTCTGACAGCTTCCCGCCCGGAGGGCGTGCCCGATCAGTCGAGGGTTTGGAGCTGCACCGGCACAGAGAGTGGGCCGTTGGTCATGAACTGCGGCGCGTAAGGGATCTCGGCCGGATCACATGCGAGCCGCAACTGCGGGAACCGGCCGAACAGGGTGGCCAGTGCGATGCGAGATTCCAGCCGGGCCAGATGCGCGCCGAGGCAGAAGTGCGGACCGCGACCGAATGCCAGCTGATCAGAATGATCACGGTCGATATCGAAGACGTCAGCATCCGTATGCTTCCGCGGATCGCGTCCGACGCCCGCGTACCAGCCCACGATCGCACCCGCGGGGATATCGACGCCGGCGATCTGGACATCACTCAAGGCGTACCGGTTGAACATGGCGCAGGCCGCGTTCCGGTAGCGCAAGGTCTCCTCGACGACGTCGGCCCACCGGTCCCCGTCCTTGGCCGCTGCGAGCTGGTCGGGATTGGCGGACAGAGCCACCACCGCATTGCCGAGCAGATGCATCGTGGTCTCGTGTCCGGCCACGATGATGATCCACAGCAGTTCGACCAGCTCGGCGTCGGCGAGTCCGTGTTCGGTCTGGGCTCGCACCAGGTCCGAGGTCAGGTCGTCACCGGGATTGGCGTGCTTGTCGCTGACCAGCCCTGTCAGGTAGCCGGCCATTTCCTGCATGGCGGCCTGGGTCTGCTCACCGGTGCTGGTGTGCGATACCAGCGTGGCGGTCCATCCGCGGAACTTCGACTGATCACCCGCCGGTACGCCGAACAACTCGCAGATCACCCCGACGGGCAGCGGCATTGTGAAGTGCTCGACGAGATCGACCTCCGGCAGGTCGGCGAATCTGTCGATCAGGTCGTCGGTGAGCCGCTGGATGCGCGGTTGGAGTTGGGCCACCCGGACAGGGGTGAATGCGCGGGCGATGGCCCGCCGCATCCGCATGTGGTCGGCGCCATCCTTGTTGAGCAGGTGATCGGCGTCGGTCAGGACACGTAACGGCCAGTCTGCCGGGACGGTCCCGTCGTGCATCACGGGGCAGTTCTTCGCGTTCTTGCTGAAAAGCGTGCCGTCACCGGCAAGGACCTCGCCGACCGCCTGATGGCTGACCGCCATCCAGGCCCGAACTCCGCCCGGCAGCTCGTAGGGAACGATGGGCCCGGTCCGGATCATCCGGTCGAAGGTGTCGATAACAGATTCTCCAGCGGTGGGCAGCTGAATGAGTGACTCGGTCATGCAGGTCTCCGATGGCGTAATCGGCCTCTGACGGCGCGTTTCGATGCGTGCTCGACGATTGTGCGGCCGGACAGGTGACCGCATCGACTCGAGCGGAATTCTCTGCCTCGCAGCGAAATTCGCTGGCGCTGATCCAAAATGTCAGCGCACCCTTGGGCGCGAACCTGACTAGAAGGCATCGCGCCGGCCGGGTTCATTGCGGCAGGCGTCTTGTTCCGGCCGCCGCACCGCGGACTGAACAAGCGAAAGGTCCGACGCTGGCAGCGCCGGACCTTTCGTGGTTTCCGCTTGTGGTGCAGTGCCGCCTAGGTGGACAGCAGCCGCTGCGACGCCCACTGCAGCATCAAACGGAAGTGGTTGTCCCACCAGTGATAGGACTCGGGTGTGAACGCCGCGGGCGGCGGACTCTCACCCGGGAACAACATCGTGGCGTCCGGTGCGCTGAGCTTCGTGGTGGAGGCCGGAATGCCCGTCCCGGGCAACAACTGCGTCGCGGACTCGGTCTCGGCGACCGGCCCCGACGGTGTGAGCGACAGCGGACGATCCTGCTGACCGCTGCCCCAACGCTGTGCCGAGTACTGCACTGTCGCGGTCGGCTCCGAGCCGCGGTCGCCGGTCATGGATCCCCGGCCTCTGCCCACCGAATCACGAAAGTCGTACACGCCGGGCGCTACCGACGAGCCCGCAGTCGATCCACTCGTCGATCCGGTCTCGCCGCCGACCACACGCGCATCCGCGGCTACCCGCGCATCCGCGACGACAGCGCCGGTGGCCGACCGCGAGAAACCGCCCGCCGTGTAGACGCCGCCGACGGCCAGTCCACCCACAAGCACACTGGCCGCCGCGAACAGCGCCATGCTGGCACGGCCCTTGCGCACCCGCTCGACCGTTGTGCCGGACTCCTCCACGTCGACTACCGCGGACAGTGCCGCACCCACCGCGGACGCGGATGTCGCGATCTTGCACGGAATCACCGGCGCACCGAATCCGTCCGCCGCGGCGACGACCGCCGCCGCACGCGCACCCGATCCGATCAGCACCACCGCATCCGGTTGTATCTCGGCCGCTTCGAATTGATCCCAGGCCGCTGTCACAGCCGCGCCCATCGACTCGGCTGTCGCAGAGCCTCCGGTTTGGCTGTTGGCCGCAAGGACCCTGGTGCGCTTGCGATCGATCAGCGTGAACGCCTGATGGCCGGGAACTACATCGCAGATCAGCAGATCGTCGAATTCGTTCAGCCACGTCATGGCGCCTGCCACGTTGAGGTGCGCGGCCTTCGCCGACACCAACGAGGCCGAGTGCCACTGCCCGGACGCCAGCCTGGTGACGATGGCCCGGCGTTCGGCGGCATCGCGGTAAGTGACAGCCGCACCGCCGATCTCCTGCTCCGGGCCGAGTTCGGCGGCCAGTACATCCATTGCTATCTCGACGGCGTCGGCCAATTCCGCCTTGCTGTCGCCGCCTGTCTTTACCACCCGATGAAGCAGCACGCGCTCAGGTAGTCTCTCGCTGGAATCGGCAAGAGCTACCGCGTGAACAGCGCCGCGTTCGGTGGAAACGCCTAGGGTTACCACAGATCGAGCTACCACAGACCACGCCTTCCCATTGTTTTGCCGAGCTCACGAACGGGTCCTTCCCCGCCTGCGCGGGGGACGCACTGCGCAGTAACGCGGTGAAGATGCACGCAGGCTCGCTTATGTGTTCGCGGCCACATCCGGCTTTGGATGGGTGGTGAAATGTGACAGTCCTCAACACACAGACGCCGTGCGCGTGTCGCGCGTGTGTCCCTACCGCTAGCCTGGATACGTGGATGTACGCACGGAGGCCAGGTCTAAGCGACGTCTGGACCCTGCGCTGGACCTGCAGGACGACCCACAGGAGCTCATGCCGCGGCGTCGACCGACGCAGGAACGCAGCAAACGCAAGTTCGACGCGCTGTTGCAGGCGTCTCGTGAACTGCTCGTCGAGGTCGGGTTCGAGTCGTTCACCTGTGAAGAGGTGGCGGCGCGGGCAGAGGTGCCGATCGGCACGCTGTATCAGTTCTTCGCCAACAAATATGTCATCGTCTGCGAGCTGAATCGCCAAGACCTCGTTGCCGTTTCCCAGGAACTAGCCGATTTCCACGGCGAGATTCCGTCGCTGGACTGGTTGCGGCACATGAACCAGTTCGTCGACCATTTGGCCAACCTGTGGATGACCGACCCGTCGCGGCGCGAGGTCTGGCTCGCCATGCAGTCGACACCGTCGACGCGGGCCACCGGTGCGATTCACGAGAAGGAATTCGCCGAAGTCATCTCCCGGATGCTGCGGCCATTGACCCCGCGCACCCCGCGGTCGCGGCGTTCCATGATGGCCGAGGTGCTCGTGCACGTCGTGTACTCGATGCTGAACTTCTCCGTTCAGGACGAGCAAAGCCATGCCGAGGCCGTCTCCGAGCTCAAGCGGCTGATGGTCGCCTACCTGCTCGTCGCCGAAAAAGAATCCCGCTCCGCCAGCGAACGCTAGCGGAGCGGGTTATCGCGACTAGCCGCTCGCTTCGCGGCCATCGATGAGATCGGCCAGTTCACCCGGGTCTTCCAGGACGACCATGGCGGCGGCGGTGTCGCCGTCGTGGGTCAACGACAGGTGAACCCTTACCCGGGGCAGGAATTCGGCGGCGAGGCCGTGCAGCTTGATGCTCGGCCTGCCCCACGCGTCGTTGACCACTTCGATCAGGGGGTACGGGTTGTCCCCGATCTGCGGGCGGCGGGCGAACCGAGACGATGCCCATGCCTTGAGCACCGCCTCTTTCGCCGCCCACCGTGCTGCGTAACTGCGAGCGGGGTCGGTTCCCTTGCTCTGGCAGTAGCGCCGCTCACCCGTGGTGAAACTCTCCCGGAGCATGGTGGTTCCGGACTTTTGCAGCTGTTCGGAGAACTCGGAGATGGTTACCAAGTCCAGGCCGATACCGAGGATCGTCACAGGGGCGAAGCCTACGACTCCGCGCGCCCGGCCGCGCGCGAATCATCCGCGCTCCGGCCGGTATTGCAGCCCCAGCCGTCGGCACGGTACGTGCCGTCGGCCGCGAGGCGTGCCTCCGCGGACAGCAGCACATCGGCCTCCAGCTGCCGAATCTGCTTGGCGGGCGTGCCATCTGCGCCGAGGCGCCGATCGGCGGGCCGCTCGTACAGCGCGGCGCCACCGCACATGGCCTCGGTGATCCGCTGCCGTCCCGCGAGCTGCCGCTCCTGCGCCCGACGCTGGTACTCCGCACGCTGTTTCGGCTCGATCGCCTGGACGAAGGCCTCGGGATGCACCACCGCGAGCAGACCCGACACATGCCCGAAGCCGAGCGAGGTGACCAGACCGGCCTTGAGCGGGTACCGGTCGCCGAAGCGCAGCGGTTCGCGCGCCCACACCAGGTGCGGGTAAGCCTGCATCTTGTCGTCGACGCAGTCCAGGCTGCGGTTCGGCGGAATGACACCCTGCTCGAGCACCTGGCACAGGCCGATGAGCTGGAAGGCCGCCGCGCCACCCTTGGCGTGCCCGGTCAGGCTCTTCTGCGAGACGACGAACAGCGGTGCGCCCGCCGAACGACCGATCGCATCGGCAAGCCGCTCGTGCAACTCGGACTCGTTGGGATCGTTGGCCGCGGTCGAGGTGTCGTGCTTGGAGATCACCGCGATGTCGTCCGGACCGACGCCGAGCTTGCGCAGCTCGGTGGCGAACCGGGATTCCCGGCCACCGCGGCCCGCGCCGAGCGCGCCGAGGCCAGGTGCCGGAATCGAGGTGTGCACACCGTCGCCGAAGGACTGTGCCCAGGCCACCACGCCGAGGACCGGAAGGCCCATTTCCACCGCCACGTCACCGCGGGCGAGCAGCACGGTGCCACCACCCTGCGATTCCACGAACCCGCCGCGACGGCGGTCGTTGGCGCGGGAGAAGTACCGGTCGCTGATGCCCTTGGCGCTCATGGCCGCCGAGTCGGCGGTCGCGGACATGTCACCGAAGCCCTTGATGCCCTCGATGCCGAGATCGTCGAACCCGCCGGCCACCACCAGTTCGGCCTTCCCGAGCCGGATCTTGTCGACGCCTTCCTCGACCGACACCGCGGCGGTCGCGCAGGCCGCCACCGGGTGCACCATCGCGCCGTAGCTGCCGACGTAGGACTGAACCACGTGTGCCAGCGCCACATTCGGCAGGGCTTCCTGCAGGATGTCGTTCGGCGTCGGCTCCCCGAGCAGCGAGTCGATGTACAGCGAGCGCATCGCGGACATGCCACCCATACCGGTGCCCTGGGTGTTGGCCACCATCGACGGGTGCACCCAGCGCATCAGTTCGACCGGGCTGAACCCCGAGCTGATGAACGCATCGACGGTGGTGACGATGTTCCACAGCGCCACCCGGTCCACCGAGCTCGCCATATCGGCCGAGATGCCCCAGATGGTCGGGTCCCAGCCGGTGGGGATCTGACCGCCGACGGTCCGCGAGATCTTCGCCCGGCGCGGCACCCGGATCTCGGTGCCTGCCTTGCGGGTAACCGTCCAGTCGCCGGATTCCGGCGCCGGCACGATCACGGTGTGCTCGGGGTCCGCGGCATGGAAGGAGCGGGCCTCGGCCTCGCTGCCGACGGTGAACGACAGGTCCTGGTCGAGGAACACCGATGTCATCAACGGCGAGGTGTTGTCGATCATGGCGCCGTCGTCGCCGTAGCGGCGCACGCCGCAGCGCGCGACCACCGCGTCGTGATACTTCTCGGCCAGCTCGGATTCGGGCACGTAGTCACCGGATTCGGCGTCGTACCAGCCGGGCTTGGGATCGTTCTCCCAGCTGACCATGCCGGTGGTCCAGGCCAGCTCCAGCACGCCCGCGGCCGAGAGCTCGTCTTCGACCTCCATCTCGAACCGGGTGCGCGAAGACCCGTACGGGCCGAGCTCACCGGCGCCGACGATGACCACCATGTCGGCGAGATCGGCGGTGACAGTTCCCCATTCGGGCACCGGCAAGGCCGAGGTTATAGTCGGCGGCGCAGGCAAGGCGGCGATGGAAGTCGAATGTGGTTGTTCAGTTTCGGGGGAAGATTCGGTTTGTGCCTGCTTGGCCAGCGCGGGCAGGTCGAGCTTCGCCCGCGCGAGTCCGCCGGTCAGGTCGATCTGCTGGGGGCCGGTAGCAGTCACCTGACGAGCCCGCGAGGTGCACCACTTGAGCAGTTCGTCGGCCATCTCCGCGGTGGACCAGGTTTGCACGCCGGCCTTTTCGACCGCCTCGACCATCGGATCGTTGTGGCCCATCAGCCCGGTGCCGCGCACCCAGCCGATCAGCGCATGCACCAGGGTGACCCGCGCCGACCAGGACTTCTCGGCCCGCCACTTGGCGACAACCGCGTCGAGCGCCGCCTTGGACTCGCCGTAGGCGCCGTCGCCGCCGAACATGCCGCGGTTGGGCGAACCCGGAAGCACCACATGCAGTTTCGCGTCGACGTCGTGGTCGGCGCCGAGCTTGGACAGCCCGCCGATGAGCTTCTCTACCGACCAGAGCAGGACACGCATTTCCAGTTCGGCGCGGGCGCCCGCGTCGGCGAGGTCACCGGCCACCCGCGGCGCCGCGAACGGCAGCAGCAGGGTCGGCGTCATGGCGTCCTTGGTCTTGATCTTCGCGCCGCCCGCGTTGTCGACCTGCTCGGTGCCGACCCAGTCGATCAGTGCGTCGATGTCCTGGTAGGAGGCCATGTTCGCCGGGACGACCCACAGAGCTGCGCCGTGCCTGGCGTTCTCGCGGTAGAGCTTCCGGTAGAAGCCGAGCCGCTCGTCGTTCAGGCCGGAGGTGGTGACGACGACGGTCGCGCCGCCACCGAGCAGCCGTCCCGCGACCGAGGCCGCGATGGATCCCTTGCTCGCACCGGTGATCACGGCGATGTCCGACGACCACAGGCCGGCCTCTTCGGTGCTCAGCGCGGCCTCGGCGATGCGCTCGTAGAGCCGGGCGAGCACCGAGCGCGCCTCGTGCTTGGCCCGCTCACGCCACCAGTTCGCCTGTGCGGCAACAGCTTCGCCCGCGCCGAGGAATCCGACGACCGGACCCTCGCCCGAGCCGGCGTCATCGAGCAGCCACAGCTTCGCCAGGTCCTCGCGTGCGGTGGCCCAGCGGTCGTCGATCAGCACCGCCTTGCGCGCGTCGAAGGCCGGGGCGACCAGTCGCGGCCAGTCCGAACCGAGTTCTGCCGAGACCAGGTCGACCAGCGAATCGTCGCTCGCCTCCGGTGCCGAGACCTGCTCGGTCAGGCCGAGCTGCTCGAGCACCACCCGAGCGGCCGTCGCCAGCACGCCGTCGCGCCCGGTGATCTGCTCGGTGAACTCGCCGAGTGCGGCCGCGTCGACCGTGGCACCGCCACCGCCGCCCGCGCTGGGCAGCGACACCGCGACACCGCGCCGGGCCGCGACGGCCTGGACCGCGGAGTCGATCGCCGCGTCGACCGACGCCGCGTCGCTCAGCGCGCCGGACACCAGCCCGCCGAGCTCACCGCCGCGCACGCTGGCACCCTCACGGGTGCCGAGCGACACCTCGGCGGTCACATGGCTGGCCCAGCCGTCGCCGAGCTCCCAGACCTTCTTGACGCGCTCG
This sequence comes from Nocardia sp. CWNU-33, assembly GCF_046764895.1. Classification (NCBI taxonomy): domain Bacteria; kingdom Bacillati; phylum Actinomycetota; class Actinomycetes; order Mycobacteriales; family Nocardiaceae; genus Nocardia; species Nocardia sp. CWNU-33. The sequence continues at coordinate 102,261 of NZ_JBKOQN010000018.1, read as the reverse complement.
GCGATCGCGGCGGGCCGCTTGCCGGACGGGCCGAACACCTTGCGCAGGTGGTCGCCGATGGAATCCGACAGCACCGAGCCGAACGGCTTGTAGGTGCGGGCCAGGCGCTCGACGGTCGCAGACAGCGCACCCATATCGGCGTCCGCCGCGCCGTCGATGGCGCCGAGCGACAGCTCCGAGCCGAGGTCGACGAGCAGCTGGTTACGCCGGGAGGAGACACCATCGCACAGACCCTCGATAGTGTCGACCGGGCCGATCTGGTCCAGCCGCAGCTTCGTCCACAGCGCGATGAGCACCCGAGTCGCGTCGGCCGCGCTGAAGGCGATGTCGTCCGGACGCGGGCCACCCGAGCTCGGCGTGGGCGCGGCGACCGGCGCGGCGGCGGCAGCAGTGGCCACCGACGCGGATGCGGTCGGCTCTTCGGCGGGTTCGTCGACGGGCGCGGGATCGGTGTCGGTCGAGTAGACGACGCCGGCCTCGCGCTCGATGTTGAGCACCTCCACCGTCGCGGTGGCGAAGGCGGGCAGCTTCAGTGTCTGACTGGCCAGGTTCGCCACCGTCGGGGTGGCGCCGAGGCCGATCTCGACGAAGCGCTGCACACCGAGACCACCGTGTGCGGCGTCGGTGAACAGCAGGTCCTGGGTTTCGATCCAGCGGACCGGGCTGGCGAACTGCCACGCGAGCAGCTCGACCAGCACCACTCGGCAGAGCTCGGTCGGCCGCGCAGCCCAGCTGTCGAAGTCGGCGAGCACCGCGGCGAGCGGCTCGGAGGGCACCAGATCCGCGATCTCCTGGATGAAGGCCTGCTCCAGCGAGAAGGGCTTGGGCACCAGGTTCGGAATGTAGCGCCCGAGCAGGATTTCCGGGTGCAGATCCTCCGGCAGCAGCTGCTCGAGCTTCTGCCGGAACTCGGGAACGCCCTCGCGCAGCACGGTGGAGTGGAACGGCACATCGATGCCGGGCACCAGGATGAACGCGCGCTTTCCACCGAATTCCGCACGGCGCCGGTCGATCTCGGTCTCGAGGGCTTCGAGACCTGCGACGGTGCCCGCGATCGCGTACTGCGAGCCGCGCAGATTCAGGTTGACGACCTCGAGGAACTCACCGGTCTGTGCACCGATGCCGGAGACGAAACCGACGACCTCGTCGTCGGGCAGCCCGATCTGCGAGGGCCGGATGGCGGCCATCCGGTAGTCGCTGCGGCCCTGCGCATCACGCGGCACCAGTTCGTGCATGGCGGAACCGCGCTGGAAGACAACCTCCAGCACGGCCTCCAGCGGCAGCACGCCCGCGACCGCCGCGAGGGCGTTGTACTCGCCGACCGAATGTCCGGCCAGCATGGCGCCTTCGACGTAGGCCCCCGCCTCGCGCAGCTCGGCGACCTGGGCGACACCGAGCACCGCCATCGCGACCTGCGTGAACTGGGTCAGGTGCAGCACACCGTCCGGGTGGCGGTGTTCGACACCGCGCGCCTTGAGGTAGGTCGGGTTGTCGCGCACGACCGCGAGGATCGAGAAGCCGAGCGCCGCACGGGTGTGCTTGTCGGCGCGCTCCCAGATGTCCTTGGCGGCCTTGGAGCGGGCGCGGGCATCCAGGCCCATGCCCTTGCGCTGAATGCCCTGGCCCGGGAAGGCATAGACGGTCTTGGGCGCCACGGTGCGACCGGTCGCGGTCATCACCAGGTCGCCGTCGGTCCGGCAGGACACCTCGACGATCTCGCTGCCCGCGTCGACCGCGATCCGCTCGACCCGCACGTCGATCTCCGCACCGGGACGCACCATGCCGAGGAACCGGGTGGTCCACGCCGTCAGCGTCCTGGCAGGCACGGTGGCCGACGGGTCGAGCGCCGACACCGCGTGCTGCGCGGCAGCCGAGAGCCACATGCCGTGCACGATCGGGCTGCCGAGGCCGGCGAGCTTGGCGGCGGCGACGCTGGTGTGGATGGGGTTGTGGTCGCCGGAGACCGCCGCGAAGGCGTGCATGGCGCGCGGCGCGACCATCGTGACGTCGCGGCGGCGCCTGCGCGGAGTGTCGGTGGCCGCGTCGGACAACGTGCCCGCGGCGCGCGGCGGGTCGGTCAGCTCGCCCGCACCGTTGCGGCCGCGGATGGCGAAGCGTTCGGTGAGCGTCGCGAGGGTCGGCATGGACATCCCGGTTTCGGGCTTGTCGAGCATGCCGGTGATCTTCACGTGCACCTCGACCACGCGGCCGAGGTCGGTGTCGATGGTCTCGCCCGCCTCGGCGCGGACCACGAGAACGCTGGTTTCGGTGGGCAATTCACCGATCAGCGCGACCTGATGGTCGAGATGGACTAGGTCGAGCATGCCCTCGATAACGCTGTCGCCGGACGCGCTGCGCGCCGCGCCGAGCACCGCGAACACGGCGGGCCAGCAGGCGCCGACGAGGACGTCGGGAACGGTACGGCCGAGCGTGCTCAGCGTTGCGGGTAGGCCGGAGCCGGTGACACCCGCATGATCGGCGATGAGGTCGGGGGTCCACGCCACATTCAGGTGTGCAACCTTGCTCTTCACCTCCGGCAGCGACTGCCCCGCAGCGACCGCGAGCAACGCGGACATGGCGGCGTCGGCGTCGGCCTCGGTGACGACAGGAGCGCCGCCGTTGAAGGTGGTGACCGGCACGGTGATCCGGATGCGCACAGCGTCACGCCCCAGCAGCGGCACGCTGAGCTCCAGGTAGGAGTCCTCGACATCCGGCCCTGTCGTCTCGACGAGGGTCGCGCCGGTCGGCGGGTGCAGCGCGCCCTGGCCGTCGACGGTCCACTCGGCGATATCGCCGAGCCGGTGCACCGGGTTGATGGTGGTGCGGCCGGACCATTCGACATCCGGAGCCGCGAGCACCGTGTCGATGGCCCCGGAGGTCACGCCTGCGGTACGGCGGCCGTCGATCGCGACCGGCACCACACCCGCACGGACGAGCGAGTAGGCGGCGTCCTTCTCGAATCGGTCGAGCAGCTCGCCGACCGGCTCATCGACCCGGGTAATACCCGCGACGGCCACCGTGCCGGGGATGACGCAGACCTGGTCGGCCGAGTAGCGCGGATCATGCGCCTGCCACAGCGAATCCGAGCGCCACCAGCGACGCACGTCGCCGTCGACGACCGGGACGAAGTTGACCGGCTTGCCCGGCGTCTTGCACAGCGAGATGAAGAACGGCACATCGGCCGGGTGCAGCAGGGTCTGCTCGGCGGCGGGGTAGCGCTGCTTCAGCGTGCACAGCGCCTCGACCGGGCTCTCGAAGGCGTCGTCGCCGGCGAACAGCGTCTCGATCTCGCCGCGATCTGCCGGGTTGAGCCGAGATTCGGTGCGGCGCACCATGTCCGCGAACCGATCACGCCAGGTGATATCCAGCCACACCGAGCGGGTGGCCTCGAGGAAGGCGTCACCGAGGTCGCTGCCGCAGTCGAAGTCCTTGCGCCGGTCGAGGCCGACGGCGAGCTCTACGTAGCGCTCGAGCCATTCGAGGTAGGTCATCGTGGTCAGGTCGCCGAAGTACGGCTTGGCCGTCGCGTTCAGTGCCGCGATGATCTCGTCGCGGCGCTCGGCGACCGCGTCGGCATCGCCCGCGACCTCGTCGAGCAGGCGGCCGGTGCGCGAGGCCGCATTGTCGATCTCGTGGATGTCGGCACCCAGTTGGCTACGGCCCGAGGCCATGCCACCGTTGGCGGTGCCCGCACCGACCCAGTCCGGGGTGCCGGGGGTGTCGACCAGCAGCTGCTTCACCTCGGGCGCGGTGGTGGCCTCCAGTGTTGCCATCGCCGCGGTGCCGACGAGCACGCCGTCCAGCGGCATCACCGGATAGCCGTGCGGCACCGCCCATTCGCCGGTGAGGTACTCGGTGGCGCGCTCCGGCGTACCGATGCCGCCGCCGACACAGATCACCACATTGTCGCGGTTGCGCAGCTCGGCGTAGGTGGCGAGCAGCAGGTCGTCCAGGTCTTCCCAGGAGTGGTGTCCGCCGGCGCGGCCACCCTCGATGTGCATGATCACCGGGTAGTTCGGCACCTCGTCGGCGATGCGGAGGACGGCGCGGATCTGGGCCACCGTGCCCGGCTTGAAGGCCACGTGGGAGATGCCGACCTCGGTCAGCTCCTCGATGAGCGCGACGGCTTCCTCGAGCTCGGGGATGCCTGCGGTGACGATGACGCCGTCGAAGGGCGCACCCGCCACGCGGGCCTTCTGCACCAGGCGCTTGCCACCCAGCTGCAGCTTCCACAGGTACGGGTCGAGGAACAGCGAGTTGAACTGCACCGACCGCCCCGGGTGCAGCAGCGTCTTCAGCTCGGCCACCCGGTCGGCGAAGATCTGCTCGGTCACCTGGCCGCCACCGGCGAGCTCCGCCCAGTGGCCTGCATTCGCCGCCGCCGCAACGATTTTGGCGTCGACCGTGGTCGGTGTCATGCCGGCAAGCAGGATCGGCGAGCGGCCGGTCAGCTTGGTGAACGCGGTCTCGACGACGATGCGCCCGTTGGGCAGTCGCACCGGCCGTGGTGCGAACGACGCCCACGGCGCGGCCACCTCGGGTGCGGCGCCGGGCGTCAGCAGTTCACGCTGACCCGCGCGCGTCGCGGCCGCGACGGTGCCGACACCGGTGCCCTTGAGCGAGCCGCCGGTGAGCCTGCTGAGCAGATCGCCGGGGCCGAGGTCCAGAATCCATTGCGCGCCCGCGGCTACCACGCCGTCCACGGTCTCGACCCAATCGATCGGGTCGACCAGGATCTGCTGTGCCAGTGCACCGGCAAGTTCCGCGTCGATGCCGCACTGGGTTGCCCAGCCTGCCACCAGATCCACCGTGTCGGCGAGCGCCGGGTGATGGAACGCAACGTCGACGGCGATATCCTCGAAGACCGGCGCGAACACCGCGCCACCGCGTGTCTTCGCGTCACGCTCGCGGGACTGTTCATCGTGGATCTGCGCGCAACGCTGCCGCACCCGCTCCAGTTGGGTCGGGGTACCGGACAGCACCGCCCTGCGCCGTCCGTTGCGGATCGAAACCACCGCTGCCGCAGCAGGATCCACGCCTTCGGACACCTCGGCAACCACGGCGCGCAGCTGCTCGGGGTCCACATTCGACACCGCGACCATGGGTGAGCGCTCACCTACCGGCATCAGCCCACGCCGCCGTGCGACCAAACCTGCTGCGGCGCCGATCAATTGCGCCATCGCCAGCAGTTCGGCGTCGCGCTGCCCGCCGGTCTCCACCGCCGTCGCGGCGAGGCGACCCTGCGAATGGCCGATGACCGCCACCGGAGCATTCTCGACCGGATCGAGCCCCTGGAGGCGCAGCGCCCGCATCGCCGCGAGCTGCGTCAGCAACACGCCCGGCATCGACACCACGGCCGAGCGCAACACCTGTTCGGAGGGCGCTGCGGAGGCCTCTCCCTCGTCACCGTCGGCGAGTTCCTCCTCGAGCATCCAGCCGACCGGATCGAAACCGACCGGTCGCACCACGAGCAGTTGTGCCGCAACCGGTTCCAGCAGCGCGGCCGCCTCGTTGACCAACGCGGTCAGCTCCGGCTCCAGCGCGCTGTCGCGCCCGATCTCCTCCAGCTCACGCAGCCACTGTGCGCCCTGGCCGCCGAAGGCCAAAGCGTAGGGGGTGCCGCCGAGCAAACGATCCAGCAGCGGGGACCGCGCCCCACCCGCCTTGGTCGGGGCGGCCACCTTCGCGCTCCGTGCAGTCCCGGCTTCGGTGCTCTCGTTGATCGTCAAGGCGCTTCGACTTCCTTCTCCTGGCGACATGCCCTAGGCGGACACGCCGCTCCCTCCGGTGCGCAGGTGTTCCTCAACCAATGGGCTTGATATGGGCGAGCTTGGCACAAAATCATGAGGAAATCCTCACGTTTGCTGCGCGCGCCCTCCTGTACCACCGAGTATTTATGCACTCCCGTACCAGAATGCTCAGGAACATGACCCACCCTCATGTTTGAACCCGCTGGTCCACTCGGTTACTAACGCGTAGGAAACATGAGCGCTCCTCATGTTGTCCGTTACTTAATCGTTATAATCCCAGGTGGGGTTACCGACGAGTACGCCACGCCCGGGCAGAGCTTCGCGATCGCGGTCAAGCCCGGTAGTCTTTGGACGGTCGTACCATCACGCGCGAGTGGCGAAATTGGCAGACGCGCCAGATTTAGGTTCTGGTGTCCACGGACGTAGGGGTTCAAGTCCCCTCTCGCGCACCACCCACCGCCCCGGTGTCCACACGGACATCGGGGTACATCCCTCGGCGAGACCGCTCATCTAGGCGTGACGCACGCTAGAGCAATCCCGCACCCCGCACCCTGCGTTCGCCGAAATGCGTTCCGACACTCCGTGCGAATCCGCCGGATCCCGATTCCGGCCGTGTTGCGCCGGCCGCGCTTCTCGCGGCCCGCATGTGCGCCACGAGGTGGAGCCGGCCCACCACGGTCGGCTACAGGCCGACGCGGGCGTGCAGCCCAAATCGGGCGCGACCCGATCAGCGGCTTCCGGTTGTGCACACGACCCGGCGCAGGACAGTGGGCAGACGCGATCCGCCCGGTCGGGATGCCTGCTCACCCAGGCCGCGATCCGGCTGCGGTTGGCAGAGCCGTGCTTGTTCAGGATGTGTCGCACGGACTCGACCAGCCGCCGCCAGCACCGAGGGTCGTGGCCGCCGCCCGTCTGCTGATGTCCCAGATGGGATCTCCCCCGCCGACCTCGTCGACGCCGGCCCGGCAGTACCCACCTTCGAAATGATGGCGCCGAAGGTCCGAGCCCGGTCCGCCCCGGGCACGCGGCGCTACCGCCTCGGCAAACAATCACCCCATGTCGCTTACTGCATCTGGACAAGGGAAGCGCTGCCCTGGTTCGCCGACCAGGGCATCAGCGTGCACTGGCCGCGCCACACCACCCCATCTGGGTGGTGTGGCGATACGACCAACGTCTCCGGCTACTGCGTGAAACGTGGCAATGATCGATAACCAATAGTAATCGTTTCATCACTATTCGATGCGTGACGACGAGCGATAACTATTAGTAATCATGCCCATCGCTATTCGATGCCATTCTTTCCGGTAAATCGATTGCGCTGTAGTATGATTTCGATACCGGCGGCCCTCTGCCTGCCGATACGCCCCGTCCGCTTTGCGGGAGATGGAATAGGAGAAGGCGCTTTGGGCAACCCTGTCGAACTCGTGCGACTTGACCGGCGGCAGTTGACCGCTGATGCCGATCTGGACCAGGGCTGAGGAGTTCGATCGTGGTAGTACCGGATCCAGCTAGCGATGCTGCTTCCTCTGGGCTATATCTTGACCCCGAAACTTTTCCTGCTTCGGTCGCGGGCGTAGCTCGCGCTCACAACCGTGCTGCCGCCGCGCTATCGCAGCTGATCAAATCGGTACCTGGCAATTCGGACATGTTCGGCGACGCAGGTGTCCAGTCCACGTGCTCGACATTCCACGATGCCTGGCAGGGTGAGACCGATGTGGCGGCTGCGGCACTCGCCGAAGCCGCATGGCTGCTCACCACTGCCGTTCGAGATCTGGTGAACGCCGATATCCAGGGTGGTGCCGATATCGCTAAAACCCTCCCCCTCGATTTGCCGCCAATCGTGCCGCCCCAAGACAACCCGCCGAGCAACAAAAAGGAAGAGACCCTCGACGACCCACCGAGCCAAAAAAAGGAAGAGACCCACGACAAGAAGCCAGCTTACCGATGAGCGCGGTAAAAGCCCTACAAGAAGCCATGGACATCATGGATAACGAAGCCGCCACTCTCGCGCAGGTGCCGTCGCTATTGGTGCAAGCCATAGATGCCGCACTGAAACCGCCGGCCATTGGCGGATCTCCTGATCGAATCAAAGCCCACGCCGAAGCTTACAAACAATCAACAGGCGCATGGTCGCAGGCCTGGAATGATTTGCACGGCGTAGTGGGCAGAGATCTACCCACAGCATGGCGAGGCGCTGCGGCCGAAAGCGCGAGACAAGCCGTGTACGCCCTGGGCCAGGAGTCGGTGACAGCTACCGATGCGTTCGCAGCGGGAACCAAAACTCTACAGGCTTGGGCCGAGACGTTGAAATATGCGCGAGATAGCGATGATCAGGGATGCACGCAGCTGAAAACCGCCAGAAACCGGCTGTGGAGGGCCATGTTGGCGTCAGACACAACGTCCATATCGCCGATGACGATGGTCCCGATTCTCGAAATGGCGGGCACCGGCTGCCATGACCGCCTGATCGCCGCAAAGAATTTTGACGCCGGTGCCACAGAAACGGCCAGCTGTCTGAGGCAATGGGCCGAGCGGGCCCGCGCGCGGCGAGTCAACGCATCCGGCGTCAGCGCACTGACCAAGGTCGTGCTGGCCGCCACACCACGCGAGGTACTGACTCCGACCGCGCTACAACGGGCATCCCAGCGACTCCACAGCATGTCAGCTGCGGACCGCGACGCGTTCGAGAAACTACTGGCGGATTCCAAATCCCCGCTCGAGGCTGCCTTCCTGTGGAAGGCATTGGCGGCAGGGAACTCGAGCGCCGAAATCAAGGACTTCTACGACAAAATACATCCGCACGGAGACGACGAGAAATGGCTCACCGACCACTTGCAGCCCGATATCGCCAATCGCAACTCGGGCACTGGTAAAGACGGTCAGCACGTGCTCCGCTATCGCGGTGAACGGTCGGTCCCGAACGCTGATGGCAATCCGATATCTGTCTACGGTCAGGATGCGGATAACTGCGTCGCTTCCTCTACCGTCGCCGCACGCGCGAATGCCGATCCGGCATTCATGCTCGGCCTGACAACCGGACAAGGACCCGCCGCCGTCGTCGGCGCGAAAGCGGGCGATGACAGCCTTGACGCGTTCCGAAAGCGGCTCGTGGAGTCCTATCATTCCACCGACGCAGCGGATCCCTCGGTACGCTATCACGAGGACAACCGCACTCGATTGTTCGACAGAATGTTTTCACCATCGACGGGTACGGACTACCAGGATCAACCCTTGACCGACGCGGAGTCACGGGCGGCGGCCCTACCTCGGATCGAGGCGGCAGTGGAATCCGGCAAACCGGTTTCACTCATTACGGACGACTCGAACCACGGAGCAGGGGACACACACCAAATGATAATCATCGGGGCCGAGGACGGCAAACTCGAGATCTATAATCCGTGGGGATTCACCGAATGGGTGACCAAAGAAGAATTTATCGACGGACGCATTGGTGCGCTGACAGACGGCGAGGGGTCGCCCACCGGTGGATGGCCCATTCCGATCGAAGTTCAGCTGCCAAAATGAGCACCACACCCCGACGGCGAGACCAGGACCTGAGCGGCGTCGACATCGAGCAAGCCCTCACCAGCGGCATGGCCGAATCCGGTCCAGCACGCAGAGCACTGTTCACCGAAGCCGCCATCGCCGCATCAATGCAGGCCGAGAAGCTGGCCGTCGAACCCTATTCCCTCACCTTTCTGGCCCACTGCGTCCGCTCGCTCGGCCTCGATGACGCCCTACGACTACCGGAGCCGCTGATCGGACCCGCGCCAACGCTGCTGGCGCGTAACTGGATGTCGGCCGCGTATACCGGAGCCGTGGTGGACGTGGCCCGCGACGACCTGTTCGCGCAGTGGCTGGACATGGTCGCGATGTTGCTCGCCTCGCGTAAAGAGGCCGCCGCCGAGAGTAAACCGGAACACAACGACCCGCCCGACACGACCGATCCTTCCTAGCAGTCGCCCAGGGCCGAAGAGTTGAGGACCTGGCGCGAAAGACACCGCGAACTCGTTCAGTCGTCGGAGGCCACTATCAGTCGAACCTTCTGAGCCGTTCGGTCGATGACGACGATCTCATGGAACTCGGTGTGGATCTCCGTAGTCGTTGATCGCAGACATATCAAGATCCCGCAGAACACAGTTGCTAGCCGATCCCGCGACAGCGTCGAACACCTGGCGCTGGATCGCGTGCTCGAGCTCGCGAGGCATGGTGCTGCATGGTGCGACCCACCGTCGCACGATCTCGGCAACGGCCTGTCCGGTTACCCACTCATACGCATCCGGGGAGATGCGATCCAGCCAATACGGACCGCATGACGCCGTTTCTCGATATGCCATAACCAGCCTCCACGATCTGGATGGTCGACTGCTGATCAGGCGCGACTGCATGCACCCATCAGCGGGTCGACGGTATTTCGATCAACCCCGGCTGCCACCGCTGGTAGGTGCGGCACGCGTGGTCGGGGTAGTGGGCCCGACACTCGACTGAACGATTCACCGCCGCCGACCGTAGTGACAAGTACGGGTGATTTTCCCGATCATCCGATGTCACGTAGTCGAGGTTGTGTCATGCATCTGTTAACCACCGATGCGAACACCGGACCCGCGGCCGGCAGTCCCGGCTCGATCGTTCTCGGCCTGTTTCGCATCCTCGTCGGCCTCTCGTTCGCCATCCACGGCATGTCCACCCTCTTCGCAAAGCCGGTAGCGCCGCACGGCGGCCAGGTCGCCGCCTTCGCCAGCTGGCCGAACTGGTGGGCCGGTGTGATCGAACTCGTCGCGGGCGGGCTCGTCACACTCGGACTCGGCACCAGAATCGCCGCGCTGCTGTGCTCGGGCTCGATGGCCTACGCATTCCTTTTCGTACATTTGAAGCACGGCATACTGCCGATCGAGAACGGCGGCGAAACCGCCGTCTTGTTCTGCTGGTCGTTCTTCCTCATCGCGGTAATCGGCCCCGGCGCGTTCACCGTCCACACGTTGATACCCCGTGCCAGGCACCCGCACAGCACAGCCGCGCGGCGGTGACGACCACGCGCAGCCTGCCGACTCCCAGGCCGGGCCGAAGAGGCTGGAGCTCAACTACTTTCCGACCAGCGTGACGCTTGCCCCGCTTCCGCCGAGCAACGATCCTCGACAGGAAACAGGACGCGTCGTCCGCACTCGGGCGGCCCTAGCTCACTCCCCACACCCGGCTATCTTTTCGACTTGCTCCGTTAACTCGATTCGAATACGGTCCGGCAATCGTGAGAGCTGGTGCGGTAATCGAATCGCGAAGAGAGTTATACCGGTGGGGCGCGGTTACCGTAGTCGGAGTGATCGCCGGGTATGCGGCGGTCCTGCTGGCCAACGTTCGGCACTTCTACACCGACGACACCGAAGCCCAATACGGCCCGATGTGGGTCATGCTCGGCACCCAACTGCGTGCGGGTCACTTCCCGCTGCTGGCGCCTTGGGAGTGGATGGCGGGCAACTACGCCCTGGAAGAGGCGGGGCTGTACAACCCGCCCCAGTTGCTGGTCTATCTACTCGCGCCGTCGATGGACAACCTCGCCGTGTTCGCCACGGTGGTGAAGCTTGTTTTCTCGATCATCGCCGCGCTGGGGGTATTTCGGATCTGCCTGGTCTATGGCGCCCGGACGCCGTGGGCGGCGGTCGCGGGTGTCGCGTTCCCGTTGAGCGGCTGGTTCCTGTTCTTCGACGAGGCCAGCTGGGTGACCTCACACACCGCCACGGCGTGGCTTGTGCATGCCTGGGCATCGGCGGTGCACTACACGCGCGGCCGCAGTGGGCCGATCCCGGTTTTCGCCTTCCTCTACCTGGCGCTGACGGTCCAATATGCTTTCCCCGCAGTCGAATCCGGGTTGATGATCGTCACGATCGCCGCCGGTGAGGTCGTCTATCAGCGGCGCTGGGCCCCATCTATGCGGCTGCTCGCGGCGGCCGGATGTGCTGCGCTGGCGGCAGCGGTGGCCAACCTGCCCGGGATCCTGTCCTCACAGGTGACCTGGCGCGGCAGCGCCGAGATCCACAACGATCCGTTCCTGACGGTGCCGTGGTCTGAGTCGTTCAACGCGAGCCTGCCGAGCACGACGCCGGCATTCACTGCCTGGTGGGGGTATGTCCAGCCCTTGCCGATGGTCTACATAGCGTGGTTCCTGATTCCGGCGCTGGCGTTCGTCGGCTGGCATGCGGCGCGGCAGTCGGTGCGGGAATTCAGTGGGATCGCGTTCTTCGCGACGGCGGTGCTCATGTGGACCGCGGGCCCCGGCGCGATCGGTCCGCTGCGCTGGCCGGCCCGCGTGTTACCGATGGTCGCCTTGACACTGCTTGTGCTGGTGTGCGTATTACTCAGCCGCTATGGCACTTTCGCGTCGTCGCGCCGGCGCGCGATCGCCGCCGCTGTCCTGATCGGACTGCTGCTCGCGCGTTCCTTCTCAGCCGCTCCGCAACTCATCGTGCGGCATCTCGTCGCAGTCGCGGTGGTGGCCGCGATCGGCACGGCGGTGGTGTGGCTCGCCCGCACCCGGGGACCGGCGCCCGCGTGTGCGTTGACCATCGTAGCCATGTTCCCGATTGCCTACGCTCAGGTGCAGGGCGCGCCCCCGACCCCGATGTCCTACAACTTCCCGGAGCGACGTTCGGCGATGATCGCCGCCTTCCCCGATTTCGACGGTGTCACACTGCAACTCGCCGACCGCGTGCTGGTGGGGCCGGAGGACAAGAACCTCGCGGGCGCCTACGGCTCACTGGCTATCGGCAGCTACGCAAAGGACCTCGGGCTCCACTATGTCAACGGCTATACCCCCATCGGTCACGGGGCGTTCAGCGACCTGGTGTGCATGGCCTGGGACGGCAGCACCTGTGATGACGCGTTCCGCCGCGCCTTCACCATCGAACCGTCCACCGGCAGAACGATTGTCGACCTGATGAAGGTCGACCGGGTGGTGCTGCAACGCGCTCAATATCCCGACGCCCGCGACCACGCCGCGCCGTCCGGCTGGAAGTGGGTCGACTATCCCGGCCACGAACGCTACATCTGGGTACTGGAACGGGAAAGCGGCCGCATCTCCACCGTGAACGGCGTGATCGCCGATACCCGCGACGTGACAGCCACGTCGATCTCGCAGGGCAGTTTCCGCAGCGATGCCCGTGTCACCTCGCCCGGCGGCGGTCGTGTGGTGTTTGCGCGGCTCGCCTGGCCCGGCCACCGAATCACCTTGAACGGCAAGGAGATCCCGGCGACAACGGTGGCGCGCACCTTCCTCGCCGCCGATATACCGGCAGGCACCGACAACGCCGAGCTGACACTCACCTGGGCCCCGCCGGGCTGGCAGGTCAGCGTCGCGACCGCGGTGGCCGGAATCGGCGGAATCGGTCTGCTGCAGTGGGCGTACCGGCGAACGCGCCGCCGCCTGCTACTCCCGCCGGAGGATTGTCCGCCCGAGAATTGTCCGCCCGAGGATTGTCCGCCGGAGGAACCGGCGCGTGAGCTGATCAGCGCTGACGTGTAGCGCACGCGATTCGCGTCACCCCGTGCGCACCCGACGGCAGCGCCGGACGCAGGCCACTGCCGACGGATACTTCCGCAGGCAGTGGCATCGGCCGTAGGCACCGTGTCGCGCCTGGTGCATCGGAGCGATCCGGTCCCGATCGTGATCCGGGTCACCGAGACAACGGCCGCGCGGTCGCCGGTAGGCTCGGGGGTGACCGGCTTCGGCAGGCAGCCACGGGTTTTCGCGATCGCGGGTGAGATCGGACTCCGTTAACCGGCCCGCATGGTCGTGTTCACATCATGTTTACGATGACCGAATGCTTATTCACGACGCGCAGGGCCGTTCGACCTCACCTCCCGAGCGGGTGGGTCTTGCGCGGTTCCAGCAGCGTCGAGCGGCGGCCGTCTGGTGCGGGATCATCGCTGCGATATCGGTGCTCGTTGCAGGCCAGATCGTAGCCGCCCATATCCACGCTCTCGGCCCGCTGACCAGCCTTTTCCGCGACTACGCCGGGACACCCAAGTCCGCGACGACACCGTGGGCGGGCTTCCTGCTCGCACTGGTCGGCGTGACCACCCGGGTCCGTGTGACCGCACTCGCCGCCGCGGTCGGCCTCGACCTGGTCTTCGTGACCATCCGGACGCTGGAGGGTCGACCGTTCACCGTCGGCAATGGCCCGACCATCGTGCTCACGCTACTGGCGGTCATCGCAGCACTGCGGTGGACCGGCACCCGGCGTCGAACGGCACTACACACCGTCGCCCTCGGCGCGCTGCTCATTCTCGCGACGAAGGTCGGCGAGATCTGGCTGGACATCACCGCATGGACGTCCCCACAAGTCCTCGATCCCTATGTGCAACTGGCCGATCGTGCACTCGGCAGTCCGTCGTGGCTCGTCGGCCACGCCCTCGAGGTGGCGGGACCGGTGCCGTTGGGCCTGGTGCGCTGGGTGTATTTCGAGCTTCCTGTCGCCGCTATCGTGGTGGCCATCTGGCAGCTGCGCGGTGTCACCACAGGTTTGTGGCCGCGGCACCACCTGGTGCGCACGTTCCTGACACTCGGCCTCATCGGCCCGGTCTTCTACGTGGTCTTCCCTGTCGTCGGGCCGATCCTCGCATTCGGGTCGTGGGGCCACGGTATGGAACTGGCGAACGTGTGGCCCAATAGCGTTCCGCTGGTGCCGGCTTCGGTCGAATCCATGCCGTTCGACGATTTCACGCCGCGTAATTGCATGCCCTCGCTGCACACTGCGTGGGCACTGTCGCTGTTCATCCACTCCCGGCGCGGACCGCTGTGGCTGCGCTGGGGCGGCGCATTCTGGCTGGTGTGCACCCTCGTCGCGACGCTCGGGCTCGGCGCGCACTACGGCATCGACCTCGTCGTCGGCGCCGCGCTGTGCCTGACCGTCGAGTCCGCATTGCGCGACCCGGACCGGGGCTGGGATCGCGCGCGGATCCGGCTGGTGACCTTCGGTATCGCTGTGTTCGCGGGGGTGCTGCTGTGCATCCGCTACCTTGCCCTTCCGATGGCGAACTACCCGGTCCCCTTCGGCATCGCGATCCTCGGCACTTTCGGCGCACTGGCAATCACCTTCTACACAACCTGGTTCGCCCCGACACGCGGCGAGGACGTCCGCTCGCCCGCAGCCGAACACGCCGACCTCGAGCACCGCTGAACGCGCAGTCTCGGGCCTGCGGCCTCGCCGAGCCCGCACCGGGGATCCGCGTCGGCAGGGCCGTCGGTCCTTTCGGTCATCGGATGGTCGTGAGCTTGTCCAGGTTGGTCACCGAGTAGATGCCGCGGACGGTGTCGTCCGGAGAGACGTCGAGGACGACGACGGCGAGCGGCGCGTTGCCATCGAAGACGACTGCGCAGGGATCGCCGCTGACGGCCCCGGTAAGTGATCTGGTAGTCCGCGGGCGACCGCGAGGAAGACCTCGATCACCTCTGCCAGTCCGTGTACCGGCCGCAGGCTGGTCGCAGGACCCTTCGCCCCGCTGTCGGTCCACAGCGTCACATCCGGCGCGAGCACGGCGAGTAGCTCCTCGAGATCGCCGCCCATCGCGGCGGCGACCAAACGCTCGTGACCGCCCTGCGCACCCGTGGGTCGGCCTGCTGCCGCGGCCGCCGGGCGTGCACACGCCGGCGGGCCCGGTAGGCGAGCTGACGGACCGCGGTCGGACTGCGATCGATCATCTCCGCGATCGCGCTGTGCGTGTAGCCGAAGACTTCGTTCAGCACGAATACCGCTCGTTCGATCGGGCTCAGCGTTTCGAGCACCACCAGCAGCGCCATGGAGAACGATTCGGTGCGGATCAGCGCGTCCGCAGCATCGTCTTCGTCGGGCACGGTGACCACCGGTTCCGGAAGCCATTGTCCGACATAGTCTTCCCGGCGCCGGTTCATCGCTGTCCGCTTGCCGAGCGCGTGATTCACTGCGACCCGCACCAGATACGCCCGTGGATTGTCGATCTGCCCGGCGATCGCACTGCGCCGCGGCGCCCACGACAGCCAGGTCTCCTGCAGCACATCCTCGGTGTCGGCGACGCTGCCGAGGATGTTGTAGACGACCGAGAACAGCAGTTCCCGATGCCGCACGAACTCTGCTGTCGCGCTGTCGGTCTCCGCGGTGGGCACGTGGTTTCGGTTCGGGTCGGTCATCGTCGGCTCCCTTGCTGTCGCGTATCGATCATGGGTGGCCACCAGGGAGCCCGACACATTCGCGAAGCGGCGCCATGCATACCGGATCACCGGCCGACGCCGTTGCCGCCCGAAACAACGAAGCCGCGACGACCCGTCCGACGTGCAACGATATCGACGCGAATATCGGTTCTCGCACCTTTTGGTCTTGGACAGCCGTACCAGTTCTGTGATGTGGTGCCCCCATGAGACAGCTCAACAGGAGTGCACTGGTCCGCTCGCGGATTGCCGTGCTGGCGTTGGCGCTACTGCCGGTGCTCGGCGCATGCGAGTCCGCCACGCAGAGCCCGGCTCCCGCATCCACCGTCCAGCCCTCCGATACCCGGCTGGCAGGCATCGAGCAGCTGCACCAGGCCCGGCTCGGGATGTTCGCGATCGAGACCCGCTCGGGTAAGACCGTGGGGTACCGCAAGGACGAACGGTTTGCGATGTTGTCGACCTTCAAAACACTCGCCTGCGCCGCGCTGCTGCGCGAACATCCGCTCAACACCGGATACTTCGATCAGATCATCCATTTCACCGAAGCAGAGGTCGCGGCCGCCGGCGGTTCGGCGGTCACCGGCCCTCGTGTCGAAAGCGGCATGTCGGTGTCGGAGTTGTGCGACGCCGCAATCACCAAGAGCGACAACGCCGCAGGCAACCAGTTGCTGAAATTGCTCGGCGGCCCGCAGGCCCTCACCCAGTTCCTCCGAACCCTCGGCGACCAGGTCAGCCATCTCGACCGCTGGGAACCGGACCTCAACACCGCCATACCCAACGATGAGCGCGACACCACGACCCCCGCCGCACTCGCCGCCGATTATCGGGCGCTGACGGTCGGCGATGCGCTCGCAGAGCCGGAGCGACGACAGCTGACGACCTGGCTGCTCGCCAGTACCACCGGCGCAACCCGCATTCGCGCCGGCCTGCCCGCCGAGTGGAAGACCGGCGACAAAACCGGCACCGGCGATTACGGATCGGCCAACGACGTCGCCGTCACCTGGCCGGTCGGCAGTACGGCGCCGATCGTAATAGCGGTGCTGACAACACATTCCGATCCCACGGCGCAAGCGGACAGTGGTTTGGTCGCCGAGACCACCCGACAGGTCATCGACATGCTGAAGTGATCGCCGATGCCGGACGATTGCGGCCCGCCCGGCGCGCCGACCCGCCGCAGTCGTCCAGCGGATCGCCCCCGAGCGTTCGCAAGCCGCTTGCTGTCGGTGCCGCTGCTTATCATCCGCACCATCGCACATGACTTTCAGATCACCGAGGGTGATTGGAAACCACCCAGCCTCGAACCAGTGACCTGATCGCGGTGCCACATCGGCGAATCCGTCGCGCACCGATCCAGTGCGGCGGATTCGGCGAGGTCCGAGGCCAACCCACCACAGCATGGGAACGGCCACGACCTGGATCAGCGGGGCGCCAACAGCACTGCTGCGTCGCGCTCCGACTGCGCGCATACCCGATTTGACGGCAAGTGCACCGTCGATCAGTTCAGCACCGATCGCGCAGTGCGGTGGTCGCATTCAGGTAGCAGGACAGGATGTCCCGCGTTTCGGCAAGGCAGTCCATCTTGGCCTCGAGGGCGTCGAGTTCCCTGCGCAGCAATGCGAGCATGTCGGGATGCGGTTCCAGCTGCGGTGCGGACCCGTGCGCGCAGGGCAGTATGTCGCGAATCACCTCGGTCGACAACCCGGCCGCCAACAACGCACGGATCTGTCGCACCACCACGGGCACATCTGCACCGTAGTTGCGGTATCCATTGCTTTCTCTGTCGGCCGAAATCAGGCCCTGCTCTTCGTAATAGCGCAACAGGCGCGGGCTGGCTCCGGTCTGCGTGGACAGTTCTCCGATTCGCATGCGATCACCTCACAACAGGTTGACCCTGACATCCGTGTGAAACCCTAGTGTGACGGTATGACACCTTCGACTGACCGCCGCGTAGGTCCATGACGAGATGGTGACGGTGCCACTCGAGCGGCTGCCGAGTGGCGCGAAGCGGGATATCGTTCGATTCTCAGGTCGATGCCCTGCCGACCTGTGGCTATCCGGATCCGGCTGATTCCGCATGTCGTGGTACCCGAGGAGACCACTATGACCAGCTATGACGATCTACGGGCATTGTTCATCAACTGCACTCTAAAGCGGTCGCCCGAACCGAGCAACACCCGGGGACTCATCGACGTGAGCGCCCGAATCATGGAGAAGAACGGGGTTCAGGTTTCCCATATTCGCGCCGTCGACCATGACATCGCGACCGGGGTCTGGCCGGACATGACCGAGCACGGGTGGGCCACCGACGAGTGGCCGCAATTGCAGCGGCAGGTGATGGACGCCGACATCCTGGTGCTGGCCGGACCGATCTGGTTGGGCGACAACAGTTCCGTCACCAAACAGGTGATCGAGCGGCTGTACGGCAATTCCTCGATACTCAACGAGCGCGGCCAGTACGCCTACTACGGCCGGGTCGGCGGGTGCCTGATCACCGGTAACGAGGACGGCGTCAAGCACTGCGCGATGAATATCCTCTACAGCCTCCAACATCTCGGCTACACCATTCCACCGCAGGCCGACGCGGGCTGGATCGGCGAAGCGGGACCGGGGCCGTCCTATCTGGATCCTGCTTCAGGCGGTCCCGACAATGACTTCACCAACCGCAATACCACCTTCATGACCTGGAATCTGCTGCACCTTGCCCGCATGCTGAAGGACAACGGCGGCATTCCCGCGCACGGCAATCAGCGCTCCGAGTGGGACGCGGGATGCCGGTTCGACTTCGAGAACCCCGACTACCGCTAGCCCACTTCCGCGAACGTCTCCTTGGCCGACACTCCGGGCGGTATGCCGCACGGTGGGGCTGACCAGTGATTTGCTGAATGTGGCGTTACCAGCTTCGAGCTTCACTCACCGGACGCGAAGGAGCAAGTCGTGCCGCACGTCAAAGCTGCCCTCGCAGCGGCCAGCTGCGCGCTCGCCATCGGGGTCGCTCCCGCCACTGCCGCACCCGCACAGTTCGATGCCACCGTCCCCCATGCGGATTCCACGTTGCCCTCCGGCTCCGCGGAAACGCGGGTCGGCTCCAGTTTGTCGCCGGTCCGTGCGGCCACCAGACTCATGGCAATGTCGATCGTGCCGCTCTACGATTTCTGGGCCTTCGACAATGTCGTCATGCGCGAAAGCAGTTGGGACTTCTTGGCCGTCAACCCAGCCAGCGGCGCGTACGGGCTCGGCCAGGCCCTGCCGCCGCAAAAGATGGCCACCCACGGCGCCGACTGGCTGTTCAATCCAGTGACCCAAATCCGCTGGACATATGACTACATGAAAAAGGCGTATGGCAGCCCCGCAGGCGCATGGGCATTCTGGCAGGAACATCACTGGTACTGACATCGCAGCCCAGCACAGCACATTGTTGAGCAACCCGTCAGCACAGCCGATAGCGAACCGGTCAGCCGAGTTTTCCAGATCACCATTTCAGTGACCGCATCTCGTTACGAGCGCTCGGGAACCGTTCGGGTAGCGAGGATTCCGGCGAGGATGATGCGGAGACCGTAATCGAACTCCGCATCGACATCGCCGGCGAAGAGGTCTGCCACCAACTGAGCGGCGCGCGGGTAGCGAACGGGGTCGACGACTTGTTCGAGGCGGTCGGGGTCGTAGGGGTTGGCGTCGGCGTATTCGATGCTGGTGCGGGACTGCTCTTCGATGACGAAGCCGACGGTGTAGTGCAGCATGATCGGGAAGACGCGGCCGCCATCGGTCTTGGAGAAACCCGCGTCCTCGAGCATGCGCAGGGTCAATTCCACCGTGCGCCACATGGCTTCGTCGCTGATGTAGGTGCCTGCCAGGACTTTGCGCCGTCCCGATAGCGCAGCATCGACCCGCGCAACCGCCCGGCCAGCGCGATCAGCCAGTCCTGCCAGCTCTGGCCCTGCCGCGGCGCCTCGACCCCGGTGACGGCATCGACGAAGACGGCCTGCGCCATCGCATCCAGCAATTCCCGCTTGTTCTTGACATGCCAATACAGCGCGGGCGCTTGCACATGGAGTGCCGCGGCCACCTTACGCATGGTCAACCCATCCAGGCCGGACACTTCGGCGGACTACCCCTGGACTTCAGCGACTTCAATACCCGCTACCCCTACACCCTCGCCGTGCTGCAATCGGTGATCGAGCGCGAACTCGATCGGCGCGCAACAGAATTGGGCGCGTTGATGCAGTGGGGATCGCCGGTCGTCGGATTCCACCAGGACGCGACGGGTGTGGAGGTCGAGGTCGGCGGACCGGCGGGGCCCCGCCGGATTCGCGCCGCCTACCTCGTCGGCTGCGACGGTGGCCGCAGCGCGGTCCGCAAGCTCGCAGGCATCGACTTCGCAGGCACCGACGCGACCGTGACCGGCATGATCGCCGACGTCGAACTCGCCGATCCGCCCGCGCATCCCTTCTTCGGTCAGCGCGGCGGTGCGGGCGATTTCTCGGCGGTGCAATTCGAGCCCGGCTGGTACCGGCTGGTCGTGCAACGGCACGACTGTGTCCTCGAGCGCGGCGCCGAGCTGACCTTCGAGGACTTCCGCAACAACTTCATCGAGCTCGCGGGCACCGACTTCGGTATGCACAGCCCGCGCTGGGTGACGCACTACGGCGACGCCGCGCGACAGGCCGATCGCTACCGCGTCGGCCGGGTGTTCCTGGCGGGCGACGCCGCCCACATCCACTACCCGGCCGGCGGCCAGGGCCAGAATCTGGGCGTGCAGGATGCGGTGAACCTCGGCTGGAAGCTCGCTGCGACCCTGCGCGGCAACGCATCCGACGAACTGCTCGACACCTACGAGACCGAGCGCCACCCCATCGCCGCCCGCGTCCTGCACAACACGAGGGCCCAGACGGCACTATCACGCTCCGGCCCGCATACCGACGCGCTGCGCGACATCATGAGCGACCTGATCGACATGGACCAGGTGCGCCACCGCCTCGGCCTCATGATCACCGCCCTCGATATCCGCTACGACACCAAAGTCGACCATCCACTGGCCGGACGCCGCGTGCCGGACACCGACCTCACGACAAAGGGCGGCGATACCCGAGTCCACACTCTGTTGCGCTGCGGTCGGCCGGTGCTCTTGGTACTCGACGGAAACGACGTTCCGGCCATACCGCAATGGCACGACCGGGTCGATATCGTCACCGCCGAAAGCCGTACCGATCGCTGGATCATCCCCGGCGTCGGCGACATTGCGGCCCCGGCCGCGGCACTGCTGCGTCCCGACGGCTACGTCGCCTGGGCCGCCGACGAACCCACCACCGCCGGATTGACCGAAGCCCTCACCACCTGGGTCGGCGCACCGGCCTGATGCCCTCGGTTCGGCAGGAAAGCCACGGTGGGGCGGTCTGATTTTTCAGCGCGTGATAGTGCGCACCGGACGCTCTACTTCGTCCGCTCGATCACTCCGCGAATGTAGGCGGCCTGGCCCGCGTGCTGCAGATCATCGGAGATCACGCTGATCAGACGGATGCTGAGGGTGACCGGCGGGTCCCATCTGGTGTCGACGATCCGGCCGAGGTCCTCATCGGTGATACCTCGGACGAACCGCAGGGTCTGCTCATGGACCGCGTCGTAGTAACCGAGGAGCAGGTCGGCAGGGGCTTGGATGGCGGCGACATTCTCGGGACGGTCGCCGTATCCGACGGTGCGCGTGTCGATCGGCAGGCCGAACCGGTCGTACCAGCCCTGCGCGGTCCACACCTGCTCCACGCCTGCCACGTCGGCGACGTGATCGTCCTGCACCCGTGTCAGGTGCCAGATAAGCCAGGCGATCGAGTTCGCGCCCGGGTCGATCCGATAGGCCAGGTGGTCTTCGGTCAGGCCGTCCACCGCCTCGTGCACCACCTCTTGAATACGCCCGTAAGCATCGGCAAGTACGTCGGCACTCGTCATCTTGTCGGCTCCGTCCGTCGATGTCGTGGTTTCGACCGTACTCACACCGGGCGCGGGCCGCCGCGTAGGCCCGGTCCTGATCAGCGAAACCCGCATGCTCGCAATGTCTTCCCGGCATCCACTGGCTGCACGCACCTCGATCTCACTGGAGGACCTGGCCACCGTCGGCTTGCTGAGAATGCCAGGTTCACTGCCTGCCGCGATGGTCGATGATCGCGCACCCCGGCAGACACCGAGCGGGCGGCCGATCGCGCGGGCCGGAGTGGGATACAGCGGCCAGGAGATCCTGGCCCGCGTCGGAGCCGGTGAAGCCGCCTTCGTCGTCGGAGCCCACATGACCTGCTACCACATGCGCCCCGACGTCGCCTACGTCCCCATCGACGACGCACCGCCATCGAACGCGGCTTCGCATGGCAATCCTGCCGGGAAACCGAACGGGTCAGGGCCTTCAACGCCGCAGCGATGGCCATGAGCGAAACCCTGGTGGCCGCCGAACGGCCGAACCCGTGAACAGATACGCCGTGTCACCGACTCGAGGTCGGCGACACGGCGTATCTGTGTGCTGGGCGTGAGTCAGTGACGGCTCGGCCATTGCGCAACCAAACCCGCCTGGTGTTCACTAAGTGAATATCAACTAGCTCGAGCGATGAGCGTGAGGGATGGCGATGAGCAGACGAGCCGTGGTTGCAGGGGTCGGGATGATTCCCTTCACCACACCAAGCAAATCCGAGACTTACGACGTGATGGGCACGAAGGCGGCGCGAGCGGCGCTGCAGGATGCCGGGGTCGAGTACTCGGCGATTCAGCAGGCCTATGCCGGGTATGTGTACGGCGATTCGACCTGCGGTCAGGCAGTTGTCTACGGTCTCGGCCAGACCGGGATTCCGGTGGTCAACGTCAACAACAACTGTTCGACGGGTTCGACCGCGTTGTTCCTGGCCAGGCAAGCGGTCGAATCCGGCGCGGCCGACATCGTGCTGGCCGTCGGGTTCGAGCAGATGCAGCGTGGCGCGCTCGCCATGGGCTACACCGATCGGCCCACGCCGTTCGCTCGCTTCAACGCGGTGATGGATCGTATTCAGGAGCGCGACGAATCCCCCTTCGCCGCGCAGATGTTCGGCGGGGCCGGGCGTCAGTACGCGGAGAAGTACGGCACCGCACCCGAGACGTTCGCGAAGATCTCGGTGAAGTCGCGCAAGCATGCCGCCAACAATCCGTTCGCGGTGTTCAAGGACGCGGTCACCGTGGAAGAAGTACTGGCCGCGCCCCATATCTACGGCCCGCTGACCCGCCTGCAGCGCTGCCCGCCCACCTGCGGTGCGGCCGCCGCCGTCATCGTCAGCGACGAGTACGCGCGCAAGAATGGTCTCGACGGCTCCGTTGTGATCAAGGCACAGGCGATGGCCACCGACTTCGCGTCGACATTCACCGAGCAGGACATGACGAAGATCGTCGGCTACGACATGTCGAAGGCCGCCGCCCAACAGGTCTACGAAGCATCCGGCGTGTCCCCCACCGACATTCGCGTCGTCGAGCTGCACCACTGCTTCACCGCCAACGAACTGCTCACCTATGAGGCCATCGGCCTCACCCCGGAGGGCACCGCGGAGAAGTTCATCAACGACGGCGACAACACCTACGGCGGCCGGGTCGTCACCAACCCGTCCGGCGGCCTGCCACCCGCTCGGCGCGACCGGGCTGGCCCAGTGCACCGAGTTGGTATGGCAGCTGCGCGGACAGGCCGCGGCCCGACAGGTCGACGGCGATCCGAAAGTCGCTCTGCAGCACAACATCGGACTCGGCGGCGCGGCGGTCGTCACCCTGTACGAGAAGGTGAGCTGACCGATGCCGGTGGACCCCAGCGTGATCGGCAAGCAACTCCCGCCGACCACCTCGACCATCGATGCGGGACGGCTGCGCTTCTTCGCCGAGGCGATCGGTGAAACCAACCCGGTCTTCACCGACCTCGAGGCGGCGCGCGCCGCGGGCCACGCGGATCTGCCGGTGCCCCCGACCTTCCTGTTCGGCATCGAACTGGAAAACCCCGACTCCTTCGCCTGGCTCGCCGATCTGGGCGTCGACCTGCGCCGGGTACTGCACGGCGAGCAGTCCTTCACCTACCACTCGACCGCGGTCGCGGGCGACGTGCTCACCGCGACCCCGACCATCGGCAACGTCTACAGCAAGAAGGGCGGCGCGCTCGAATTCATCGAGAAGACATCCAAGGTCACCAGGGCAAACGGTGAACTCGTCGCCGAGCTGAAAAGCATGATCGTCGTGCGGAATCCGGAGGCAGGCAAGTGACGATCACCGAAGCCGTCGAGGTCGGCGACGAACTGCCGCCCTTGTCGATCGGCCCGATCTCCCGTACCACGTTGGCGCTGTTCGCCGGCGCGTCCGGCGATCACAACCCGATGCACATCGACATCGATGTGGCCAAGTCCGCCGGACTCGACGACGTATTCGCCCACGGCATGCTGTCGATGGCCTACCTCGGCCGATTGCTCACCGATTGGGTCGACCCGCAGGCGATTCGCTCCTACCGGGTGCGCTTCGCCGCGATCACGCCGGTGCACGCAAAGCCCACCGTCACCGGCAAAGTCACCTCGATCGACCGGGTCGACGGCGAATGCCGTGCCACCCTCGAACTGGCCGTCACACTCGCCGACGGCACCGTTACGTTGACCGGCGACGCTGTCGTCGCCGTCTGATCACCCGAAAGGACATACAGCACATGGGAACTCTGGATGGCAAGGTCGCCATTGTCTCCGGCTCCGGCCGTGGCATCGGCCGTGAGATCGCGCTGAAGCTCGCCGCCGAAGGCGCGCAGGTCGTGGTCAACGATCTCGATGCCGAACCGGCGAAGGAAACGGTCGCCGCGATCGAAGCTGCAGGCGGACAGGCTGTTTCCTGCATCGGCAGCGTCACCGACGCCGACTTCGGCGAGCGCTTCGTGCAGACCGCGGTCGAGAACTACGGCGGCCTGGACATCATTATCAATAATGCGGGCTACACCTGGGATTCGGTCATCCAGAAGATGACCGACGAGCAGTGGGACGCCATCCTCGACGTGCACCTCAAGGCGCCCTTCCGGATTCTGCGCGCCGCGCAGCCGGTGATCGCCGCGGCCGCCAAGAAGGCCAAGGAGGCCGGCGAGCCGATCCCCTGCCGCAAGGTCGTCAATATCTCGTCGATTGCCGGCACGGGAGGTAATGCGGGACAGGCCAATTACTCCTCGGCCAAGGCTGGCATCACCGGCCTGACCAGGACTCTTGCCAAGGAGTGGGGTCGCTACAACGTCACCGTGAACACCGTCGCGTTCGGCTTCATCAAGACTCGGCTCACCGAAGCGTCGGCCGACGGCGACAGCACGATCGACGTGCAGGGCAAGGAAATCAAGGTCGGAGTCAACCCCGACCTGCTCGCCGCCATGGAACAGATGATCCCGCTGGGCCGTGCAGGCACGCCCAAGGAAGCGGCCGGCGCCGTCTACCTCTTCTGCACCCCCGAATCCGACTACGTCAGTGCCCAGACCCTGATCTGCGGCGGCGGCTTCAACATCTAGGAGCGAGGATCTCCCCGGGGCGGGCAGCCGACGATCCTGCCCGGCGTTGGCCTCGGCCTGCGACCGCAGTCAACTGATCGCAAGGGTCCTGTTCTGCCACAATGGATATGCCGGGGCCGGAAGGCGGTCGAGCCGTCTGTGTCGTACCGCCATCGCCGAATCGCTCGCCCCATCCTGACCGAAGAACGATCGACGAGACCTGGTGTCAGCACCCGAAACGTCCGCCACCAGGTCCCGTTGGTCTTGTGCCGGCGGGTGGGATCGCCCCTGTTTCGCCTACTGGGCGGCGTCGGGCGCACGGGTGAACAGCCGACCTGCGAGGTCGGCCCCGACGATCGCGCCGTGTTCGTCGCGGGTGAAGTAGCCGCGCTGGCCCTGGAGTCCGCCGCCGGTGACGACGTACTCGTCGTCGGGCAGCAGTCCGAGGCCGGCCGCGGGCAGGTCCGGGGGGAGCTCGGTGTCGGATGCCGCGCGGATCTCCGGCTTGATGCCGACCGCGACCGTCAGCCCCTCGCCATCGGCATCGATGGTGAGCCGCATGACATCGATGTCGTAGTCGCCCACCACTTCTCGTGCCCGCACCTCGTCGTGGGGCAACGGCACCGGCTGCCGATCGATCACTCCCAGGTAGTGCTTCAGTGCCCAGCGCACGACCGCCTGGTTGAACAGGATGCCGTCGTCCGGTCCCGAGTTGGACATGACGGTGATGGCGAAGGCGTGTTCGGGAACCATGAGCAGCTCGGCGAACTGGCCGTTGCCCGACCCGCCGTGCCCGACGGTGCGCACACCGTCCACCGCACGCAGGAACCAGCAGATGCCGAACGCGTCGCCGAGCGTGCTGCCCTTCAACGCGACCGTCGGTTCCCGCATCCGCACCAGCGCATCGGAGGGCAGCACATCGAAGCCGCTTTCCGCCCGGCCGTCACCGAGCTGGAAACGCGCCCAACGGAGTTGGTCCGACACCGACGACGCGAGACCGCCACCGGGGTTGTTGCCGCGGGTGTCCTTCCACTGCCGCGCGACGGCGAGGGTGCCGTCCGCGCCGAGGTTGTGACCGACCGCGAACCGCCGAACCATGACATCGGCAGGCGCGTAGACAGTGTTCGACAGCCCAACGGGCTCGAGGACGAGCGACGCGACCGCCGCTTCGAAGGTGAGACCGGTGACCTTCTCGATAATCCGCCCGAGCAGGTTGTATCCCGCCTGGCTGTAGGAGGCCCGCGCGCCGACCGGCGCGATCTGATCCAGCTCGCGCATGCGCGCCACATACCCGGCCAGCGCGTCGTCACCGTCACCGGTTTCGACGATGAGCCGCACACCAAGTCCCGCAGTGTGATTGAGCAGATTGAACACCGTCATTTCCGCCGCAGCCTGCTCGTCGACGAGCTCCAGCTCGGGGACATAGTGCCGCACCGGCGCGTCCAGGTCGATCCGCCCCTCCGCGGCCAACCGCATGAGCGCGGTCGCGGTGAAGGTCTTCGACACCGAGCCCAGCAGAAACACGGTGTCCGCGTCGACGGGCAGCGGATTGTCGCGGCTGGTCACTCCATGAGAAGCGAACACCTCCTTACCGCCGACCCACACTCCGACCGCGACACCGGGGATGTCCAGCTCGGTCGCCGTGGCCTCGACGAATTCGGACAATGCGGTATCAGACATTTCAATCCCTTTCGATCGGCTCTTCGCCACGACGCCGAGTCCCTGCCATTCGGTACCTCATGCGTCCGGCATGCAGGGAACGTTGCCCGCCTCCGCTGACACGGCGCTGACACGCGGCGTCAGGGTCTGCGCGGCTTGCCTTTCGATAGTTGCCCGGTCGCCGTCAGGTCCCGCCGACAACGAGTGCCCCGCAGCGTCGGCGGCCGCACGCAATGGGCCGAGGCGGTAACATCACACGCTCGCTGTATGGCGATGATCGGAGGCAAAGGGCATGGTGCGCGGGTCGGAGGAGCGCACGCTCAGCGACCCCGTCCGCGGCACCAGGCCCGCGAATCGGCGTCAGCTGATTCTGCGTGCGGCGGCGAATCTCTTCTACGAGAAGAGCTACGCCAAGGTCGGTATGGGCGATGTGGCGGAGGCGGTGGCCATCGGCCCTTCGGCGCTGTACCGGCATTTCCGTGGCAAGCAGGATCTGCTGGCCACCGTCGTCGGCGAAGCGCTGAACACCCTGGACGGTGTGCTGGTGACAGCCACCGCCGACAACCTCATCGCAACGGTGGTGACAGCGATGCTGGAGAACAGGCGGGTCGGGGTGTTGGTGCGCCGCGAATCGCGCCAGTTGTCCGTCGATGATCGCGCGGCGCTACGCGCGGTGACCAAACGCATCGGCGCGCGATTCGCCGAGCTGATCAGCGAACGCAGGCCCGAGCTGGATGCGGCGGCGTCCGATCTGCTGGCCTGGTGCGCGCTCGCGACCGGCAACAGCCTTTCCTTCCATAGTCTTTCGCTTCCGGAGCCCGGGTTCAGCGCCCTGATCGAGGAACTCGTCACGACCATCGTCGACGCGCCGATCGCCTTGTCCGATCGGTCCGCCGCGCGCACGGAGCACCTCGGGTCTTTGACCCGGCAATCGCGGCGCGAGGCCATCCTGGCCGAGGCAACACGACTCTTCGCAGGCAACGGATTCGCCGGCGTGAGCATGGAGGATATCGGTGCCGGCGTCGGCATCTCCGGCCCCAGCGTCTACAACCATTTCCCGACCAAATCCGACATCCTGGTCGCCGCGATGTCGCGTGGTGACGAATGGATGCAGATGGAGATGAACCGCACGTTCGCACAGGCCGCGGACGCCCGCGACGGCATGTTCCGACTGCTGCGCAGCTACCGCGCGTTCGCCTTCGAGGACCCCGACCTGGTCCAGTTGCTCGTCTCGGAATCCATGCACCTACCCGACGCCGACCGACACCGAGCCAGAGCGGCTCAGCACTCCTACATCGCGGAGTGGGTGCACTTGGCAACTCAGGTGCACCCCGACTGGGATCCGATCAATGCCCGAATCCGGGTGCAAGCCGTGCAGACCATGATGAACGACATCGCGCTGATGCCCCACCTGCGATCCCGCCCCGGTGTCGATGCGGCACTGCTGGCGATCGGCGCTCGGCTGCTGGCGATCTCCGACGACTGACCGGCTCGCCCATCCACGAGCTCTACCGCCCCGTATAGACCGAACGTCCTCGGATTCCCCGCGGAGGAGACTGAGGGCGTGACGAAGGACGAAGTTCCGCTGATCGTGGTGGACGCTGCCAATGTCGTCGGCTCGCGGCCCGATGGCTGGTGGCGCGACCGTGCGGGCGCGGCCCGGCGATTACTCACGCAGCTGACCTCGCTGAAAGAACACTTGGAGCAACCGACCGATGTGGTCGTCGTGCTCGAGGGGGCGGCGAAAAGCGCAGTCGCCGAGGAAACAGACCCGGACGACCTGCGCGTGGTGTCAGCGGACGGATCGGGAGATGACGCGATCGTCGGTGTGGTGGCGGCAGCCGCTGCGCAGGACAGCGGCCGGTCGATCACCGTCGTGACGGCGGATCGCGGACTGCGTGATCGAGTCGAGGCGCTCGGGGCCGTGACGGTCGGTCCGCGCTGGCTCCTGGATCGCATCGGGCCGTAGCCGAACCAGCGAAGTCGGCCATCTGTACCTACCCAGGAAGATCGGTCGAGCGTGTCGATCGAGGCAATGCGGTTTCCAGCGCAACACTGAGCGAATGGCCGAACGACACTCTTGCGCCGCCGAGGTGCTCGACCTGACCGCGCAATGGGCCGAACTGTTAGTGCCCGGCGGGCTGTCGGACCGTTATGGGCACGCCGCTACGAAACCGGCCACAGCGCTCGGATAACGGAGGAGACCGGCATGTGCCGACTTTTCGGAATGACGGCGTCCCCACAGCGAGTCAAGGCGACCTTCTGGCTCCTCGATGCCGAAGACAGCCTGGACCACCAGAGCGAGACGAACCCCGACGGCACCGGCCTCGGCACCTTCGACACACACGGCAGGCCGTTGGTCGAGAAGCAGCCGTTGGCCGCCTACGCGGACCGCCAGTTCGCCACCGAAGCCAAACACCGCGAGTCGGCGACCTTCCTCGCCCACGTCCGCCACGCATCGACTGGTGCCCGCACCGTGAACAACACCCATCCGTTCACCCAGAATGGACGCATCTTCGCGCACAACGGCGTCATCGAAGATCTCCCACGACTCGACGAGCAGCTGGGCCCTTACCGTGCGCTGGTGCAGGGCGACACCGACTCGGAACGATTCTTCGCGCTGATCACCAAACACATCGATGCGCACGGCGGTGACATCACCGCCGGGATCACCGACGCCACCCTATGGGTCGCCGACCAGCTGCCGATCTTCGCGATCAACCTGATCCTGACCACCGCCACCGAGCTGTGGGCCTTGCGCTACCCCGATACCCACGAGCTCTACATGCTGAAACGCGAAGCAGGAGAACAACTCCGGCATGCGGGCAGCAAGGGAACCATCCGCGTCCACTCAGCCGATTCGGCCGAAACCCCGACCGTGGTCATCGCCAGCGAGCCGATGGACACCGACCCCGGCTGGCGTCGCATGTCCCCCGGCGAGCTACTGCACATCCACCCCGATCTGCACGCGGACAGCAGCCCGATACTCGATCGCCCACCGGCCCACCTGCTGTCACTGTCGGACCTCAGCGCCGAAGCCGCCGCCTCGCAACTCACCCGCTGACCGCACCGCTTCACTCACCGAAACGCGCCCTGTCCCCGGCCGGAGCCGAAGATCGGGCGCATGGCAGCCATGCCTACGAGCTGGTACAGACACTCCTCTCGAGGTAGATCAGATCTACGTAATTCGATCTACGTTTAGTCCAAGGACCCTTGGCACGGAGCTGTTTTCGTATTATGCCCCAAGCCTTGTTCGGGGTAAGCGGTCGGGTCAGCGGCCGACGACTCGGGCAAGGCGCTCCGGATAGCGCGCGCCCGCGAAAGCCCCTGAGGGGGCGGCGGTGTCGATGCGGGCGAGATCGTCTGCGGTCAGGGTGATGTCGGCGGCTGCGACGTTTTCCTCGAGGTACGTGCGGCGCTTGGTGCCCGGGATGGGGACTACGTCCTCGCCCTGGCTCATGACCCAGGCTAGGGCCAATTGGCCTGCGGTGATGTCCTTTTCGGCGGCCAGCTCGCGCAGGGCGGCGACGATGGCGAGGTTGCGGTCGAGGTTGTCGTCGGCGAAACGCGGTAGTTGGCGGCGCATGTCGTCGGCGGGGAGTTCGGTGGTGGAGGTGATGGCGCCGGTGAGGAAGCCGCGGCCGAGCGGGGAGAACGGCACGATGCCGATACCCAGCTCGCGGCAGGTCGGCAGCACCTCGGCCTCGATGTCCCGTGTCCACAGCGACCATTCGCTCTGCAGCGCGGTGATCGGGTGCACGGCATGCGCGGCGCGGATGGTTGCGGCCGAGGCTTCGGAGATGCCGAGGTAGCGCACCTTGCCCGCGGCGACCAGTTCCGAAAGTGCGCCCCAGGTCTCCTCGATCGGGACGTTCGGATCCACCCGATGCTGGTAGTAGAGGTCGATGTGGTCGACACCGAGGCGGGCCAGCGACTCGTCGCAACTCTGCTTGACATAGGCGGCGTCACCGCGCGCGCCCAAGGTGCCGCCCTCGCCCCACACGATGCCGAACTTCGTCGCGAGCACCACCCGATCACGGCGATCGGCGATAGCGCGCCCGACCAGCCGCTCATTGGTTTCGGGCCCATACACATTGGCGGTGTCGAGCATGGTCACGCCCAGATCGAGCGCGCGATGAATGGTCGCGATGGACTCGTCGTCGTTATCGCGCAGGCCATAGGCCTGGCTCATCCCCATGCAGCCGAGCCCCTGCGCACCTACGGTCAGTTCGCCGAGTTTCCTGGTCGGGATCATTGCGGGATCTCCTCCTTCAGTACGCCGGATGCGATGTCCAGCGGCAGGTCTGGGTCGTGATTACCGAGATCCGACGCTACGACCTGGAGTGCACTCCAGGTCAAGTACGGGCCCGCCCGCGCTGGCGGAACATACAGACAGCCGGCCACATCATCGAGACTCCTCGACGGCGTGGCCGATGTGGATCGGTGTCGCGATGACCGGGGACTCGACCTCGGACACCCGGTCGCCGAAACAACCGAGCCGCCCGAGTGTGACTTCAGATCCGATGCAACGTTCTGGCGAAGTTCACACCGAAGAGTTTCGCGGTCTCGAGATCTCCCTTGTCGAAGGAATCCACGGGAGCTTTGTGATGTATTTGCGCCATTGCGCCGGTCCATGATCCGAGTCGATCGACAGCTGGGTCCGTAGTCGCGCCGACATTGTTTTCGAAGTTCGGCGGATTGCCGACCCACAACATCCCGTGCTGCATCGAGAAAACCACCATGGACATCAGGGTTGATTGTTTATCGCCCGATGGATACGACGAAACCGTGAAGCCGGAGGCAAGTTTTCCGCGCAACTCCTGAGTGCGAAAAAGGGGCGATGTCGAATCCATGAACGATTTGAAGGGCCCGGAGACGCCTCCGAAATAGGTGGGAGAACCCCAGATGATGCCATCATAGGTGGCCAACCGAGCAGGCGAGGCGACGAGCTGGTCAGCCTTCAGCAGACTAATCTCTGCACCTGCCACATTCCTTGCGCCTGCGACGACATGCTTTGCGAAGCATTCCGTACGCCCATGGCCGCTGTGATAAACCACGGCTATTTGTTTCACTGCTGATGTTTCTTCATTCACGGCGCCAAGGATGTTCTCCGGCCAGACCGGCCGGCAACTATCGTTGCCGTTTCCGGAACGAGCCCGAATCGAACGCTTATCGGTCCAGCGCCGACGGTGTGAGACGCGGCCACGGTCTGCCGTGATAGCGCTCGATGTCGGTATTGAACCGCTCGAGGTAGGCGGCGAAGGTGGCGACGTCTTCGGGTGACCAGCTCGCCATGATGTCGTCCAGGGCGCGCACGCTGTCGGCACGATCGCTGTCGAGTCGCTGCTCCCCCTCCGGGGTCACCCGAAATCTGCGGGCCATGCCGCCGTCGGGGGCGGGGATCCGTTCGATGAGTCCGTCACGCATCATCGCGGCGGTCTGCCGACGGAGCGTGGACGCCTCCAGACCCAGGGCGTCGCTGAGCTGGCCGATGGACATCGGGCCTTCCCCGCGTAGTCGACACAGCAGCGTGTACGCACTGCGATCCAGGCGAAGCAGGCCACGCCGAGAGGCGAGGCTGTACCGCCCGAGCAGCATGGTCTCGAACTCGATCAGCTGCGTGGGCTTGTCCATCCTGACCCCTTCTGTCGGTGCGGCGGTTCAACAGCAGGTATATCACGCACGGCGTGCATGACACACGCAGTGTGTATATTACACGCGACATGTATCGTACACGTCGACCGATCTTCCCGATGAGATGGAGAAATACGTGGACAGGCACTCGCCAACCACACGACCGGGCGGCATCCTCAGCGTGCTGGCCGCCGCAGGCATCGTCGCGGCCCTGATGCAGACGATCGTGGTCCCCCTGATCGGGGACCTGCCGAAACTGTTGAACACCAGCGCCTCCAACGCTTCCTGGGTGATCACGGCAACCCTGCTTTCCGCCGCGGTGACCACCCCGATCGCGGGCAGGCTCGGCGATATGTACGGCAAACGCCGAATGCTGCTGATCTCGTGCCTCCCGCTCATCGCGGGATCAGCAGTCTGCGCCATGGCCGCCTCGGTGGCTCCGATGGTCATCGGGCGCGGGATACAAGGAATGGGGGTGGGCATCGTGCCGCTGGGTATCAGCGCGCTGCGCGACCTGCTGCCGCCCGAGCGCCTCGGTTCGTCGATCGCGTTGATGAGCTCGTCGCTGGGCATCGGCGGCGCACTCGGACTGCCGATTTCCGCCGCCGTCGCCGAGAACACGAGCTGGCAGGTGCTCTTCTGGGCGGCCGCGATCCTCGGTTCCCTTGTCGCCGTGCTGATCTGGTTGTACGTGCCGGGCACTTCGGCCGCGGAATCGGCCGGCCGTTTCGACTTCCTCGGCGCGCTCGGCCTCGGCGCCGGACTGGTGTGCCTGCTCGTCGCGGTATCCAAGGGCGCAACCTGGGGCTGGGCCAGCGGCACCATCCTCGGATTGTTCGCCGCCGCGGTCATCGTGTTCGCGACCTGGGGATGGTGGGAGCTGCGCACCCGCGATCCACTGGTTGATCTGCGCGTCACGGCGCGGCCACAGGTGCTGCTGACCAATGCGGCATCTGTCGTGGTCGGCTTCGCGATGTACGCGCAGGCGCTGATCCTGCCGCAGCTGCTGCAGTTGCCGGAGGCCACCGGCTACGGCCTCGGCCAATCAATGCTGGCCATGGGCCTGTGGATGGCACCGGCCGGGCTGATGATGATGGTCGTCTCGCCGCTGGGCGCCACGCTGTCGGCGGCTCGTGGACCCAAGGTCACCCTGCTCACCGGATGCCTTGTCATCGCACTCGGTTACGCGTCATCCATCGTGCTGCTCGGCTCCACCTGGGGCCTACTGGTGGTGACCCTCGTCTGCAATGCGGGTGTCGGCCTCGGCTACGGCGCGATACCCGCCCTCATCATGAGTGCGGTGCCGCAGTCGGAGACCGCCGCCGCCAATAGCTTCAACACCCTGATGCGCTCCATCGGCACCTCGTTCGCCGCCGCGGTGGTCGGTGTCGTCCTGTCCCAGATGAGCATTCGGTTCGGCGGCCACACCCTGCCCTCGGAGCAAGGCTTCCGCACCGGCCTGTTGATCGGCTGCGGTGTCGCCCTCGTCGCCGCGGCCATCACCGCAACGATTCCGTACCGCCGGACCACCCCCACTCCCCTCTCCCCCGTCGACACCGCGCCGAAGGTCGCATCCAGGGCCTGAAGCCAGTGTTGACACGGTTGGCTAATTGTATTAGCTTTATGGCTATCAACATTAGCTACCAGCGCAACGGGAGTTCGACATGACCGAGTACCTGACCATCGACGGTGGACAGATCGCCTACGACGTGACCGGCGATGGCCCACTGGTCGTGCTGTCGCACGGCATCGGCGACCGGCGCCAGGCTTTTCGGTTGCTCGCGCCGAAGCTGATCGCCGCCGGCTACCGGGTCGCGGCGGCGGACCTGCGCGGACACGGAGAGTCCAGCATGAACTGGAAGTCCCACGACGGCAGTGACGCGATCTCGCGGACCGATGTCGCGGGCGACCTGCTGGCTCTGATCCGCCACCTCGGCGGTCCAGCGGTCATCATCGGACACTCCATCTCCGGCGGGGCCGCCACCATCGCTGCGGCACAAGCGCCCGAACTTGTCAGCGCCATCATCGAACTCAACCCGTTCACCAAGACCCAAAAGCTCGCCGCAGGCGCGCTGTTCACTGTCCCGCGCTACCGCAAGGGGCTGGTGCCGCTGATGAACACCATGATCTTCAAGAGCCTCGGACAGTGGATGCGCTACCTGAACGTCGCCTACCCGATCAAGCCTGCCGACTACGACCAGTACATGGCCGAATTGTCGGCGAAGCTGCAGGAACCGGGCCGGTTCGCGGAATTCATGAAGACCGGCAAGTCGACTCCCGCCGATGCCGAGGCGCAGCTGCCGAACATCAGTAGCCCCGCGCTGATCATCATGGGCACCGAGGACCCCGACTTCCCGAACCCCGAAGCCGAAGGCGACGCCATCGTCGCTCTCATGCCTGCGGGTCTCGGCACCGTCGCGGTGGCGGAGGGATCCGGGCACTACCCGCACGCGGACGCGCCGGACCGGGTGGCCGAACTCGCGCTGCGGTTCCTCGCGGAGCAGGCTCGTGCCTAGGGTCGGGCTGACCACAGCCGACGTCGTCCGTGCGGGTGCCCAACTCGCCGACGACGTCGGCTATGACAACCTGGCCATGGGTCTGCTTGCCGAAAAGCTCGGCGTCCGAACACCTTCCCTGTACAAGCACGTGGCCAACCTGGCCGATGTGCAACACGGCATCGCCGTGCTCGCGATGACCGAACTCGACCGCGCCGTTCGCGACGCGATGCACGGCCGCTCCGGCACCGAAGCATTGGCAGCCTTCGCCCGCGCATTCCGCTCATATGTCGTCGCGCACCCTGGCCGCTACGCCGCCACCGTCGGAGCCGAGTTCACCAGCCCCGACGATCCCCTGCTGGAATCCAGTCGTCGCGTGCTCGATTCGATGGTGGCAGTGCTGCGCGGTTACGACATTCCCAACGTCGAGATGGATCACGCCCTGCGCACCTTGCGCTCGATGTTCCACGGATTCGCGTCCCTACAGGCATCCGGCGGCTTCCAGTGGACCGGCGATCCGGAAGTCAGCTTCGACTGGATGATTCGGTTCATCGACCGTGGACTACGTGGGCTGTGAAGAACGGATGGGGAGGCGCCGCATGGTCGACCCCGCACGGCCGGGCCGACCATCCCCGCCGCCCAGTCCCCATCACCCCCGCGGAGCAGGTCGCGTCCAGGGCCTGAAGCCTCATCGACCGTGGATTGTGTGGGCTTCGAAGAAGTCCCAAGCGAGGTCGGTCGCGTTCACCCCGGCCTGCGCATCGGAAAGTTCGCCCTGCGCGGCGCCCTGCCACGAGTGCCCCATCTCGGGAAGCCGGTAGATCTCGACCGTGCTGCCGTCGGCGCAGGTGGCCGTCGCGACGGTGATGCCATTGGCCAGGTCGGCCTGCGCTCCCCCTGGAGCGCAGGCGAGTCGCTCCTGCCACTGCGTGATCCCGGTGTCGAATCGACCGAAGTTGCGATCCTTGCCACCAAGGAAGGTGATAACCGAAACCGGTGTCGTCGGCTTGTAGGACGGCTCCGCCGCGGTAGAACCGAAGAACCCCCCGCTGACCGCGGCGATGGCGGCGAAGGTGCCGGGTAGTTCCACCGCGAGCTTGAAGGACATATCGCCGCCGTTCGAGATGCCTGCGGCATAGACGCGCTTCGAGTCGGCTTTCCAGGCGCTGGTCATTCGGGCGAGGACAGTCTTGACGAAGCCGACATCGTCTTCCGAACCACAGCAGAGGAAGGCGTTGTATCAGGAAGCGTGCCCCTCCGGATAGACGACGAGGAAGTTTTCCTTGTCCGCCTTGGCATTCAAGCCGCTGGTGGTGGCGATCCGCGCCGCGTCACCGGGATAGAAGTGCAGGGCGACCACGAGTGGCAGGGCGGTGCTGCCCTCGTAGCTCGGCGGCGCATGCACCACATAGGAGCGGATCTTGCCACCGAATTCGATGGTGATCCGCTGGTCACCCGAGCCGGGCTTGTCGTCCTGTGCAGGGGCGGCGGGGCCGCTCGGCGATGTCGGTGGCGCGATGGAGCTCTGGCAGGCCGTGACCCACAGGGCACAACAGGCGATGGCGATGGCGATGGCGACACTACGAAGCCAGACCACGGTCTCACTATGGCACGAAATCGATGCGCCGTTGTCAAGACTGGAAATATTCGAGAATGGTTGAGTAGCAATAGATATCGCAGATGTGGACCGCGATCGGGCCGGCCGGTGTCCGAGGAGGATAAGCCAGGCGACGACGAGGTGTTGGTCGAGGCGCCCGCGCTTGCGCCGGGCTTGCTGTTCATTCGCGTGCCCGAGGGCAAGGTGTGAAGAACCGTCTGCACTTCGATTGGATGCCCACCGAGCGGACGCGTGACGACGAGGTCGAGCGCATCATCGGCATGGGAGCGACATTGCACGAGGACCACCACCGCCGATGGGCTCGGCTGGGTCACGCTGCTCGATCCCGAGGGAAACGAGTTCTGCATCGAGCGAAGCAAGGCCGAGCGCGAAGGCCGATAGCCAGGGCAGGCGGTAGCTGGATCCTTACTTCCCACCGGTGGCGCAGCTGAGTATCGCGTTATAACATCGGGCCCGTTTGTTCACATCGCGCGGCAGGACGAGAACTTGACCAGTGGTACCCGGCAGGCTTCCTCGTCTTCGCGCCGTGGACGTTCACGTCGGGCTTCCGGGTCGAGCGCGCCCACGCTGGCGACGCTGCTCGCCGCGGCCGTCGAGCACAATCCCGACGGCGCGGCCGTCGTCTGCGACGACGCCACATTGACTTATCGTGCCCTCGACGTGCGCTCATCGCAGATGGCCAGAGTTTTGCTGGCGATGGGGATCGGCCCGGAAACCACCGTCGCGGTGGCCCTGCCCCGATCGATCGACTCGGTGCTCACGGTCTGGGCGGTCGCCAAGACCGGCGCGGCGTTCGTACCCATCGATCCAGGCTTCCCCTCGGCACGCATCGAATTCCAGGTCGCCGACTGCGGTGCGCAGTTCGGGCTTACCAGGCAGCAGTACGCCGCGGTACTGCCGGGTGAGGTTCGGTGGCTCGCGCTGGACGCTCCCGACTTCGAGGCACAGGTGACGGCGCAGTCGCCGACACCGATCTCCTACCTCGACCGCCGGACGCCGATGCGCGACACCAACCCGGCCTACCTGATCTACACCTCCGGCTCGACCGGCCTGCCCAAGGGCGTCACGGTCACCCACGCCGGCCTGGCCGGGCTCTGCGCCGAACTCACCACGCGGCACACGATTTCCCGCGACGCGCGGATCCTGCACTTCGCCTCACCCAGCTTCGACGCTTCGATATTGGAACTGCTACTTGCCATCGGCGCGGCCGCAACCATGGTGATCGCCCCGCCGACGATCTACGGCGGTAGTGAGCTGGCGCAGCTCATCACGCACCATCGGGTCACCCACGCCTTCCTCACTCCGTCGGCGCTGGCCTCGGTCGAGCCGACCGGACTGGACTTCCTGCAGGGCATCATCGTCGGCGGCGAGCCGTGTCCCCCCGCGTTGGTCGGCCGTTGGGCGGTGGCAGGACGACGATTCTGGAACGCCTACGGGCCCACCGAATCCACCATCGTCGCGACCATCAGCGCGCCGCTGTCGCCCGAGACGCCGGTGACCATCGGATCGGCCGTGCGCGGCATGCGCCTGCGCGTGCTCGACCGGCAACTGCGCCCGGTCGGCGTCGGCGTCGCGGGCGAGCTGTATATCTCCGGTCTCGCCATTGCCCGCGGCTATCACCGTCGCGCCGGGCTGACCGCGCAGTGTTTTCCCGCAGACCCGCACGGCGCGCCCGGCACTCGGATGTACCGGACCGGCGACCTCGTCCGCTGGACCACCGGCGGTGATCTCGACTACCTCGGCCGCACCGACGACCAGGTCAAGGTCCGCGGTTTCCGGATCGAGCTCGGCGAGATCGACGCGATCCTCACGACGCATCCCGAGGTGCGCGCGGCCGTCACCGTCGACCGAAGGACCGCCGCGAGCGAAACCACGCTGGCGGCCTATGTCGTGCCGGTACCGGGGCGATCGCCCGACCCGGCCGCCCTTGCCGACACCTTGGCGCAGCGGCTGCCGCGGTACATGCTGCCGACCTCGATCACCATCGTGGACCGAATCCCGCTGACCCCCAACGGCAAAACCGATCGTGCCGCGCTACGTGCCCGATCCGAGGACCGCCTCGTCCATCGACCGCTGTCGGGTCTCGGCGAGGAATTGATCGCCGCGGTGTTCGCCAGGGTGCTCGGGCACGAGCAGTTCGGGCCGGACTCCGACTTCTTCACTTCGGGCGGCAATTCGCTGCTCGCCACCCAGGTCGCCGCTCGGCTCAGCGAGACATGGCAGGCCCAGATCCCGACCAGGCTGGTCTTTGACCACCCAACGGTGGCCCTGCTGGCGAAGTCACTCCAGACGCAGCGACTGGCCACGGCCCGACCGGCCTTGGTCGCTCGTCCGAGACCCGAGCGGATTCCCTTGTCCCCCGCCCAGCTTCGGTTCTGGCTGCGCAACCAGTTCGACACCACGACCTCAGTGGACAACGTGGGGTTCGCACTCGGCATGTCGGGTGACCTCGATGTCGAGGCGCTGCGTGCCGCGTTCGCCGACACCGTCGAGCGGCACGAGACGCTGCGCACGATGTACCCGGCGGACGCCATCGGACCGCACCAGCTGATACTCGAAACATCAAGTGCTGTTGCCGATTTCGTGCCCGAAGACACGCACCCCGACGCGGTGGACGAGCGGGTGCGCGAGACGTTGTGGCGCGGTTTCGACGTGTCAGCGGAAGTGCCGTTGCGCGCTCGGCTGCTCCGGGTGAACGGCAGCTACGTGCTGGCCTGCGCGACACACCACATCTGCGCCGACGGCTCCTCCCTGGCCCCCTTGGCGCGTGATGTCGCCATCGCCTACGCCGCGCGGCTCGCGGACGACGCACCGACCTGGCTGCCACTGGAGGTGCAGTACGCCGACTACGCACTGTGGCAACAGGACGTGCTCGGTTCGCGCGACGACCCGGATTCGCCGTTGTCCCGGCAGCTCGCCTACTGGACACAGGAACTGGCAGAGCTGCCCGACGACCTCGACCTGCCGACCGACCGCCCGCGACCGGCGGTGGCCTCGCTGCGCGGCGACGGCGAGCAGCGCACGGTGTCCGCCGCGCTGCATCGCGACCTGCTCGCCGTCGCGCGGACCCATCGGGCCACGTTGTTCATGGTGATGCGGACAGCCTTGGCCGTCCTGCTGGCCCGCCTGTCCGGCGGCACCGACATTGCCATCGGCGTGCCGATGACCAATCGCGCCGAGGCCGCCCTCGAGGATGTCGTCGGCATGTTCGTCAACACCACGGTATCGCGAACCAGGATCGACCCCGCTGAGAGCTTCGCGGATCTGCTGACCCGGACCCGCGATCGGGACATGGTGAATTTCGCGCACTCGGAGGTGCCGTTCGAACTGGTCGTGGATGCCGTCAACCCGGTGCGGTCCCCTGGACGGCATCCGCTGTATCAGGTCGGTTTCGCGTTCCAGAACTTCGCCGAGGCCAATGTCGAACTGTCGGGCCTCACGTTCTCGTCTTACGACGCGGACATCAGGACCGCGAAGACAGACCTGCACATCGCGGTGGTCGACACCCACGACGAGGACGGCGCCCCGGGCCCGATCGACATCCGATTCGGCTATGCCACAGACCTTTTCGATGAAACGACAGTGCGTAGATTCCTCGCCAGCTATCTGCGCATCCTGCACGAAGTGGCCGCCGATCCGATCGGCGCGGTCGGTGATATCGACATCATGGAACCGCTCGAGCGGCGGCGGATCCGGTTCTGGTCGGCCGGACCGGACCTCCCGGTCGCGCCGGAGACCCTGACCACCGCGCTGTGGCGGCATGCGCTCGCGACACCGGACGCCGTCGCAGTGGTCTGCGGAGCGCAGGCACTGACCTACGCGCAACTGCAAGACCGGTGTAATCGGTTGGCCCGGTGGCTGATTCGACAAGGCGTCGGACCCGACACGGTAGTGGCGGTGGCCATGCGGCGGTCCATCGATCAGGTCGTCGCATTGACCGCGATCGTCGAGGCAGGCGGGGCCTGGGTGCCGATCGATCCGGATCATCCGGACGAGCGGATCCGGTCGGTACTCGATTCCGCCGCACCGCGGTGCGTCGTGACCACCAGCGGTGACGCGTTCACCGTCGCTCCCGCGCACACCGTCGACACCCTCGATCTCTCGCAACTGAGTCCCGAACCGGTACTCGATGCCGAGCGCGGCGCCGCACTGCGCGGCGACCATCCCGCCTACGTGATCTACACCTCCGGCTCCACCGGTCGACCGAAAGGCGTTGTGGTCAGCCACGACGCGATCGTCAACCAGCTCGTCTGGATGCAGCAGCAGTACCGTGTCAGCGGTGCCGACAGGTACCTGCAGAAAACTCCCGCGACGTTCGATGTCTCGCTGTGGGGATATTTCCTGCCGCTGCGTGCCGGCGCCCGGCTGGTGCTTGCCGGACCGAGCGAGCACCGCGACCCCGCAGCATTGGGCAGGCTCATCGCCGCGCACCGCGTTACGCTCACCGATTTCGTGCCCGCCATGCTCGCGATGTTTGCCGCGCACGCCACCGCCGCCGAATTGAACTCACTGCGTGCGGTTTTCGCTATCGGCGAGGCGCTGCCACTGGAGACCGCACGGGCGTTCGCCGCCGTCTGCGACGCCGAACTGCACAATCTGTACGGTCCAACCGAAGCCGCGGTGAGCATCACCCATCACCGGGTCGAGGCCACCGACCTGACCTCGGTACGCGTGCCGATCGGTGCACCGGAAGGGAACTCCCAGAGCTTCGTCCTCGACACCCGGTTGCGACCGGTGCCGGTCGGCGCGGTGGGTGAACTCTATTTGGCCGGAGTCCAACTCGCCCGCGGCTATCACGGCGCGCACGCTCTGACGGCGGGCCGGTTCGTCGCGAATCCGCTCGGCGGCCCCGGCGATCGGATGTATCGGACCGGCGATCTGGTGCGGTGGACGCCGCGCGGTGCACTGGACTACATCGGGCGCAGCGACTTTCAGGTGAAGGTGCGTGGTCACCGCATCGAGCTCGGCGAGATCGAAGCCGCGTTGCTCGCCGACCCCACCGTCGGTCAAGCGGCTGCCGCGGTCAAACCGGCGCAGGACGGGGACCAGCTCGTCGGCTATGTCGTCGCAGCGCCCGGTGCGGCAGTCGACCCCGATGGCTTGCGGCGCTCGGTATCTCGGGTGTTGCCCTCGTACATGGTGCCCGCGGCGGTGTTGCCCCTGGATGCGCTGCCGGTCAACGCCAGCGGCAAACTCGACCGTCCGGCGCTGCCACTGCCGGTGTTCACCGCACGGGCCGGTGTCGCGCCGTCGACCGCGCTCGAACACGCGATCGCCGAGGTGTTCGCCGAGGTCCTCGCGGTGTCACCGATCGGGGTCGAGGATGATTTCTTCGAACTCGGCGGGTCCTCGTTGATGGCTTTCACACTCCACCAACGACTTTCGTCCCGCCTGGACCGCGAGGTGCCGATGTCGGTGCTGCTCGCCACACCCACGGTGGGCGGCCTCGCCGCGCACCTCGCCGAGGCCACGGGGGCGACGCGAACGGACACGCCGGCGCCGGCCGAGGACGCCGTGCTCGACGCCGCAATCGCTGTCGACGGGATCGCCGCCGCTCATACCGGACCGCCGCGTGAGCTGCTGCTGACCGGTGCGACCGGGTTCCTCGGCGCCCACCTGCTGCGGGAACTGCTGCACCGCACCGACGCCAGAGTGTGGTGCCTGATCCGGGCGAACACCGAGGTCGAGGGCGCCAACCGGATTCGGTTGGCGCTGCACCGCTACCGGTTGTGGGACGATGCCGTCGCCGATCGGATCATCGCGGTCCCCGGCGATCTCGCCGCGCCGCGCCTGGGCCTTTCCGATGCCGACTACGACCGCCTCGCCGACACCATCGACGTCATCTACCACAACGGCGCTCGCGTCAATCACGTCGATCCCTATGCTCGACTACGCGCCGCCAATGTCGAAGGCACCAGGGATGTGCTGCGCCTGGCGACGACGCGGCGGGCCAAGCCTGTCCATTTCGTCTCCACTATCGGCGCCGCCGTCTCGACCAGGCCGGAATCCGGCGTCGTCGAAGAGGACACTCGGCTGCGGG
This sequence comes from Nocardia sp. CWNU-33, assembly GCF_046764895.1. Taxonomy (NCBI): domain Bacteria; kingdom Bacillati; phylum Actinomycetota; class Actinomycetes; order Mycobacteriales; family Nocardiaceae; genus Nocardia; species Nocardia sp. CWNU-33. Next base: position 59,410 of record NZ_JBKOQN010000018.1, on the reverse strand, counting down.
CCGACCAGGTCTCCGACAACGGCTACCTCACCTCCAAGTGGGTCGCCGAAGAACTGGTTCGGCAGGCGGGCGAGCGCGGGGTTCCGGTCGCCGTCTATCGGCCCAGCACGATCAGCGGCGACACCCGAATCGGTGTGAACAGCGCCGACGATTCGATCTGGAACATGATCCGCGCCGCCGCAATCCTCGGGATCGCACCCGATGTCGGCGACGCGACGGTGTCACTGGTTCCGGTGGACTACGTGGCGGGCGCGCTCGTCGAGATCTCGGCCCACCCAGCGTCGGAGATCGTGTATCACCTGGTCAACCGCACTCCGGTGGCGGTGCGTGACATCTTCGACTCGCTGCGCGACCACGGCCTCCCGGTCGCGACCGCCCCGCTGGAGACCGTCCGCGCCGAGCTGGACCGCGAGTCCCGCCTGCGCAACGACGCGGGCGACGATTCGCTCGTCCGCGCGGCGCTGCTCAGCGCGAACTTCGCCGGGCTCGCCGGACATCTCGACTGGGACGACGCCCACAGCCGTACCGCCTTGGCGGACACCGGCATCGAGTGCCCGCCCCTCACTCGCCCGATACTCGACACCTACATCAGGGAGTTCATCGCATCAGGGTTCCTGCCGTCGCGATAACGCACAAGCGCATCGGCTGGTGCGCCACCGAAGCAGCAAACGAGACGCCAAAGCTATGCACAGCATCCGACAGCCGCAGTCCTCGGGAAGGTCATCTCATTGAGAGGGGTGAGGCGACCGGGGCCGGTGTGCCCGGGCGGCCATAGGTTTCGGGTGCGCGAGAATGTTGCCTGTCATGAGGGCGCCAGCTTGCTTGAGGCGGTGAAGTACCGGTGAGAGTTCGAAACTGTGGATGCCCTCGAGCGCGGCCATGGTGGTGGTCAGATACCGGTAGAGGTCGCCGGCGCTGTCAGCGGTCAGCACAGCGAAGATGTTGAATGGTCCGGTGATAGCGGCGGCGTAGCTGGTTTCTTCGTGCTCGGCGACCGCGAGGCCGATGGTTTCGAGGTGGGCGGGTGATACTCGCAACCATAGGAATGCGGCGGTGCGGGTGGGCGTGGCGGCGGGTGCGATGTCGAGGTCGAAGTAGAGGATGCCGCCGGCTTGCAGTGCGGCGATACGGCGGGTCACCCGGCCGATGCTCATGCCGGTGGCGCGGGCCAACAGCGTGTAGCTTGTCCGGCCGTCTCGGGCCAACAGCTCCAGCAGCGCGTGGTCGGTACCGCGCAACTGGAGGTCGTCGTCGGTGTATTCGTCGGCGGTGGTACAAGTTTCGCCCTGCGCCGCGTATTGCCGTCCTCGCCAGTCGGCGACATCGCGGCGTACGAAGCGGTGCAGGATCATCGCGGCCGCGATGTCGTGCACCGGGGCGCTGCGCTGCAACCGCTGTACCAGCAGATCGTCCCGGTCTTGTTGACTGCGTGGATGCAGTGAGAAGACGACCTCGGCGCCGGCGGCGGCGACGCTGATCCATGCCGCGTCGTCGCGCCGGCCCAACGCCTCGGCTACCTGGAGCGCGCCGTCCGGACCGGCCGGGCGTATCAGGATTCCGCAGAATCGGCGGATCGGCCGCACACAGCCTGGACCAGAAAGCTCCACCCGATCTGTGTGAAATGTTCTCCGCGCATGTGACCGGAGACCTGAGCGACCAGGAACGCGCCCGTCTCGGTGACTATTGGGCATCATGGAAACTGGCCAACGTGTGGCCGCAATTCCCGGTGAATTTCGAGCAGACATGGCACGAGTACATGGCGGCCCTGACGCACCTGTCAGCAGACCTCATGCGGTTGTTCGCCCTGGCTCTCGAACTCGACGAACGTTTCTTCGACGACACATTCGACTGTCACGTCTCCTCGATCGCCGTCAACTACTACTACCCGCAACAGCGAACACCGCTGCCCGGGCAGCTACGCCGTGGCGAACACACCGATTGGGGAAGCCTTACCATCCTCTACCAAGACAGCGACCGAGGAGGTCTACAGGTTCGCCAGGGCGCGAGCCAATGGTGTGACGTCCCAACCATTCCCGGCGGGTTCGTCGTCAATATCGGTGACCTCATGGCCCTGTGGACTGCCGGCCGGTGGGCATCGACCATGCACAGGGTCGTCAACCCGCCACCGGGAGACACGTCCGCACGCTTGTCGATTCCGTTCTTCTACCTGCCCAACCATGATGCGGTCCTACACCCGATCGCCGCAGTCACCGACTCGGGCTCTTCGGATTCGATCGGCGTATCGACTGCCGGACAATGGATCTCACGCAAGATGCAGAAAACATTCGCAGCCGATCCGCAGGACTATGCGGACGCCGATTGAGTGCCGGGCAGGTCTCGGCGGAGATCAGCCGGAAACGCTCCCGCGGCCCCTCATCTTCGCCGCGGGTGCGGGCTGACTCCGCCGGCACCGTCTGGCGTGCGGTGATCGCTACTGCAACGCGATGTATTTGGTCTCGAGGTATTCCTCGATGCCCTCACTGCCCGCCTCGCGGCCGAGGCCGGATTGCTTCACACCACCGAACGGCGCGGCGACGTCGGAGATGATGCCGCGGTTCACCCCGACCATCCCCGATTCGAGCGCCTCGGCCACCCGCAGCGCGCGGTCCAGGTCTGTCGTGTAAATGTATGCGGCCAAACCGAATTCGGTGTCGTTGGCCGCGGCGATACCCTCGGCTTCGCCGTCGAATCCGGTGATCGGGGCCACCGGTCCGAAGACCTCCTCGCGCAAGATCCGCGCGTCGGCGGGCACATCCGCCAAGACCGTCGGCTCGTAGAAGTAGCCCTCTGCTTCCGTATTCGCGCCGCCGGTGGTCACCACCGCACCCTTCTCGACCGCATCGCGCACCAGCTCGGCCACCGTGGTGCGCTGCTTCTCGCTGATGAGCGGCCCCACCTGCACACCGTCGAGGTGGCCCGGCCCGACCTTCAGTGCGCGCATCCTTGCGGTCAGCATCGTCGTGAACTGTTCGCGCACCGCATTATCGACATGGAAGCGGTTCGCCGCGGTGCATGCCTCGCCGGTGTTGCGCATCTTGGCAGCCATGGCGCCGTCCACCGCCGCGTCCAGGTCGGCGTCCGCGAACACCACGAACGGCGCGTTGCCACCGAGCTCCATGGACGTGCGCAGCACGCGCGTCGCCGACTGGGCGAGCAGGAGTTTCCCGACGCCGGTCGAGCCGGTGAAGGTCACCTTCCGCAGCCGGTCGTCGGCGAACATCGGGTCGGTGAGCTGTGCGGCCTGCGAGGTCGGCAGGATCGACAGCACACCGGCGGGCAGTCCGGCGTCGGCGAACACCTGTCCGAGCAGCAGCATGGTCAGCGGCGTTTCGGCGGCGGGCTTGACCACCATGGTGCAGCCCGCCGCGAGGGCGGGCGCGATCTTCCTGGTGCCCATGGCGAGTGGGAAGTTCCACGGCGTGATCGCCAGGGTCGGACCGACCGGCTGCTTGGTGACCAGGATGCGCCCGGTGCCCGAGGGCGACTGCGTGTAGCGGCCGTTCACCCGGACCGCTTCCTCGGCGAACCAGCGCAGGAACTCCGCGCCGTAGGTGACCTCGCTGTAGCTCTCCGCGAGCGGCTTGCCCATCTCCAGGGTCATCAGCAGCGCGAAATCGTCGCGGCGCTCGATGACCAGTTCCCAAGCGCGTCGTAGGATTTCCGAGCGTGACCGGGATGATGTTGCAGCCCAGTCCTTTTGCACGCGAGCAGCGGCCGCCAATGCGCGTGCGCCGTCGGCAGCGGCCGCATCGGCCACCTCGACGAGTACCGCGCCGGTCGCCGGATCGTGCACCGGGAAAGCGCGGCCGCCTTCCGCGGGCACTTGCTCGCCGGCAACCCACAGTCCGGTCGGCACCGCGGCGAGCAGGGCAGCCACATCACGCATCGTCAGGTTCTCCTCGATCACTTCGAAAGGGTTTGTCGTCAATGCAAGGCGTCGGTCAGCCGGCCAGGCGGCGCAGCGCGTCGGCCAGTACATCGATGCCGTCGTCGAGCAGCTCGGCGCCGATCACCAGTGGCGGAAGCAGCCGGATCACATTGCCGTTGGTCCCGCACGTCAACAGCACAACACCGGCGGCGAGCGCGGCCGCGGCAACGGCTTTGGTGAGCGCCGGATCCGGTTCGGTGCTGCCCGGCCGCACGATCTCGATCGCGAGCATGCCACCGCGACCACGCACCTCGCCGATCACGCCGACCTCCTCGGCCAGCGCCCGCAATCGCGGCACGACGGCGGCCTCGATGGCCCGCGCCCGCGCGGGCAGATCGAGCTCGCGCATCACCGACAGCGTGGCGAGCGCGGCCGCGCAGGCGACCGGATTACCGCCGTAGGTGCCACCGAGACCGCCGGGGTGCACCGCGTCGAGCAGTTCGGCCCGTCCGGTGATGGCCGCGAGCGGCATACCGCCCGCGATCCCCTTGGCCATGGTGATGATGTCGGGCACCACACCCTCGTGCTCGCTGGCGAACCAGGCGCCGGTGCGCGCGAACCCGGTCTGCACCTCGTCCGCGATGAAGACGATGCCGTTGCTGCGCGCCCACTCTGCCAGTGCCGGAAGGAAACCCGGTGCCGGGACGATGAACCCGCCCTCGCCCTGGATCGGCTCGATGATCAGCGCGGCCACCGAAGTGGCACCGAGCTGTGCCTCGATGCGCGCGATCGCGCGCTGTGCCGCCTGTGCGCCGGTCAGCCCGGCCTCGTCGCGGTACGGGTAGGAGGTCGGCATCCGGTAGATCTCCGGAGCGAAGGGCCCGAAGTTCGTCTTGTACGGCATCGACTTCGCGGTCAGGGCCATCGTGAGATTGGTGCGCCCGTGGTAGGCGTGGTCGAACGCGACGACCGCAGCGCGTCCGGTGGCCAAGCGCGCCACCTTGATCGCATTCTCCACGGCCTCCGCGCCGGAATTGAACAGCACGGTGCGCTTCTCGTGGTCACCGGGTGTCAGCGCGTTCAGTTCCTCCGCCACCCGCACGTAACCTTCGTACGGCGTGACCATGAAGCAGGTGTGGGTGAACCGGGCCACCTGCTCGGCGACCGCCGCCGCGACCGCGGGATGCGAGGCCCCCACGCTGGTTACGGCAATGCCGGAACCGAGGTCGATCAACGAGTTGCCGTCGACATCGACGATGACGCCGCCGTCGGCATCGGCCGCATACACCGGCACCGACGAACCGACGCCCGCCGCGACCGCGGCCTTGCGGCGGTCGGCCAGCGCCGTCGACCGCGGCCCTGGCATGGCGGTGACGATAGTGCGCTGCTGCGCCAGTCGGTGGCCGATGGCGATCATCTTCGGGCTCCTGTCCAGTCGAAATGTCTCTATCTAGTCTCGGCGCAATCGGCTCTCCGAACCAGCGCCACTTCGGCCATGCGCCACCCCTACACGCGCCATTTCGTCGTTGCACGCGGAAGGGCGGCCTATGCCGCCGGCGCTCGGGTCTACCGCTTGTCCACGCGGATCACTACGGCGTCATCGCTGATGACCGGGGTCTGTCTGGTGAGCGTGTTGTCACGGAAGAACTCGGGGTTGCGCCACCGCATCACCGACATCAGCACCGCGCCGAGGCACAGCATCCCGAAGCCCATGAAGAACACCAGTCCGACACCGCCCACCGACGCGCCGCTGCCGTTGTCCGGGTTCATGCTCTCGCGCACGGAGATCACGAACACCGTCGCCAGCATCAGCCCGCCGAGCAGCGGGAACAGCAGTTTGAAGACGGCATTGCGGACGCTGCTGAACAACTCCCCGCGGAAGTACCACACGCAGGCGAAGGCCGTGATGCCGTAGTACCAGCAGATCATGATGCCCAGTGCCGCAACGGTATCCAGCAGTGTGTGCTCCGAGAGCAGCGTGACCACGGTGTAGAAGACGCCGGTGACGACGCCCGCGACGATGGTGCTGAACGACGGCACCAGGAACCGCGGGCTGACCTCGGCGAACTTATTCGGGAACGCACCGTAGGCGCCCATCGCGAGCATGGTCCGGGCGGCGGGCAGGAACGTCGTCTGCAGGCTCGCCGCCGAAGAAGCGAGGACCGCGAGCATCAGCAGCGGCCCGGCCCAGCCACCGAGCACCGGATCGGCGAGCGCACCGAAAACATTGCCGGCATTCTCCTCGTTGCCGAGGCCGAGACCACTGGCACCGACACCGGCATACATCATCACGGCGACCGCGACGAGCAAGTAGGTCAACAGGATCGAGAGCACGCAGAGCAGCCCCGCACGCCCGGGCACCTTGGTCGGATCCTTCGACTCCTCGCCGAGAGTCAGGCAGGTGTCCCAGCCCCAGAAGGCGAAAATGGAGCCGGTGAGGCCGACAGCGAACGCGCTCAACGTGATTCCGGTGAACGGGTTGAACCAATCGAAGCTGAAGCCGAGTGATCCCGGTGCCGCGCCCCGGCCGACGTGCACGAGCGCGACCACCGCGAAGGCGAGCAGCACGATCATCTGGAAGCCGACGAGCACGTATTGGACGTGCTGACTGGTGGTGATGCCACGACTGGCGATGAAGGTGGCGACGGCGAGGAACAGCAGGGTCGTCGCGATATTGATGCCCTTATTGCCCGCGAGATCGGCGATACCGGGATCGCTGAAGATCCTGGCGAGGAAGAGATAGCAGAATTCCACGGCGATCGAGGCCAGATTGGACAGCACGATGACCGAGGCCATCACCATGCCCCAGCCGCACATCCACCCGGTATAGGGACCGAAGGCCTTGGCGGACCAGGTGAACGACGCGCCGCAGTCGGGCACTCGCGAGTTCAGCTCGCGGTAGGCGTAGGCGGTCAGGAACATCGGGATGAAGCCCGCGATGAGAATGGCGGGCATCTTCAAGCCGACGGCGGCCACGATCAGGCCGATACTCGCGGTCAGCGTGTATCCGGGCGCTACGCACGAAATACCCAGTACCGCACCGGCCAAGGTGCCGACCTTGCCCGCCGCCAGCCCCTTGTCGACGAACGGCTCGGCGGATGCTGCCACGATCGGACCGGAGGCAACGGGCGGTGGGACAGCAGTGTCACCGGCCATGGTCGTTTACCCCCTCTTTCGGAACCACGACCATGGGTACCTGGAGGACCCGCAGCATCTTCGCGGCGGTAGAGCCGAGGAACAGGCGGCGGGGTTGGGCGAGTCGGCTGGAGCCGACCATGATCAGGTCGCCGTCGTGCCATTCGAGCTTGTTGACGGCGGCTTCGACCGTCGGACCGTCGGTTGTCGAGGACGTCGCCGGAAAGTCTTCGGGTAGTTCGGATTTCGCGCTGTCGAGGGTTTCTCGTGCGTGTTCGAGCGCGCGGTTGCGGACCGCGGCGGGCAGATCGTCGGCGCGGCGGGAGCCGTGCATCGGATCCAGGGCGACCAGCGAGACCAGCCGCAGCGGCGTGCCCGCCGCTCTGCTGGCGCGGACGGCGATGTCGAGCAGGAGATCCGCGCCGGGGCGGTCGCCGATGGCACAGGTCACCTCGCGCACCCGATCGACCGTCGAATGACGGGTGCCGCGCGGCGCCAAGGCCAGCGGGACCGGCGCCGAATGCAGCAGGTCGCCGGCGACCGAACCGAGGGAGTGGCGGCCGATCAGGCCGTCACCGGCGGCGCCGATGACGATCGCCGAGGCAGCCAATTTCTCGGCCTGTTCGATCAGACCGGCGGCGAACGATTCGTCGAAGCTGATATGTGTCTCGACCACAATGTCGTTCGGCACCGCTGCCGCCGCTTCGGCCAGCCATTGCTGCGCCTGCTCGACGAGCACATCCTCATATCCGCCGGTCGGCACCGCGCCCGCCGCCACCTGATCCGGCGGCAGCACCATACAGATATCCAGCTGCGCATCCAAGGTCCGAGCAAGCCGGATGGCAAGCGCCACACCGTCGGCGCCGCTCGGGGTGGCGAGGTAACCGACCACCAACCTCATCTGCGTACCCGCCCTACTCGTGCGAACTCATAACGTGCTTGACGCGGGTGTATTCCTCCACGCTGTAGGCCGAGAGATCCTTGCCGTAACCGGAGTGCTTGAACCCACCGTGCGGCATCTCCGCGACGAGCGGGATATGGCAGTTCACCCATACCGCGCCGAAATCCATTGCGCGAGTGAGTCGTTCCACTCTGGCATGGTCCTTGGTCCAGACACTCGCCGCGAGCCCGTAGCGGACACCGTTGGCGTATTCGATGGCCTGGGCTTCGTCGCGGAACGGCTGCACCGTCAACACCGGGCCGAAAGTCTCGTCCTGGACGATGGCGTCGTCCTGTAGCACCTGGGTAATGATGGTCGGCTCCACGAAGAAGCCCTTGTCGCCCATGCGCTTTCCACCGGTAGCGAGCTTCGCGTGCGCAGGCAGAGCATCGAGTTTGCGCAGCACCTCGGTGAAGTGGTTGATGTTGTTGAGCGGGCCGTAGAACGTGTCCGGATCCTCGGGCAGACCGGGCTTCAGCATTTCCGCCTTCTTCACCAACGCGTTCACGAACTGGTCGTGGATCGACTCGTGCACGAGCACGCGGGTGGCCGCAGTACAGTCCTGGCCCGCATTGAAGAACGCCGCTTCGGCGATTCCGCTTGCGGCCGTTTCGATATCGACGTCGCCGAACACCACGGCGGGCGCTTTGCCACCGAGCTCGAGATGTGTGCGTTTGACCTGCTGTGCCGCCGTCGCGGCGACCGCGATGCCCGCGCGCACCGATCCGGTGATCGAGACCAGCCCCGGCGTCGGATGGCCGACCAGCTCGGCGCCGGTTCCGCCGTCGCCGAGCACGACATTGAACACGCCATCGGGCAGGATGCCCTTGGTCAGCCGGGCCAGCACCAGGGTGCTCTCCGGGGTGGTGTCGCTCGGTTTGAGCACAATGGTGTTACCCGCGGCCAGCGCGGGGCCGATCTTCCAGATCGCCATCATGAACGGGTAGTTCCACGGTGTCACCTGACCGACCACACCGATCGGCTCGCGACGCACGTAGGAGGTGAAGCCCGCCATGTACTCGCCGGCCGACTTGCCCTCCAGCATTCGGGCGGCGCCTGCGAAGAATCTGATCTGATCGGCGCTCACCGCGATCTCCTCGGCGGCGATGACCGCCTTCGGCTGTCCGGTGTTGCGGCATTGCGCCTCCACCAGTTCATCGCTGTGCGCCTCGATGGCATCGGCCAGCTTCAGCAGTGCCGCCTGCCGCACACTCGGGGTGGTCCGGCCCCAGGATTCGAAGGCTCGCTGCGCGGCCGCCATTGCGGCATCGATATCGGCCTTGTTCGAAATCGGGGCTTGCCCGACGATGGTTTCGTCCACCGGATTCACCAGGTCGAGGGTTTCGATGGCGGACGAAGCCACGAATTCGCCGTCGATATAGTTCTGGAGCGCAGGCCTCGACATTAGTTTTCCGTCCATCTCTCGGTGCGTTGTCCGGGGTTTGCCTAGGTCAGTGTGCCTCGGGGCACATCGCGGACACCCTGCCAAGATGGATAAGACACCGGCGATTCTTCGACATTCTGTACACTCACCAGCGATGGCGGTTCCTGTTAGCTGGGTGTTGTCCCAGCCCGATCTCGCGGTGCGGTTGAAAGGCGGCGCGGCAGGCGTCGGCCGCGAGATCGACCTCGTCGTCACCTCCGAGCTCGAAAGCCCGTTCCGCTGGCTATCGGGCGGGGAACTACTGCTCACCACCGGGATGCGGCTGCCTGCCACGGGAAGCGCCCGCCTCGAGTATCTGCGCGGCCTGGACGAATGCGGTGTCGCCGCAGTCGGATTCGGCACCGGACTAACCCACGCCGAGGTGCCCGCGGATCTCGCGGAAGCGGCCGACGCGATCGGTATTCCGCTCTTCGAGGTGCCGTTGCCGACGCCGTTCGCGGCCATCGTCGAACGCGTGACCGCGCGGCTGGCACAGCTACAGCACGACGCGCTGCTGCGCGCCTCGCGCGCCCAACCGCGCATGACGAGAGCACTGGTCAAGGCAGGAGCTCAGGCCATCGTCCGCGAATTGGCCGTATCGCTCGGCGCGAAGGTCCTGATGCTGGATTCGGCGGGCGCCGTCACCGAATGCCATCCGGGTGTGCCGGATGACAACCTGCTGCCTACGGTGCGCGCGGCGCTTGCCGCGGACCCGGCCGCATCGGTGAGCAGCGTCCACACCGATACGTCGGGGATGTCGATCACGCACCAGCGCATCAGCGTCGGCCGCAGCTCCTACGGTGATCTGGTGGTGGTCAGCCCGGCACCGCTCGGCGCTGTCGATCAGATCCTGCTCGGGCACGCCAACTCACTGCTCGCGCTCGATTTCGAGAAGCCTGCACGGCTGCAAGCCGCACAGCACCTGCTCAATAGCACCGCGCTCGGGCTGCTGCTCGGCACCGACGCCGACCTCACTCCGGCGTGGGCACAGCTGGCCCAGGCCGCCGACGCACAGGGCCGCATCCGCGTCCTGGTCGCCGAGTGCGACGCCACGCGCGCGGTCGCCGGAGTGCGGATAACACTGGAAGCAGCGCTCGTCCGCGCCGGACTTCCCCTGTTCATGCACGTCCTCGAGCGTCGCGTGCTTGTCGTGTTGCCCGCCGCCAAGGGCACGGCGCTGGCCGGCAGGCTCGCGACCGAGATCGATGCTGCGACCAGAAAGCTGGTCCGTCTCGGACTGAGCGGCGCGCATCCCCCACACGATCTCACCGCGATGCTGGCGAATGCCGAGCTCGCTGCCTCCGCCGCCGAACGTGGCGGTCCCCCTGCGGAATTCACCGAACTAGCCGGTCGTTCATTGCTATCGTTCGACGCCACCAGGCAGGTGCTGAACGCGATGGCCGACACCATGCTCACCCCGCTGGTCGACTACGACCGCACGCACGGCACCGATCTGCTGAGCTCGCTGCGCGCATTCCTCGAATCCAACGGACAGTGGGAATCGGCGGCGGCCGTGACAGGGGCGCATCGGCACACGCTGCGCAAGCGGATCGCCACGGCGCAGAGTGTGCTCGGCTGCGATCTCGACAATGCCCGGGTGCGCGCGGAGCTGCTGCTCGCGCTGCTGGCGCGCGGATCCTGAGCCACGATGACCCGACACCTGCGGGCGTCACTGCGATATAAAGGTCGCCAATCGTAAAATTCGACGGATTTCGTTGTTCGAAGCGTTCGATTTCGACGCATCCGATGTTTTGACCACAACCCTCGAGGAAGGATGCAGCGTGTGAGCGACCAGGAGAACTACCGGCCCGCGCCGGTGCTCGACGACATCTCGAAGCGGATCATCGCCCAGCTCCAGGAGGACGGACGCCGGGCCTACGCCACCATCGGCAAGGCGGTCGGACTGTCGGAGGCGGCCGTCCGGCAGCGGGTCCAGCGACTGTCGGACGCCGGCGTCATCCAGATCGTCGCCGTCTCGGATCCCTTGCAGGTCGGGCTTTTTCGCCAGGCCATGATCGCGATCACCGTCGACGGACCGTTGCAGCCGGTGGCCGACGCCCTCACCGCCATGGACGAGATCAGCTATGTGGTCGAGTGCGCCGGGCGCTACGACATCCTGTGCGAAGCGGTCTGCACCGATGACGCGGCGCTGCTGGACCTGGCCTCCAACCGGCTGCGCACGCTGCCTGGCGTACGGCATGCGGAGATCATGGTCTACCTCAAGTTGCGCAAGCAGACCTACAAATGGAGCACTCGCTGACCGGACAACGAAATCCGTAGAAGTATCGACAAAAAAGATCTCAATTCGTTGGTAAACATGCAAATAGCAGCAGATTTAGTTGCGATACGCCGTACGGTGTGGAATAACCGAGTGGACCAGTCCCGCCTCCGAGGAGCCCGCACATGACTGCCACGATCGACTTCCATCCTCTTGCCGCCCCGGATGCCTCCCGCGTCATCCGCGACCACCTGTGGATGCATTTCACCCCGCACACCGGCCTGACCGGCGCGGACGTTCCGGTCATCGTGCGTGGCGAGGGCGCCTACGTCTGGGACTCCCACGGCAAGCGGTACCTCGACGGACTCGCGGGCCTATTCGCGGTGCAGGTCGGCCACGGCCGCGAGGAACTCGCCGAGGCGGCGGCCCGCCAGACTCGCCAACTCGCCTACTTCCCGATCTGGGGCTACGCCCACCCGACGGCGATCGAACTCGCCGAACGTCTCGCCAACGCCGCACCCGGCGATCTCAACCGGGTGTTCTTCACCGTCAGCGGCGGCGAGTCGGTCGAAACGGCGTGGAAGCTGGCCAGGCAGTACTTCAAGCTCGTCGGCAAGCCGACCAAGCACAAGGTGATCAGCCGTTCGATGGCCTATCACGGCACCTCGCTCGGCGCACTGTCGATCACCGGAATCCCCGGCGCGAAGGCCGATTTCGAGCCACTGGTGCCGAGCACCCAGCGGGTGCCACACACCAACTTCTACCGCGCCACCGAACACACCGACGACTACGAGGCCTACGGCCGGTGGGCCGCGGACCGGATCGAAGAGGCCATCGAATTCGAGGGCGCCGACACCGTGGCCGCGGTCTTCCTGGAGCCGGTGCAGAACACCGGCGGCTGTTTCGTGCCGCCCCCGGGATACTTCCAGCGCGTCCGAGAGATCTGCGATCGGCACGACGTACTGCTCGTCTCCGACGAGGTGATCTGTGCTTTCGGCCGCCTCGGCCACGATTTCGGCGCCAAACGCTTCGGCTACCAGCCCGATATCCTCACCACCGCAAAGGGACTCACATCTGGGTACGCCCCGCTGGGCGCGGTGCTCGTCAGCGACCGGCTGATGGAACCGTTCCAGCACGGCGCCACCTTCATGCACGGCTCCACCTACGGCGGCCACCCCGTTTCCTGCGCGGTCGCACTCGCCAACCTCGATCTCATCGAGCGCGACGGCATCTACGAGCACGTGCTCGCCAACGAGTCCGCCTTCCGATCCACCCTGGAAAAACTCTCCGACCTGCCCATCGTCGGCGATGTCCGCGGCACCGGCTACTTCTATGCGGTGGAGCTGGTCAAGGACCGCGACACCAAGGAGCGGTTCACCGACGAGGAGGCCAACCGCATCCTGAAGGGCTACGTCTCCAAGGCCATGTTCGAGGCGGGCCTGCACTGCCGCGCCGACGACCGCGCCGAACCGGTCATCCAGTTGGCCCCGCCGCTGATCTGCGATCAAACCCAGTTCGACGAGATGGAACAGATCCTGCGCCACGCGCTCACCGGAGCCTGGGCCCAGCTCTGAGCCACGCACGGCAGCCGATTTACACCGTCGGCAATGCCCAGTCGGTTCCCGAAGCGAAGGCGGCGACGCGCGGCTCAACGAGGTGCTCGAGTTCGACTGACACCGTCGCCGCCCTGCGGCGCCGCCTCGGCCATCACCCGGTGACTTCACACGCCGCGGTGAGCAATCCCGGTGGGCCGGGTTTCGTGCTCGACCGCACCAACGCCGCCGCACTGCACGCGGTTTACCGCGACTCGCCCGGAGTCTTCCTGCACCACAGCGGCCACACCCACCGAAACCGTCGCAGCCGCCCCGACTTCGGCATCGATGTCGAATTCCTCGAAGTATCGGCGGTCAAGGAATATCCAGGCGGCTACATGCTGCTGCGCATCTACGAGGGCGGCTACACGGTGAACTTCTACAAGACCCGCACCGACGCCGCCCGCCGCTGGAGCACCCGCACCCGCCGCCAGTACTTCGGCATGCACCCCGACCACGCCCTCGGCAGCCACACCGACCGCAACCACGTCAGGCTCCGCGACTACTGCGGACTCACCCGCGGATCAATAAGCGTTGGCGCGATGCGATCGCGGTGAGCTCAGCTCTCCTGCCAGGCTCTTGGGGAAGCTGACCGTGGCCGGATCGCCGTCGGAGGTGTAGCGCTGATCGGGGTGGTCGGCGAGCCAGTCGAGCCAGTAGGCCGAGTCGAAAGCGACCTCGCCCTTGCCGGATCGGATGCGCGGGACGCCCATGGGGTCGATCGTGCTGAACGGCGAAGGGGCGGGCTCGGCGCCGACCAGCATCACGGCGTCGAAGGTGTACGGGGTGCCGTCCCAGTTGCCTCCGGCAGCGAGGGCGTGGTCGGTCGGAAAGATGCCGAGAGGCAATGCCATGGTGCGCACGTCATTCCGAGGTGCGGCGGATTCGATGGCGCGGACGTTTTCCGCCAATTCGCGCTGCACGCCGATGGCGTCCAGACTCGCCAGGTTGGCATGGGTCGCGGTATGCGCGCCGATCTCGTATCCGTGTTCGGCCAGCCACGGCAGCACTCGCGGGTCGTTGCCGAAAGGTTCGTTGTTGATGTAGAAGGTGGCTCTGGGTGTGAAATCCGGATTCTTCGAGGCGAATTCCGTGAGAATGCCGAGCGCAGAATCCGGGGCGAGGGTGGCGTCGTCGGCGAACCGGACCTGGCTGATGGTCGAGTCGTCGAAGGTGAGCACGACAGGATGAGTGCCTGCGGGGAGGTCGATCCGGCCGGAAATGTAATCGACAGCGGTCACGGGGCGGTAACCCTCGCGGTAGAGGCGTTCGAGTTCGAGGCGGAATTCCGCTGCCGTCTGGTCGTATTCACTGACCGGCGACGGCGTCATTTGGTGGTACATCAGGACGGGCACCAGCCCGAGTTCATTCGCCGCGACCGCTGCCGCATCGGGCAGCGAACTCGTCGGCGGCGTCATGCTTTCGACGGCAGCGGCAACGGGATCTTTCGGCGTTTCGCAGGCGGGAACTGCGGCGAATACCACTGCCGACGCGATAATGATGATCCCGATGCGAGCATTCGGCGTCACCGATCCAACATTACGTGTCGGCAGGCGAGTTCGGCTGCGCGAACGTGGAAATAGCGCCTGCTTTCAGCGTCCCGCGGTGGATAGTAAGGGAGAGCGATGAACGAAAGTTGGTGCGCGTTGAACAAATCGGTCTCGCCTACAGGACGACGTCGGTTGCTGGCAATAGCGGTTATCGCAGTTTTATCAATTCTGGTCGCTTCGGTAACCATTGGTGCGTTCCGCGCGGAACCCGAGGGTTTAACAGTGACGGGGCTCCCGGAGGGCGTTGTGGGCGCGGCAGCCATGGCCGCGCTGGAATTACGGGTGGATGCCCGCGGTCACGATCCGAACGATATGCAGCTCGAGCTCGACGGCAAACCCGTCACCGGTGCCGTCGCGGGCAATGTCGTGAGCTACCGGCCGGGCAACCTCGCCGACGGCACCCACAAGTTCACCGCCGAGATCCGATCAGGCGGCCTGTCCAGCTTCCTCAAGGCCGGACCCGGAGTCACCAAGACCTTCACTGTCGACACCGAGCCGCCGACGGTGGAGCTGAGCGAGCCCACGAGCGTGCCCTCCTATCGCCAGTCGGTCGTGTTGCGCGGCAGAGCAACCGGTGCCGACCACGTCTCGGTCGGCGCGCAGTCGGTGCCGACCGCCGCGGACGGATCTTTCGAGATCACATTGCCACGCGCGCCGGTCGACGCCGAGATGATCGCCGTCGACGCGGCGGGCAACACGGCCGCCAAGGCCATCAACGCCGCGGTCGACCTGCCGCGAATCAAAGCGGTGCACGTGACCGCCTATGCGTGGATGCACGAGGGTCTGCGTGCCGGCGTGCTCGACATGGCGCGCGAAGGGCGCATCAATACCGTCCAACTCGACATCAAGGACGAGGACGGCATCGTCGGCTACGACTCCCAGGTGCCGCTCGCCCGGGCATCGGGCGCGGCCGCCGGGATCTACGACGCCCGCGCGGCATTGCAGCAGCTGCACGACATGAACCTGAGCGTGGTCGGCCGGATCGTGGCATTCCGCGATCCGACGATGGCGGAATGGGCCTGGCGCGAGGGACATCGGGACTGGGTCATCCAGAACCCCTCCGGTGAGCCGTATTCCAGTCATTACGGCGCTATCGCCTTCACCAACTTCGCCGATCCCGAGATCCGGAAATACAACATCGACCTCGCCATAGAAGCGGCCGAACTCGGCTTCGACGGGATCATGTACGACTACGTCCGACGTCCGGACGGCAGCCTGTCGCAGATGCAATTCCCCGGCTTGACCGACACGCCCAGCGTGTCGATCGCGCAGTTCCTGCGCGAGAGCCGTGACCCGGTGCGGGACAGGGGTGCTCATCTCGGTGCCGCGGTCTTCGGGATCGCCTCGACCCGGCCGGACGCGATCGCCCAGGACATTCCGATGATCGCCCGGTACGTCGACTATGTCGCGCCAATGCTCTACCCGTCGCATTGGAACCCGGGCGAATACGACGTCGCGAACCCCAACTCTCAGCCCTACGACATCGTGTTCCGCTCACTGGCGGACTTCAACATGCTGACCGCGGGCACGCACGCCGATGTCATCCCGTGGTTGCAGGACTTCAGCCTCGGGGTGAACTACGGCGACGCCGAGGTCCGAGCCCAGATCGATGCCGCCGCGGCCACGGGCGACACCAGTTTCTTCCTGTGGAACGCCGCGACCCGCTACCACTCCGGGGCACTCAGCCCGAATTGACACTCCGAAGTACTTCTATCAGCAGAGTCTCAAAATAGGACCCCTATGCTGAGGTCATGAGACGGACTTCTTTCGCAGGCTGGCCATGCTCGGTCGCACGGACCATGGATCTGCTCGGCGACTGGTGGACGCCGCTGGTGCTGCGCGAAGCGTTCTACGGGATTCGGCGCTTCGACGAGTTCCGCCACGAGCTCGGGATCGCCCGCACCACGCTCTCCGAACGGCTGCACCGGCTGGTCGAGGAAGGACTGCTCGAAAAGCAGGCCTACCAGCGCGAGCCGGCGCGTTACGAGTATCTGCTCACCGAGAAGGGCGCCGACTTCTGGAGCGTGTTGCTCGCCATGTCGAAGTGGGGCGATCGGTGGCTCGCCCCCGAGGATGGACCGCCGGTCGTCCTGCACCACACCCGGTGCGGTCACGAGACCCAGGTGAACGTTGTCTGCGCACACTGCGGCGACCCCGTCCCCATCGAGGAGTCCCGCATGCGGATGGGGCCTGGATACCCGCCGCATCTGGCCGAGCGGCCCGAGATCGCCCGACGGTTCACGGCGGATTGACCCACTTCAGTTGGTTGACATGCTAAGTCTATCTACGGGACTATCCGTCACGAGGCAGGTCACAGAGAGGTGGTTGCCGTGGAGTGGACGGGCGCCAAGTACGCCGACGGCCCGACGGTGGAGGTCGAGACCTGGATCGATGCTGCGCCGCGGCGGGTCTGGGAGATCGTCACCGACGTCGAGTCGATGCCGCAGATGAGTACGGAATTGCAATCGGCGAACTGGCTCGACGCGGCGGGGCCCGCCGTCGGCAGCGCGTTCGTCGGCACGAACAGTCACCCGGCGCTCGGCGAGTGGTCGACAACCTCCTACGTGGTCGAATGCGACCCGGAGCAGGTATTCGCCTGGGCGGTACAGGATCCCGACAACCCGACGGCCACCTGGCGCTTCACCCTGCAGGCCCGCGACGGCGGCACCCAGCTGCGCCAGTGGGTCCGCATGGGTCCCGGCCGGTCCGGGCTCTCGCAAGCGATCGACCAGATGCCGGACAAGGAAGAGAAAATCGTCTTCGTCCGGATGCGGGAGTTCGAAACCGCAATGACCGCAACGGTCGCCGCCATCAAGCAGCGCGCAGAATCGGCGGGCCACCGGTGAGGACCGCGACGACGATCGAGGCGTCCGACGCCGCGGGGCAGACGTTGGACTTCGTGCTCGAGGCCGAGAAGCTCGGCCTCGACATCTGCTGGGTCGCGGAGGCCTGGGGCTCGGACGCCCCGTCGGTGCTCGGCTACCTGGCCGGCCGTACCGATCGAATCCTCTTGGGCTCCGGCATCATTCAACTCGGCACCCGAACACCGGTGGCCATCGCCCAGACCGCGCTCACCCTCGCCGACCTGTCCGATGGGCGATTCCTGCTCGGGCTCGGCGCCTCGGGTCCGCAGGTCATCGAGGGCCTGCACGGCGTGCGCTTCGATCGGCCCCTGACCCGCATGCGCGAGACGGTGCAGATCATCCGCCGAGCATGGGCCGGGGAAAAGATCACGTTCTCCGGCAAGGTATTCCAGATCCCATTGCCGGGCGCGGCCCGGCCGATGCGACTGTCGAAGGCCGCGAACCCCGACATCCCCATCTACCTCGCCACCCTCTCCCCCAAAATGCTGGAACTGACCGGCGAAATCGCCGATGGCTGGCTCGGCACCAGCTTCGTGCCCGAAGGCGCGTCCGCCTACTTCGACCACCTCGATGCCGGACTCGCCAACGCCGGCCGCACCCGCGCGGACCTCGACACCTGCCAGGGCGCCGAGGTCGCCCTATTCGACGACGACGAACTGCTGAGGTCCCACATCCGCAGTCGCAAAGGAGAACTCGCGTTCAGCATCGGCGGCATGGGCAGCGCCGACACCAACTTCTACAACGCCGCCTACAGCAGGCAGGGCTGGTCCGAGGTCACCGGCGAGATCCGCGAACGCTGGCAGGCAGGTGACCGCGACGGCGCCACGGCACTGGTCACCGATGACATGGTCTTGGCCACCACGCTGATCGGCACCGAACCCATGGTTCGCGACCGGCTCCGGATCTGGCGCGACGCGGGCATCGACACCGTCCGGCTATATCCCGCCGGCGCAACCTTGCAGGACCGCCTCGCCACCCTCGGGCGGGCCATCGAACTCGTCGCCGAGGTCGGTTGATCTCCGTCTGATCCTGCGGTGGCGGAATGTTCTGCCGGAAGCCTTGGAGGGCAACCATGTTCACGGCTGCCGGACGGGAGTCGCACGCGGGTGATCTACTCCCGGTTTTCGTCCGAGGCGACCGACAATCGGCAGCAGCACGAGGCTTCGATCGGGACATCCGCCACGGCAGCAGCCAGTTTCAGCTGTTGGCCGATGATCATGGCTTCGCCGGTCTTACCGAGCCGCCTCAGGCATTCGTGGTAACCGTGCAGGCTCCACACATTCGCGGGATGTTGCGCGGCGCGCGGCAGGCTGTTGTCGATGCCGAGATCGGCGCGGTAGACGGCTTCGGCCTCGCGCACGTGACCTTGTTCGAGCAGCAGCGCGCCGTAAGCGTGTCTGGTCGGCTGCATCCAGCCCCACGGTTCGTCGTAGGGCAGGTGGTCGTCGAGTTCGATCGATCGGCGCAGGGCTTCGAAGGCGTTGTCGTAGTTGCCTTTTCGGTAGTGCAGTTCACCCTCCAGCATGGCCGAGGCGACGGCGAGGATGTCGCGGCAGGTGTTGTTGAACAGCGTCCTGGTCTCGGGGACTCTGTCGAGCGCGGCATGGAACAGGCGCTGCTGTTGGTGTGCCTGCGGGATGTCGCCGGTCGCCGAATGTGCGACGCCCTTGGCGTAGTGCAGCATTGCCGTGCTGACGCAGTACAGGTCCTGGTCTTTCGGGAGCGGGAGGTCGATGATCTCCGCCCATTTGCCGAACCTGACGAGGACGTGCACCCGCATCGACAGAAAACCCTCCAGCCAATCGGCCATCGGCGGAACCTGTACCCGCAGCAGATCCTCGGGAATCGAGTTCTCCAGCTGCGCCACCGTTCTCAGTGCTACGTCGTATTGTCCGAGGAACATTGCGCCGTAGACCTTGAAGTGATAGTTGTGGGCGCGATACAGCGTGTAGAAGTTGATCTCGCCTGCCTGCTGCGCATATTTCCGGTCCGCGACGATGGCCGCCGAGTTGGACGAGACCACGGCCCGATAGTCACCGCACAGCACGTCGATGTGCGAGGGCATGTGCTCGAGGTGACCGGCATCGGGCACCAGCCCGCGCAACCGATCGGCCGCAGGCTGCGCGGCCTCGGGCGTCGCAGACATCTCCATCAGGTGGATGTACATGTGCAGCACACCGGGGTGCGCCCGGCCGGTTTCGCTGCGCAACGCCCGCTCGAGCACCGCCTTGGTCTCCACGGCGCCCGCGCCCGGTTCGCCGGTGTGCTGGTCCCACAGGCCCCACGGCGTCAGGTTCATCAAGGCATCGGCGAACAGTACGGCCACGTCGATGTCGTCGGAGAACCGCTCGTAGACGGCACGCATCGCATCGGCATAGTCGCGATTCCACGCCGAGCCATCGCCGTCGGGCCGGTTGCGCTGGTAGCGCGTTGCGAGTGATTCGATGAGTGCGCGTTCGACCGGGGCCGCCGAGCCTACGAGTTCCAGCGCCCGCCGCGTCGCCTCGAAGGTGCGGGTGACGGTGTCGGCCAGCTCCATCTCGTCGAAGAACTCCCATGGCTTGTTGTAGTTGGGGCCGAGCGCATAGGCCAGGCCCCAATGGGCCATCGCGCAGCCCGCATCCTCGTCCGACGCCAGGGCGAAACATCGAACTGCTTCTTCATGATTGAAGGCATAGGTCCAGATCAGACCCCGGTCGAACCACCGCTGCGCGGCAGGTGAGGTTGTCGTCACCGGTCGCGTGTATTTCCCGAGATCGTAGTAATCCACAGCCATCTCCTCCAGGCCCCCACGACGAGTTGAGCACAGCATTGGCGATGATCGTGCCATCGGCCGCTCGCATCCGACGGAACCATCCGCGTCGACAAGACATGGCGGCAGGAATTCGAGCTCTACGACTACACCACCGAACGCGGCCGCATGGAGCTGGACCATATCGCCGGCAACAGCGCGGCGCAGGACAAGCTGCGCTATCTGCTCGAAAATGCCGTCATCCCCAACGAATTGGCCGCACCGGTACCGGGCTATCCGCGCTCCGCACAGGAGCAGGGAATCGCCGATTTCCACGCCCACAGCAGCCTGCTCACCCGGCTTCCGCGTGGCCTCCACCAACGCTGACTCGACCGACCTGCCCGGAGTCCCGCCCCAGCCCCTGTGGCCGTCCACGATACGGGTGTCGACCGCTGCGGCTGTGGCCGGAAGTTCGGGTAGCTGTCTTCTTCGGTGTCGCCCGATGCTGCCGGATCGGGGATGCTCCACTGGAGCCACCGCGGATCGTCGTCGAACTCGGGCGACTTCAGACAGTTCGGTCAACAGCCGCCACAGCAACGGATGAACGAACGGTGGAGCAGGCTTGACGGGACGGTGTCATGAGCAGTAGCACCGAATACATCCAATGAATGTGATCGAACTGGCCGAATCGGGTCTGTGACGGGAGCGTGGTGACCGAGACAACGCCGACGGATACGCCGGACGAGCTCCGTCGGAGCCTGGGAGTGATCGATGCTGTCGTGATCGGCCTCGGCTCGATGATCGGGGCCGGGATTTTCGCGACCCTGGCTCCGGCGGCGCGGGCGGCGGGATCGGGGTTGCTGCTCGGGCTTGCGATAGCGGCGGTAGTCGCATACTGCAATGCGACCTCGTCGGCGCGGTTGGCCGCGCGGTATCCGTCCTCGGGCGGCACGTACATCTACGGGCGCGAACGACTCGGCGAATTCTGGGGGTATCTCGCGGGGTGGTGTTTCGTGGTCGGCAAGACCGCCTCCTGCGCGGCCATGGCGCTGACTGTCGGCGCGTATGCGTGGCCGGAGCAGGCACACGCCGTCGCGGTCGCGGCGGTCGTCGCGCTGACTGCGGTGAACTATCGCGGCATACAGAAATCGGCTCTGGTGACCCGGGTGATCGTCACGATCGTGCTGGCCGTGCTCGCCGCGGTGGTTGTCGCGGCGTTCACCTCCCCCGCCTCCGACGTCGCACGGCTGGAATTCGGTTCCGACATCACCGTCGCAGGGGTGTTGCAAGCGGCGGGTCTGTTGTTCTTCGCGTTCGCCGGATACGCACGGATCGCGACGCTCGGTGAGGAAGTTCGCGACCCGGCACGCACCATTCCGCGCGCAATCCCCCTCGCGCTGGGCTGCGCCCTGCTCGTCTATGCGATTGTCGTGGTCGCGTCGCTGATGGCACTGGGGCCGCAGGGATTGTCCGAGGCGGGCGCGCCGCTGTCGGACGTGGTGCGGGCGGCCGGGGTCGACCGGCTGGAACCGGTGGTGCGGGCCGGAGCCGTCGTCGCTGCGCTGGGAGCGCTGCTGGCGCTGATTCTCGGTGTCTCGCGTACGACACTCGCGATGGCCCGCGACCGGCACCTGCCGCACGCACTGGCAGCTGTGCATCCCCGATTCGGGGTGCCACACCGCGCCGAGGTCGCCGTCGGCGTCATCGTGGCCGTCGTCGCCGCGACCACCGATGTTCGTGCCGCGATCGGATTCTCCTCCTTCGGCGTACTGCTCTACTACGCCGTCGCGAACGCGGCCGCCTGGACACTGACCGCGACCGAGGGGCGGCCGGTGCGGCTGATCCCGGCGATCGGCCTGCTCGGCTGCCTCATCCTCGCCTTCACCCTGCCGATGGCGTCGGTGCTGGCAGGTGCGGCCGTCGTAGCCATCGGCGCCGCGATCTACGTCGCCCGCCGCAAGTTCATCACCAGTTCGGCCGCAACAGCGCAATCCCGATGAAAGCCACCTGATCAGAAGGAGCGGATCGGCTTGTCCACCAACTATTTCCGGCACACCCGGCTGATGTCGACCAGCGCTCCCGCCGCGGTCATTCTGATCCGTTTCTATGTCGGTGCGATCTTCTTGTTCGAAGGCATCCTGAAGTTCCTGCGCCCCGACGCATTGGGGACCGGCCGGTTCGACAAGGCGGGCATCCCCGCACCGGGCTTCTTCGCACCCCTGGACGGGGTATTCGAAATCGCCTGCGGCGCACTTATCCTCGCTGGGCTGCTCACCCGACTGGCAGCGATCCCGATGATCATCAACATGGTCGGTGCGCTGCTGATCACGAAACTGCCCATCCTGTGGGGCAATGGGCCGCTGTTCACCGATGAATCCGGATGGTGGGACTTTCTGCACGAATCCCGCACCGACCTCGCCCAATTGTGCGGCTGTCTGTTTCTGCTCCTCGTCGGCGCCGGCACCTACTCCCTCGATACTCGCTTCGACCGCGGTCGCGTATCAGTGCGTACACGATCCCGATAAATTGCGCCGCAGCCCACGAGGACATGCTCGCCCTCTCGAGCGCTGACGGAATCGCCGGTCAGAACAAGGTCATCGGTTCGACCGGCTGTGGCTCGGGCAGCGGTGCCAATTCCGGGAGCCGCGCCTGTATCTCGTCGTAGAACCGGCGCGCGAGATCCAAAGAGCTTGCGTTGTCCGGGGTATGGAGGAACACCGTCGGCGATCGACCGTCTCGCAACCACTCGACGACGGTATCGAGCCACGGCTGCCAGCCCTCGATCGTGGGTTCTTCCGCGTCACGCCCGTGATACCGAACGATCGGGAACTCGGTGAGCGCCCGCATACGGCGCGGCAGGCGCGGCTTCTTCGACCGCGCCTCGGCCTCGGCCGGGCTGGTCGACGGGCCATCGAAAAGCACTGTCGTATCGAAAGGTATCCACTCCGCATCGACGAGCGCGAGCACGCTCTCCAATTGCCGTGCGGCGGAATCGTTCTCGAAGAATGCGGGATGCCGGACCTCGACAGCAGATCGATACGAGCGCGGGAGTCTGCGCAGGAACGCGGCAAGCGCGCCGAGATCGTTCGGGCCGAAGGAGCCGGGCAACTGCACCCACAGCGCGTGCGCGTTCGTCCCGAGCGGCTCGATGGCGTCGAGATACGCGCGCATCTCCGCGTCGACACCTGCCAGCCGGCGCTCGTGGGTGACCGTCTTCGGCAGTTTGACCACGAACCGGAAGTCGGGCCCGACCTGTTCGGCCCACGATTGCACCGTCCGCCGCTGCGGCGTCGCATAGAAGGTGGTGTTGCCCTCCACCGCGTTGCACCACTCGGCATAGGACCGCAACTTCTCGCCCGCGATGGGCTGCCGTTCCTGCCAAGCGGCGTGCGTCCACATCGCACATCCCACGTGTAGCCGCATACCCACGACGCTAACGCAGACCACCGACAGCGGCGACCGCGTCCGCAAGGCCGGTCAGCGCGGTGGAGCAGCCCACATCGAGGGTGAGTGCGGCGAATTCGTCGCCCCGGGTTGCGCCTCGATTGATGATGACAACGGGCCGTCCGTGTTTCGCCGCGTGACGGACGAAACGCAGGCCCGACATGACGGTCAACGAAGAACCGGCGACCAGCAGGACCTCGGCGTCGTCGACGAGGTCGAAGGCGGCAGCGACGCGATCCTTGGGGACGTTCTCGCCGAAGTACACGATGTCGGGTTTGAGCATGCCGCCGCAGCGTGCACAGTCGACCATGCGGAAGCTTTCGGTATCGGCGATCACCGCGTCGGCGTCCGGCGCCACCTCGACCCCGCTGGCCGTGGCATCGGCCGCGAAACCCGGGTTCGCCGCTTCCAATCGTTCGGCCAGCGTCATGCGGGAGATGAGCGCTTCGCAGCCGAGACAGCGCACCCGCGCGTAAGCGCCGTGCAGGTCGATCACCCGACGGCTGCCTGCCTTGGTGTGCAGCAGATCAACGTTCTGGGTGATCAGCCCGGTGACGACGCCCATCGACTCGAGTCGGGCCAGCGCGCGATGCCCGGAATTGGGGCGGGAGCCGTCCATGGCACGCCAGCCGATGTGGTTGCGGGCCCAATACCGTCGGCGGAAGACCGGATCACCGACGAACTGCTGGTAGGTCATGGGATTGCGGGCCGGTGAAGTGGGACCGCGATAGTCGGGGATGCCGCTGTCGGTCGACACACCGGCGCCGGTCAGCACCGCCACCCGGCGGCCGTTGAGCAGCTCGAGCAGCCGGTCGAAGTCCGCATCGAGGCGCGGTTCCGCGATTACCGACATGGAAATCAGAGTACGGCGGCTCGCCACACCCGAACCGGCACGTCCTCGTTAGCGGTGGCCAGGCGGTTGGCGGTCCGGGAATTCCGCCGCAGCTGCCCGCGCCGGTGTGCACCGACGCGGAATTCGACGACAACCGCGATGCCGATTTCGACAGCGCGATGCGGTGACTCGCGCCTCAGACCGCCCCGGTCCGCTGGTTGGTCAGGAAGGCCGCCATGGCCTCGGCGACCACGTCGGGTCGATCGAGCATGGACAAGACGTAGGCATCGTCGATCTCCACGAGCCTGCCCTTGGGCAGCAGCTCCGCGAGCCGACGACCGTGGTCCCTCGGCATCACCTTGCCCGCCGACGACCAGAGCACGAGGGCGTCACCGGAAAAGTGCTGCAATGCCTCGGTATTCGCGATCAGCTCGGGTCCACGGAAGTCCGACTTGGCATATTTGATCAGATCCCGCCGAATTGCCTTGTCGTGCAGCGCCGGTTCGGTCCACTCGCGCACCAGGTCGTCCGGCAGCGGCTTGCGCGCCATCATTCCCATCAGTAGCGGCGAGTTGCGCAAGAAGCGGATCCGCAACTGCCGCAACGCAAGTGCGGCACCGCCGGGAATCGCCACCGCGATGGCGACCATCTTGCCCGGCAGTCCGGGCGGAAAGTTGTCGAACGCCTCACACGGCAGTGCGATCAGCCGGGCCACCCGCTGATCGAGACCGTACGCGGTGAGGAACAGTCCCCCACCCCAGTCGCTGTGCACCAATGTCACCTCGCGCAGATCGAGCGCGTCGAGGAAATCGGCAATGATCTGATTCTGCCCACGCAGGGAGAGGTCCGTGCCGGGATTCATCGGTGTCGCGTGCGCGCCGAGCGGTAAGTCGGGCAGCACATAGCGGAATCCACTCGGCAGCAGGTCGATCACCCGATCCCACACGGTGTGGTTCATCAAAAGACCGTGGAGCAGCACCACGGGCGGGCCGTCGCCACGCTCGACATAGTGGATCCGACCGGCGGCAATATCGACTGCAGGCATCGCAGCACCTCCGCTAGAGTAGTCGCTCTAGAGCATTTGCTCTAGTCTTACGGAGTGGCCGAGAAGATGTCAACCAGCACCAGGGAACGGATCCGCACAGCGATGGCGGAGCTGATGCGCACGCAGGGCTACGGCGCGACCACCGTCAAGCAGGTGAGCGAGCTGGCGCAGGCACCGATGGGCTCGCTCTATCACCACTTCCCACAGGGCAAACAACAGATCGCGGCCGAAGCGCTGCGGGCGGCGGGCGCGGCCTACATCCAGCTGCTGCCGATGCTGATGGATCCGCACGAGGATCTGCGCGAAGCGGTGACCGCCGCCTTCACGGACGCCGCCGAACAGATGGAACAAGCGGGCTGGCTCAATATGTGCCCGGTCGTCACGATCGCGGGCGAAATCGCCGAGAGTGAACCAGCACTGCGGGCAGTCACCGCCGAAATTCTCGACTCGTGGATCGCTCGCGGCACCGAATACTTCGTGCGGCGCGGGCTCGATGCGACCCAGGCGCGCCAATTCACCCTCGCACTACTGAGCGCACTGGAGGGGGCCTTCATCCTCAGCCGCACCCTGCATTCGACCGAACCCCTGCGGGCTGCGGGTCGCGCCCTGGCAGTTCAGCTGATGGACGACACCGTGTAGCTACCGCGGCTGTTCCGGTGTCTGCTGCGACTGGGTCGGCTGCGGCTGCACGACTTTCGGCTTGTCGGCCCAATGCGTCGTGCCGTCGGCGGCCACCATCGTGTTGACCAGATCAATACCCGCGACGATCAGGACGGGGCCACCGACGATGGTGGTTCCGATGATCCCGCCGATGCCGGCTCCGGCGAGGAACCCGCCGATGCAGCCCGCGGCGATGGTGAGCACGCAACCGATGGTCGCGCCGACTGCGGTCCCGATAAAGCCGCCGATCGCAGTGGCAAGGCCGAATTGGGTGGCGAATTGGTTTCTGGCGCGCTCGTTCTCGAGCATCGATGCCACCGGCTTGACGGCAACCGGCTGCGAGACAACGAGCCCCGCCGGCTTCCAGGGCGTCAACTCGAGCACCGTGCCGTCCTTCTGCACAACCGGTTCGACCGGAATCGAGGTCTGCGCGATGCGGAAGTCGAGCGGCAGGGTCAGCACGGTGTGACCAGCGCTGTCCTCGAGATCGACCACGTCGACCACGTCGGCGATATCGGCGGCCTTGCCCGTGGCGTCGACCAGCTTGCCGTCCCGCTCGACAAGACGACCGTCACCACCCGCGGCCAGCACACCCGCGAGCGCTTTCGACAGCTCGAAGGTGCCGCCCTTCACGGTGGTCACCACGGCCTTGTCCACCAGCTTGACCGAGTACGTGATGTTGGGCTGCGTGGGCTCCACGGCGGGTTCGGCGTGGACGATGCCTGCACCAAGGGTCACGGCGCCGATAACCAGGACGGCCGCTGTAGCGCTGTCGCAAAGCCTCATTGCGTTTTTCCATTCCGTCATCAGGGCAATTGATCTGCCGCGTCCTGCACACCGATGCTCGAACCAGTTCCGCACTCGCGATACTCCCCGATCGAATGTGCCGACATGCACAACGAGGAGGCAGAGGGGAGCATAGCCGAGCGGTCCGCGAGATGCGACTGGCTATTCCCAGAGAACCCTGTGACGGCGGAGCGATTCGCGGTGTCGGCCAGTGCCATTCGTCGAACGGCACCGGCCGGGGCACCGCCCTACCCGACGGCAGCCGCCTCCGTTTCCTTCGCCGGCTCGGCCGGGCGCGCCCGCAGCAGCACCAGCCCGAGTAGCGCGGCAGCGATGCTGAAGCCCGCGCTGATCCAGGCACCGGTGGACATGGCGGTCGTGAAGGCCGTCTTCGCCGGCTCGATGTAGCCGAGTTGGAAAGCCGCGCCGATGGATTCGCGTGCCGCATCAGGGGCATCCGCAGGCATGTTCGAGGTGAACACCCCCGCGAGCACGCTGCCCAGAATCGCGATGCTGATCGCCATGCCGACCTGCTGCAGGGTGTCGTTCATGGCCGAGCCGACGCCGGCGTGCTCGAGTGGGATGGCGCTCATTATTGCGGCGTAGGCGGCGGGACCGGCAAGGCCGCCGCCGATGCCCATCACCAGCATGCTTCCCAGCACCGCGAAGTATCCGGTGCCGAGCGCCAGAATGCCGAAGGCCACGCCCATCACGAGCAGGCCGGCCACGATGAGTGTCTTATTGCTCAGCTTCTGCCCCAGAGTCGCGCCGAGACCGTTGAACACCGCGGCGGCCACGGCGTACGGCAGCAGCGCGAGACCGGCCTTCATCGGCCCGTAGCCGAGCACGAACTGCAGATACTGCGTGAGCATCAGCATGATCGCGCCCATACCGAACACCATGAGCAGCAGGGTGAGCGCCGTGCCGGTGAAGTCACGCTTGCGGAAAACCGCCAGCGGCAGCATCGGGTGTGCAGATCGGCTCTCCCAGACCGCGAACGCGATGAACGCCGCGATCGCCAGCACGATCATCCCGATGTTCCACTCACGCTCGATGATCACGTAGACCGTGGCGCCGAGCGCGGTGATGGACAGCACCACGCCGAGCAGATCGACCGGACGCTGCTCCCCCGTCGATTCCGGCATCAGCACGATCGCGGCGACGATCGCCGCCGCTGCGACCGGAATATTGAGCAGGAACACCGAGCCCCACCAATAGTGTTGCAGCAGAAAGCCACCCAGCGTCGGCCCGAGCACGATGCCGACCATCGAGACGGTAGACCAGGCGGCCATCGCCTTGCGCCGCTCATCTTCGGCGAAGGTGGTCATCAGGATCGACAGCGTCGATGGCATCAGCAGCGAGCCACCGATGCCCATAGCGGCCCGCGCGGCGACGACCTGCCACGGTTCGGTGGCCAGCACGGCGAACAGGGATGCCGCGCCGAACACCGCAAGGCCGACGATCAGCATTCGACGCCTGCCGAACCGGTCCGACAGGCTGCCCGCGGTGAGCAGCAAACCCGCGAAGACGAGGACGTAGGCGTCCAGGATCCACTGCACGTCCGAGGGCGAGGCGCCGAGCTCACGAATGAGTGACGGGATAGCGATATTGAGCACGGTGCCGTCGATCATCAGCACCAGCAAGGACAGACAGAGGACCCCGAGAATCCACCAACGGCGAGGGTCTCGTACGACGTTCGATTCCACTCGCACACCGTACGATAGAATCGAACAATGTGCGAGCGAATTATGCTGGCCCGATGACCAAGCAGTTCACCTCGGTGTGGACCCGCGAGCCCCGCCAACCCAAAACGGCGGGTCTGCGCCGCGACCAGATCGTCGCTGCCGCAGTCGAACTCCTGGACGCCGAGGGGAGGGAGGCGCTGAGCATGCGCAAGCTCGGCGCCAAACTCGGCGCGGGCGCGACCAGCCTCTACTGGCATGTCGCGAACAAGAACGAACTACTGGAACTGGCCCTCGACGAAATCTGGGGCCTGGTGGACACCCCGGAGCCCGACGAAACCTCGTGGCGCGAAGTGGTGACGACCTTCGCCTACAGCTTGCGCGTCACCATGCTCGCCCACCCGTGGGTGGCATCCATGGCGGTCCAGATGCCGAGCATCGGCCCGAACTCGTTCCGCCTCGGCGACCGCCTGCGCCGCACCTTCCTCTGCGCGGGTTTCACCGGCGTGGATGTCCACCTCGCGACCAGCACGGTGATGAGTTTTGTTCTCGGCCAGATCATTCCGGCGATCACGGCGGACAAAGCATTCGACGGCGACCTGAGCCCGGAGAACGTGATGGAGGTGATGGAGCAGATCGGCCACGACTACCCCGAGATGATGGCGGACTACCGCACGACCGTCCCGACCGACCCGGAGGTCGCCCGCGCCATGGCCTTCGACTTCGGCTTGCTGTGCGTCATGGACGGCCTCGAAGCGCGGCTGCGCGCCGCGCCGAAATCCTGATACGCCGCTACCCGCAGAGCGCGGCATCGACGAGGGCGTTCATGGCGCCCAGGTATACGCCCATGACCAAGAAACCAGTGAGCTCGTTCGTGCTGACGGTCACCGCGCGGTCGGTGGTCGCTGCGCCGAACACGAGGAAGCCGTTCATGGCGCCACCGTGGCCCCAGGTCTCCATACCACAGCTGTTGATGCGACGGAACAGGCCCAGACCCGCCTCGCGGGGCCGGGCCGGCTCGTTGGCGGGGATGGTGTGCATCATCTCGGTCTGCACTTCAGGTGGCAGCAGCCGCCCGGACACCAAGGCCATGAAGAATCGGTTCAGATCCGCACCGGTGGACACCAGTGCGCCATCGGAAAGGCCCCAGCCCGGGTCGATGTCGGTGATGTCGACGCGGGTGCCACCAAAGTTGTGATACCCGCGCGGATGCGGTTGCCGAATCACGTTCTCCACCGGGAACAATGGCCAGTAAGTATGACCCAGCCCCAGCGGCACCAGGATTCTGCGGGTGATCTCGACGCTGACCGAGGACCCGGTGACCCGCTCGATCAGCTCCCCTGCCAACAGATAATTGGTGTTGGAGTAGCCGAAGGCCGAGCCGGGGGTGAACTCGGCCGGATGGTCGAGGCCGAGCCGGATCAGCTCGTCCGCCGGCCGCGACCGCCGCAATGCGTCAGCGGAACCGAGGTC
Organism: Nocardia sp. CWNU-33; assembly: GCF_046764895.1. Lineage (NCBI taxonomy): Bacteria > Bacillati > Actinomycetota > Actinomycetes > Mycobacteriales > Nocardiaceae > Nocardia > Nocardia sp. CWNU-33. The sequence continues at coordinate 29,167 of NZ_JBKOQN010000018.1, read as the reverse complement.
GAGGTAGGCGAGATAGTTGGGAATACCACTGGTGTGCTGCAAGAGATTTCGAACGGTGATCACACGGCCGTCGCCACCTGGCCCGTAGACCCGACCCGGGAGATACCGCTCCAGCGCAGCGTCGAGTTCCACTCGATGTTCGGCCACCAATTGCAGCACCACCGTCGCGACGAAAGCCTTGGTATTGCTGGCTATCCGCACCTGAGCGTTATCCGGGAAAGCCGCGCCGGTCGCCACATCTCCCACACCGCTATTGATCTGGATGTCGGTTCCGTGCTCGGTGAGCACCAGTTGCGCACCGGGCACCAAGGTGTCCTTGACCAGCTCATCCAGACCGACCTGCAACACCTGGGCCCGCATCGAGAATGCCGGATCGGCACTCGACGCCGATGCCAGGGCCAATGGCGAAACCAGCACTGCCACAGCCGAAACCGCCGTCATCGCAAACCGTCTCATCGGGCCTCATCCGATTCGGCCCGTGCCCGTCCCGCGGATAGGCGATCATTCGTGGCTGGAGTTCGAGTACTGCGTGAGGCAATATCCGGACGGGTCCCGTTCGGTTCGAACCGACGCCGTACTGCAACCACCGACAATGCGGCCTCACTTCTGCTCGACGAACTCCTTGATACGGCTCAGCGTTTTCCGCATTCCATCACGATTGGTCTTCCCGCGCGCCCGACCGGCCACCAGCCAGTACAGCCGCAGCCCGACGATGTCGGCGAGCCGGAACGACTCGGTGACATCGGTGCCGCCATCGACCGTCTCGAACCGGTAGCTCCAGGTGTTGAGCGCCGCCCCGCCGGGACCGAGCACGGTGAAGGTGAACTCCCGGCCCGGCTCGCAGGCGTCGATCCGGCAGACCGTCCAATACTTCAGGCCCCAGCCATTGCGGTTGACGTGGCCACGGAACTTGACGCCGACGGCAGGTGCGGTCGCGCCACCGAGCCACTCGGCGCCGAAGGTCTCCGGACTGAACCGGCCGGTATTGGTGATGTCGCTGACCAATTCCCAGATCTCTTCGGCAGGCGCAGCCATCCGAATCGTCACGCTATCGTGCATATTCGAACGCTATCACCGAGCGTGCGCACCAGGACCGGGCAGTAACGCGACGGTCGATGACGGTCAGCGCGAACTCCGGCCGGCGGATGTTCTCCCGCCGCATGCGCCCATTGCAAGCCCACGGCCATCGAGGCACGGATCGTGTCGGTGTTTTCCGCGTCGAGGGGTTGGACCTGCACTATCCGCTCGTCGCGGATCACGGTCGGTTTCGGTGCGCCGACTGCGAAGGCGTGCAACGCTGCGCGCCCGGCCGGGGTGATCGAATGCAGTCGCTCGGTGGGGCAGCACCCGCTAGCGTTCGATGCGGATACTCGACACATTGACTATGAGAGGTGGGTCATGCACCCGTTCCGGAAAGCCGTCGAAGCCGGCGACGCGGCCGCCATCGAGGCACTGCTGGCCGACAACGTCGTCTTCACCAGCCCGGTGGCGTTCAAGCCGTACCCGGGCCGGGCCATCACCGCCGCCATCATCCGTGGCGTGATGCGAGTCTTCGAAGACTTCCGCTACATTCGCGAGATCACCGACACCAACGGGCTCGACCACGCCTTGGTCTTCGAGGCGAAGGTCGACGGCAAACAGCTCACCGGCTGCGATTTCATCCACCTCGATGCCGACGGCAAGATCGATGACCTCATGGTCATGGTCCGCCCGCTGTCGGCGGCCAATGCGCTCGCCGCCGCTATGGGCGCACAGTTCGACCGGATCCAACGCGAGGCCACCGAGCAGATCGAGCGAGAAGCCGCCGGCGCATAGGCACCGATGTGCGCCCGCTCGTCGATTCCCACTGCGGACGCACACCGCCCCGACCCTGGGCCGCGACGATTACGCGTCCCGCCTCCGCAGCTCGACGCCGGCGGCAATGAGCCGCTTGGCATGCTTCTTGTGTACCGCCTGCCTGGTGACCCCGAGTGCCTCGGCAACCTGCGGCCAGCTCCACCCCTCCCGCATCGCCTGTTCGACGGCAGCGTCTTCGACCTGATCGGCCATACGACGCAGGGCCGCAACCGACGCAAGCGCATCGGCCGGGCTCTGGGTACCGGGAGGACCGACATCAGGCACGCAAGCAACCCTAGTTGACTATATTCATTCCAGTCAACCAGGGTTGCTTATCGACGACATCTCGAGTGACGTGAGCCACGTTCCCGCTCGACGGAATAGCAGGCCCGCCGTTCATGTTCCATTGGTTGCCACATCCACCAACTGGATGTAAGACTTGGATTGAGGAGGTGTCGTGCAGTTCGGAATCTTCACGGTCGGGGACGTGACCACCGATCCGACCACCGGTCGTACGCCGACCGAGCACGAGCGCATCAAGGCGATGGTGACGATCGCACGCAAGGCCGAAGAGGTCGGCCTCGACGTGTTCGCCACCGGTGAGCACCACAACCCGCCGTTCGTGCCGTCGTCGCCGACCACCATGCTCGGCTACGTCGCCGCACAGACAGAGCGGCTGCAACTGTCCACCTCTACGACGCTGATCACCACCAACGATCCGGTGAAGATCGCCGAGGACTTCGCCATGTTGCAGCACCTGGCCGACGGCCGGGTCGACCTGATGCTCGGGCGCGGCAACACCGGGCCGGTCTACCCCTGGTTCGGCAAGGACATTCGCGACGGCATCCCCCTTGCCATCGAGAATTACCATCTGCTGCACCGGCTTTGGCGCGAGGACGTGGTCGACTGGGAGGGTAAATTCCGCACGCCGCTGCAGTCGTTCACCTCGACGCCCCGCCCGCTCGACGGCGTGCCGCCGTTCGTGTGGCACGGGTCGATCCGCAGCCCCGAAATCGCCGAGCAGGCTGCCTATTACGGCGACGGGTTCTTCGCCAACAACATCTTCTGGCCGAAGGAACACTTCCAGCGGCTGATCGAGCTGTACCGGCGGCGCTACGAACACTACGGCCACGGCTCCGCCGACCAGGCGATCGTCGGCCTCGGCGGACAGGTGTTCATGCGCAAGAACTCTCAGGACGCGGTGCGCGAATTCCGTCCGTACTTCGACAATGCGCCGGTGTACGGCCACGGCCCGGCGCTGGAGGACTTCACCGAGCAGACACCGCTGACCGTGGGCAGCCCGCAGGAGGTCATCGACAAGACGCTGAGCTTCCGCGACTCTTTCGGCGACTATCAGCGCCAACTCTTCTTGATGGACCACGCGGGCCTGCCGTTGAAAACGGTGCTGGAACAACTGGATCTACTCGGCGAAGAGGTGGTCCCGGTGCTGCGCAAGGAATTCGACGCGCTGCGCCCGGAGCATGTGCCCTCGGCACCGACCCACGCTGCTCTCGTCGCTGCCCGAAGCGTGGAAGTGGAGGTCGCGCAGTGACTCGCATCGCCGTCATCTCGGCCGGGCTGGCGCAACCGTCCTCGACGCGGCTGCTTGCCGATCGTCTCGCAGCGGCGGCCGATCGGGCGCTGACAGCGTCCGGTCGGGCCGTGCAGTTCGATGTCATCGAATTACGGGACCACGCCCTCGATTTGGCCAATAACCTGGTGACCGGGTTCCCGGCGGCCGGTCTCCGGGAGACGATCGGCACGGTTGTGGACGCGGACGGCATCATCGCCGTGACACCGATCTTCAATGCCTCCTACAGCGGCCTGTTCAAGACCTTCTTCGACGTGCTGGAGCCGGATTCGCTCACCGGAATGCCGGTGCTCATCGGCGCGACCGGCGGCACCGCCCGCCACTCGCTCGCACTCGAGCACGCCGTGCGGCCGATGTTCACCTATCTGCGCTCGGTCGTAGTGCCGACCTCGGTGTACGCGGCCTCCGAGGACTGGGCGTCCGCGGACGCAGACGGACTCAGCGCCCGAATCGACCGTGCAGCAGTGGAATTCGCTGATGCACTGGCCACAGCTCGCCATGACCGCCCGTCCGATCCCTATGACGAGCCGGTGCCGTTCGCGCAATTGCTCGGAGGCACCGCGAGCTGACCACCGGTGCAACGGCGCACCGCCCCCAGCACCACCGCTGGACACCTGTTCACACCGCAGTAATTGAAGAATCAACTATATTAGGAGACAGCATGACGACCAACACCGCCAACGCCCTGACCGCAGGCACCTGGGCGATCGACTCCGCCCACTCCACCCTCGGCTTCTCGGTTCGCCACCTCATGGTGAGCAAGGTGCGCGGCCGCTTCGCCGACTTCTCCGGCAAGCTGGTCATCAATGAGGACGGCACCGCGCAAGCCGACGCCGAGATCCGCGTCGACTCGGTGACCACCGACAACGAGCAGCGCGACGGCCACCTGCGCACCGCGGACTTCTTCCACGCCGCGGACTTCCCCGTCGCGACGTTCTCCTCGACCGGATTCCGTGTCAACGGCAACGGCTTCGTGGTGGACGGCAACTTCACCATCCGCGGCGTCACCAAGCCGGTCTCCCTGGACGTCGAGTTCCTCGGCGTCAACCCGGGTATGGGCGACGGCCCGGTCGCAGGCTTCGAGGCCAAGACCGTGATCAACCGCCGGGACTTCGGCATCACCATCGACATGCCGCTCCCCGACGGCGGCGCCGTGATCGGCGACAAGATCACCCTCACCCTCGAGATCGAGGTCGGCCTGCAGGGCTGATCAATCCTCTCGAAGCCGAATCCGCTGCAACGGCTTCCGATCGGCGCCGAGCCCCACTCGTGGAGCCCGGCGCCGATCGGCGTTGCTACCGACCACGCCAGGTGTTTCGGCCCCAGCCGAATGTGGGTGCGCGCACCGTCGGCCGTTCCTACGCCTTACAGAATGCCGCCGAGGCGTTCGGGCACGGCGACGAGGTGACGACACTCGGCGCGGCCTTGCTCGACGGTGATTTCGGCAGCGGCGTACGCACCGCATAAGGCCGTCGCTCGCGCAGTGTCCGATTCTTGCCACGATCGCAGGACCGGGTGACACTGGATCGATCGAGTGTGGCAACCATCCACGGATGGTCAGCCACCGGCTCGTGCGCAGTGTCGAACGAGTCGAGACGAAAGTTGAGGCGGCGACGAATGACCCGGCCACGAAGGCTGCCGCAATGATGGACGACGACACTGTTCCCGGCGCCGAGGTCGACGGCCGATGGCCGCAGCGCCCGCCGCGCTCCCGGCACCGGCAGGCGGCGCACCGGCGTGCGGCACAGTCCCCGAGATGGCGGCACGCGGCCGAACCCGCGCCACGGGCTCGTCGAGCCACCGAACCCCCACGACGTGGTCGCCGCGCAGCGCAGCTCGCGACCCGAGCGGTCGCCTGCGCCGCCGCGCTCGCTGTCCTGTCCGGCACCGGATTCGCCTGGTCCGCCAAGACCGATTTCGAGCACGGCTTCACCCGCACCGAGGCCATCCCCGAAGATGCACCGCATTCGCTCGGTGGCGACATGAATATCCTGCTGATCGGCCTGGACACTCGAAAAGACCTGAACGGCAACGACCTACCCAAGGCAATCCTCGACCAGTTGCACGCGGGCGACGGCGACAACGGTGGATACAACGCGAATTCGCTGATTCTGCTGCACATTCCGGCAGATATGAAGAAGATCGTCGCCTTCTCCATCCCGCGCGACGACTACGTCGCGGTGTCGGGCATTCCCGGCTACGACCACGCCAAAATCAAGGAGGCCTACGGCCTGAAAAAGGCCGCCGCCCAGGCAAAGCTGATCAACAACGGCGAAAAGGACCAGGTCACGCTGGAGCGGCAGGGCCGCGAGGCGGGCCGCGCGTCCATTGTGCAGACCGTCCGCAACCTCGTCGGCGTGCCCATCGACCGGTTCGCCGAAATATCGCTCGCCGGTTTCTACGACTTGGCGACCGCGCTCGGCGGTGTCGATGTCTGTCTGAATCACGCGGTCGACGACAGCTACTACTCCGGCGCGTCCTTTCCCGCGGGCCCGCAGCACTTGAACGGCTCCGACGCACTCGCCTTCGTTCGCCAGCGGCACGGCCTGGAAAACGGCGATCTCGACCGCACCCATCGTCAGCAGGCCTTTCTCACCTCGGTCGCCAAGTCGATGAGGGACACCGGCACCCTGACCAACCTCGGCAAGCTGTCGGAGCTGATGGAGGTCGCCCATCGCGACGTGGTGCTGTCGGGCGGCTGGGACCTGCTCGATTTCGCCCGCGACCTCGGGTCCGCGGGCTCGATGTCGGTCGAGTTCCGCACCCTGCCGGTGCTGCGCTACGACAATGTCGACGGCCAGGACGTCAACGTTGTCGATCCGGTCGCCATCAAGAAAGAAGTGCGGGCCGCCTTCGGCTTCGACGCAGCGCAGCCGACCCCGGCCCGCGTCCCGACAAGCACCGTCGACGTCCACAATGCGGGCGGCCGAACCGGTCAGGCCGCCAAGCTCTCCGCCGCACTCGCCACGCGCGGCTACCGGCCGGGCGCGGTGGGCAACGGCACCTACGCCGACGGTTCTGCATCCACCGTCAGCTACGGGCCCGGCGCCGAGGCCGATGCCACCCAGCTGGCCGAAACCCTCGGACTGACCGCGACGGCCTCGCCGGCCACCGCGACCGACCACATCACGGTCGTCATCGGCAGTGATTTCTCGATGCCCACCGAGCTGACCCCGGCCTCGGCCACAGCCTCGGCCGCGCCGACCATCGCACCGGATCTGCCCGTCCCCGACTCGGGCAGGCCGGTCGCGACCCAGATCGGCAGCACGGTGCCCTGTGTGAACTAAGTCATCGTTCAGGGCGGTTGTCGACGGCAAAGGCAGCCCTCAGCGGCCGGTAAACTACGGATGGGGACAGTAACCAGAGCTGCGCCGCTGGGAATGTACGGCGATATATAGGAGATCCATGTCGAGTCGCCGCTTCCGATCGAGTGTTGCCGCGGGTGTTGTGTTGGTGACGGCTCTGGTCGTTGCCGCGTGTTCTTCGTCTGCGCCGCAGGCGACAGGACCCGCCGAGCAGGCACCCGCCGGGATCTCCATCAGTCCGGGGGACGGGGCGAGCAAGGTCGACCCACTCGGCCCGGTCCGGGTGAGCGCGGGCGACGGTCAGTTGACCTCGGTGACCATGACGAACGAGCAGGGCAAAACTGTCGAGGGGATCCTGACCCCGGACAAGACCGCCTGGAAGCCCGCCGAGCCGCTCGGCTACGGCCACACCTACACTGTCACCGCCGAGGCGCTCACGATCACCGGCCGCACGGGTCCGACCACAGCGACCTTCTCCACGCTGACCCCGAACAACCAGACCAAGGCGTATCTGAACACCACCGCCGGCACCCCGTTGACAGACGGCGGCACCTTCGGCGTCGGCACCGTCATCGTCGCGCACTTCGACGAGGACATCCCCGATCGGGCCGCCGCGGAGAAACGGCTGGTGGTGACGACCACCCCCGTCGTCGAAGGCTCGTGGTACTGGGTCGACAACCGCAATGTGCACTGGCGCCCGCAGCAGTATTACGCGCCGGGTACCAAGGTGACCGTCGCGGCGAACATCTTCGGCGCCGAACTCGGCAAGGGCCTGTTCGGCCAGGAGGACAGCAAAACCTCCTTCACCATCGGACCCTCCCATGTGTCGATCGCCGACGACAACACCAAGCAGGTCCAGGTCTTCGAAAACGGCAATCTGATCCGTACCATGCCGACCTCGATGGGCATGGGCGGCAGCGAGGTCGTCGGCGGCAAGACGATCACGTTCTGGACCCAGCCCGGCGTGTACACGGTCATGAACAAGGCCAACCCGGTGATCATGGACTCCTCCACCTTCGGGCTGCCGGTCAACTCGCGGCTGGGCTACAAAGAGTCCATCAACTGGGCGACCCGGATCAGCACCGACGGCATCTACCTGCACGAGCTGGCGTCCAGTGTGTGGGCCCAGGGCAACACCAACACTTCGCACGGCTGCCTCAACCTCAGCCCCGCGAACGCGCAGTGGTTCTTCAACTTCGCGGCGCCCGGCGACATCGTCGAGGTCCGCAATACCGGCGGTGCGCCGCTCGAGGTCTGGCAGAACGGCGACTGGGGCCTGCCGTGGGACCAGTGGCAGCAGGGCAGCGCACTGCACTGAGCTCGTCGGCCGCAGCTTCGAGCGGAAGGGCACTGACTTGGACATCTCGACCATGCCGCGCTCCTACGGCGTCACCGTGCCGGACTGGGTCTTCGACGAGCTGCGCGCGACGCCCGACACGCTGAGCACCGACGAGGAACGAATGTCGTTGGTGCACAAGCTCGCCGCACGTAACCCGGCCGAAGGCTCCGGCGGCCCGTTCGCTGCACTCGTCGTCGACACCGATACCGGCGAAGTCGTCTCGGCAGGCGTCAATCTCGTTCTTGCCAGCGGTCTTTCGGCGGCGCACGCCGAGGTCGTCGCACTGTCGCTCGCTCAGACCCGGATCGGGGGCTGGGATCTCGGTGCGGCGGGCGCTGCGAACCGTGAGCTCGTCGTCAACTGGCGGCCGTGCGCCCAGTGTTATGGCGCCGCCCTGTGGTCGGGAGTGAAACGCCTGGTTATTGCCGGTGCAGGACCGGAGCTGGAGCAGCTGACCGGCTTCGACGAGGGCCCGATGCGCGAGGACTGGGCCGAGCAGTTCCACGGCCGCGGTATCGAGGTGGTCTCCGATGTGTTACGCGAGCAGGCACTCGAGGTTTTCGCCGCCTACGGCCGGATGGCTGCCGAGCAGGGGCTCACCGTCTACAACGCGCGCGGCACCCGCTAGCCGAAGCCCGCTCGATCGCTCCTGCACCCGCCCCATACAACGCCGGGTACGTCATTGCCACCTACCCCGGGCCGCACGCCGTTGACGAGTCGGCCGCAGTGGTCACACGGGAATGTCGGTGCCCCTTGCTAACTTTCGAGATGTTCTGATCTCACGAAAAAAGCGGGGCTATGCGATGACCACCGGGGGCACTACCTATCTCGAACTGTCCGAAGACGGCGGTTCGGCACACAAGTTCTACGAAGTCGCCGTGGCGGGCACCGAGGTGACCATTCGGTACGGGCGCATCGGCGACCAGGGGCAAATACAGGTGAGTTCCTTTGCCACCGCGGAGAAAGCGGCCGCCGCCGCCGCGAAGAAGGTCGGCGCGAAGGTGCGGCGAGGCTATGCGCCCGCGGTGATGGGTGCGCGAACCAAGCGCCCGGTCACCCGGCGCGCGATCGTCAGCCAGCGCTCCACCGCAAAGTCGGCGCCGGTGCTGTGGACCTTCGACTCGGGCGCGGCCGCGTTCGGCATCTTCGTCGACGAGCACCGCTGCTGGGTCGGCAACGAGCACGGCGACGTGTTCACCTTGACACCTGCCGGCGACGTAACCGGTCGCTTCCGTCTGCCCGATGCCGTGAAATGCATTGTGGCGGATGATTTCTGGATCTATGCCGGATGCGACGACGGCAGGGTGTACGACCTTTCCGGCAAGGTGCCGCGCGCCGCATACGACATCGCCGCCGATGTCGACATCTACTGGCTCGACATCCACGACGGCATCCTCGGCGTCTCCGATCGAGACGGCGGCATCACCGTGATCGACCACGAAGAGGAGTCGCTCTGGACTCGGCGTAGCACCGGGAACTCGGGCTGGATGGTGCGCATCGACCGGGACGGCGTCTATCACGGCCATTCCGACGGCGTCACCAAATATGGTCTCACCACCGGAAACCACCAGTGGCATGTCCGCACCGGCGGCCCGGTCCTGTTCGGCTGGCAGGAGACCGACGCGGTCTACGCGGGCACCAGCACCCGCCAGGTGCGGATGGTGGCGAAGAACGGCCGATCCGAGCGCTCCTACCAGTGCGATGCCGCCGTATTCTCCTGCGCCACTTCGCCGGACGGCCGCTACGTCTTCGCCGGTGACAACTACTCCTCGGTCTACTGCTTCGATTCCAGCGGTCAGCGCCTGTGGAAACTGGCCACCGGCTGCGGTTCGGCATACTCCATGCAGTACCACGACGACAAGCTGTACCTGGTCACCACGAACGGAACGCTGGCCTGCCTCGACGTCAGCGAGGCGGCCATCCACAATGCGGAGCAGGGCGTCCTGCCCGAGACGCTGTCGGTCAAAGCGCCGGAGATCTCCGCCGTAACTCCGAGCAGGACCGTCGAAGTGGCCGTGGACGCGGGCTCCGGCATCGTCGTGGAGTGCGTCGAGGACGGCGGCAATCTGCGGGTGCATGTCGTGTCTCCCGGCTACCAACCCGCCTGGAACGTCCAGTTCCCCCGCGATATTCGCGAAGCGGGCGTTCGCTACGTCGTCGATGCCGTCGCCGAGTCGGCACGCGGCGGTTTCTACCGGGTCCGTGGCGATATCCGGCGATTGAGCTGACACCGGTGGCGAACCAGGCGTGCCGGATGCGCCCGCCACACCTGGTTCGCCCGGCGAGTTGCGCAGTCCGAGCTCGGTAGCAGACCGGCCGCTATCATCCATTGTGTGACGCAGACGACATCGGATCGGTTCCGGTAATGACCGGGCTCAACTCGCAGACTCTGTCCGATCTCGGCGCTGCGATATCGACACTCACTTATGAACGCACCGAAATACGCACCGGCATAGTGCATTTCGGTGTCGGCGGCTTTCATCGGGCCCACCAGGCGCGATATCTCGACCTGCTCCTCGAATCGGGTACCGCCCGGGAGTGGGGAATCTGCGGGGTCGGCGTGCTCGCCAAGGATCGCCGGATGAGCGAGGTGATGGCCGAGCAGGACTGCCTGTACACCCTGTGCGTCACCGAACCCGACGGCGCTTGGACGCCGCGGGTCGTCGGCTCGATTGTCGAGTACCTCTTCGCCCCGGACGATCCCGAAGCGGTCGTCGAGAAGCTCGCCGACCCGGCCACCCGCATCGTCTCGCTGACCATCACCGAGGGTGGATACAACATCTCCGCGACCACCGGCGCGTTCGATGCGGCGAATCCTGCCGTCCGCGCCGATCTCGCGCCGGGAGCCGTCCCGGCGACGGTGTTCGGCCTTGTCACCGAGGCACTTTCGCGGCGCATGGCACGTGGCACGGCGCCGTTCACGATCATGTCGTGCGACAACATTCAGGGTAACGGCCATGTTGCTCGAAACTGCTTCACCGCCTTCGCCCGCCTACGTGATCCGGCACTGGCGGACTGGCTGGACCGCGAAGGCGCGTTTCCGAATTCGATGGTCGATCGGATCACCCCGGCGACAACCGCTGCCATGAGGGCCGAGCTCACCGACCGTTTCGGCATCGAAGACGGGTGGCCGGTGGTGACCGAGCCGTTCCTCCAATGGGTGCTCGAAGACGAGTTCACGCTGGGCCGCCCCGATTTCGGCAGGGTCGGCGTGCAGCTGGTCGAAGACGTCGCGCCCTACGAATTGATGAAGCTGCGGATGTTGAACGCCAGCCATCAGGCGCTGTGCTATCTCGGGCATCTGGCCGGATATCGACTGGTGCACGAGGTAGTTCAGGACGAAGCGTTCCGGCGGTTCCTGCTCAGATATATGGACGAGGAAGCCCGACCGACGTTGCTTCCCGTCCCCGGTATCGACCTCGACACCTACCGGGACACTCTCATCGAACGGTTCTCCAATGCCGCGATCGGCGACACTGTGGCCCGGCTGTGCGCGGAGTCTTCCGACCGGATACCGAAGTGGCTGCTGCCGGTGCTGCGCAGCCAGTTGGCCACCGACGGCGCAATAGCTTGCGCCGCAACAGTAGTAGCGGGGTGGGCACGCTACTGCGAAGGAGTCGACGAGGGCGGTGCACCGATCGATGTCGTGGATCCGCTGCGCGATCGCCTGATGGCGCTTGCCCGCCGCCAGCGCGACGATCCGACCGTATTCCTCTCCGACCGATCGGTGTTCGGCAACCTGATCGACGAGCCCCGCTTCGTCGCCGCCTACCGCGCGGCATTGGCGAGCCTGCACACCCGCGGCGCACGCGCCACCGTCGTCGAACTGCTGCGCGATCAGCGGACACCCTGACAAGCAGCTGCCGTCCGCTCCGGGCCGAAATGCCGGCTGTGGTCGCGTATGGCCCGAGCGCACTCGGCGTCGACGCCTCCGAATTCCCGCAGATCGGCCGGCGTCGGGAACAGGCGTCCGAGCCCGAACTGTCTCAGCCCGGCGACCGGTGCGCCGTACTCTGTGACGATTTCACCGAGGACGGCCGGAGCCGCTGCCGCGCCGACGTGGTCGGCCACGATGGCGCGGACACCGGCCTCGAACGGATCCCACGCGCGTCCATCGAGGAAACGCCGCACCTGGTCCACCTGGTGGATGAGTCCTTCGATACGCGGTAGGTGGGCGATCAGCAGCGCATCGGCAGGCCCGGCCGCGCTGATCTCGATCACTCCCGGATCGCCGTCGACGCGCACAGTACGCCGGTAGACCGTCTTCGTGGCGTTCTCGACGCCGCGGATCGCGTGGCAAGCCAGCTGAGAAAGCCGTCGACCGAGGTCGACGGGTGCGGGCAACGGCACACGGAGGGCGAGTCCACCGTCGGCAACAAGCCGATCCGCACGGCGTCGGCGGCGGCGCAGTTCGAGCGGCGCGGCGCGGAAGGTCGCGGTCATGACTCGATTGAACTGGCGGAGACTGCCGAAACCGGCGGCGAAGGCGATATCGATGGCCGACAGGTCGGTGTCGTCCAGCAGTCGCCTGGCGAAATGTGCCCGCCGGGAGCGCGCGAGCTGATCGGGTGTTGCGCCGACCTGTTCGTGGAACATCCGACGCAGATGCCGCTGCGACACCGCGAGCCGGGCGGCGAGCGCTGCCTCGCTGCCCACATCCAGCGCACCCTCGGCAATGAGATCGATGGCGCGGCACACCAATTCGGAGGTCTGCGCAGGTCCGGCCGCGGCCCGATACGGCCTACAGCGGTGGCAGGCACGAAAGCCCGCCGCTTCCGCTCCGGCCTGCGAGGGAAAGGGCACGACGTTCGACGGCAGCGGACGTCCCGGACACGGCGGCAGGCAGTAGATCCCCGTCGTGACGACGGCCTGGAACGCTCCCACATCCGAAGTCTGCACGCAGCCCGGCCCACCGACCAGACATATTCGGACACGCCTGCCACCGTGTCCGAATATGGCGAGATCGGTAGCCGCACACCACCCAGGATTGCCCGCATGGACGCAACGACGAGCACAGAATTCATCCTGCGGGCCTGGCGCGAATTCGCCACCCGAGACCCCGAACGAATCGCCGCCGTCCTCACCCCCGACATCGAATGGCTGGCCCCGCCCCACAACGCCACCGCCCGCGCACTCGACGGCATCAGCCACCTCATCGGCCGAGACCGCGTCGTGCATTTCCTGACCACCGAATTCCCCGCGGTGTTCGTAGCCGACCGGCAAGTGGACTTCACAGCAGTCACCGCGACCGACACGACCGTCGTAGTCGAGACCCGAATGCGAGCAACCCTGATGAACGGCCGCCCCTACGACAACGACTACTGCTTCATCTTCGAACTCTCCGACGGCCGGATCCACCGGGTCCGCGAGTACATGGACACGCAACGCGCTCAGGAAATGTTCGACGGCAACGGTTTCCGGCAGAACGGCTGAAGCTCTGTGCCATGCTCCTCGATCGGTTTGCGGTCAAAACAGCCGCAGCGCACTCAAACGCCAGCCCTTGGCACGCGTGCGGGTGATGCGGGCAGCCAGCGCGAAATGGCGGCTGCCACGGTCGTAAGCGGCGCACACTTCCGCCGCGGTGGCATCGACCATGACCACGTCCACTCTGGTCAGCACCGCCGCGCCCAGGGTGCGCCCTGGCGCCAGGTCGGCTCTGACCAGAGTCCGCACCGCGGACAGCACCGCAGGCTCGGCGACCGCGGCCAGCTGTGCGACCGGTCGACGGTGATCGAGCACTTCGAGGGTGAGCCGCAGTGTTCGATCCGCGAATAGTTTTGTCGCCGGATCCACTTCGGGAATCGTGCTCTCGGCGGCCGACAGACCGGCTGCCCGGCGGGCACCGGCCGGATCCACCGAAGGGCGGGCACGGCACATCCGCTCGCGTGGCTGCGGTGGCAGCTCATCGAATCCGGTTGTTCGACGCGATGGCCGGCACGGCCGCAGCGGTGGCTCGCTGCGTGGCGCGCGCGACAACGACCTGGGATACCTGTCCATACAACAACCCCCTCGCCCCTGATCGCGACCCCCGCGATCGAATCGCGATAGCATGTCACGGATCTCGATGCAAGTAAAGCTGCAGGTCAGCAGGCCAAGCGACCGCTCGGGTGCGGGTCGGCCGAAGGCGTTGACACTCGGGTGTATTGATTCGAGCAGCCGACGAGCCGGCCGGTCACGGCGGTGCGAAGCGGCGCTCAGACCGTGCCGAGAACTCCCTCGAATGCCGCCTCCGCCGCACCGAGAAGTTTCAGATCCGGTCCGAGAGAAGACTTTTCGACTCGAACGCCGCCGATCGCCCGGCTCACCATGCTGCGGCGACGCACCTGCTCGGCGGCCCGCTCCACAACAGCGTCGGGCAGCGCGGTGAGCAGGTCGCCGAGGACGACGAGTTCGGGGCCGAGGATGTTGACCACGTTCACCAGACCGAGAGCCAGCCAGTCGATGTATTCGCCGAGTCGGTCGACCGCGCAGTAATTGCGTTCCAGCGCACGCAGTTCCGCAACAATCGCGCCGCGCGGGCTGTCCGCGGCAAGGCCGAGCGCTCTGGTCAGTGCGGCCTCGCCGACCTCGGTCTCCCAGCAGCCCTCGTTGCCACAGTGGCACGGGCGGCCCCCCGGCCGCACGGTCATATGGCCGATCTCGCCGAGATACCCTGCCGCACCGCGTAACAGCGAACCCTGCGCGATCAGTCCCCCACCGACGCCGATGTCCGCCGACACGAAGACCGCGTCCGAAACACCACGCCCGACGCCGCGCAGATGCTCGGCCAGCGCACCGAACTCCGCATCGTTGCCGACGACAACGGGAACCCCGAGCAGCGTGGTCATCCGATCGCCGAGCGCGACATCGACCCAATTGAGATTGGCCGCATCGTGCACATGCCCGTCGGAACGCCGCACCACGCCCGGCACCGAGATACCGGCGGCGGCGGGGCGCAGGCCGAGGTCGCTGCTGAGCAGCGCCGCGGATTCCGCGACATGGGTCATCACCTCGCTCGATTCCCGTTGCCGCCCACGCAGATTCCAGCTGTCGCGGCCGAGGATCTGGCCACCGAGCCCGATCAACGCGATCCCGACATGCTCCACCTGCACATCCACCGCCAGCACGACCACCGCCTGCGGTTGCGGCAGCACCAGCAGTGACGGTCTGCCCGCACCACGCGCGAGCCGAGGCACCCGCTCCTCCACCACTCCGGTCTCGGCAAGCCCGTCCACCAGCATCTTGATGGTGGAACGGTTGAGACCGAGTTCCGTTGCCAAGGCCGCCCGCGTCGCCGGGCCGCCCGCGTGCAACCGGCGCAGCAGGATCGCCCGGTTGACGCGTCGCAACTCGTCAGGGCGGGCGACGGCGGGGCTGGTCATGCCCTCAGGGATACCATCACCCGCACTCAACCTTCCGTAGTGGCCGCACGGCGGCGCGTCAGCGCGTCGACGGTTGCGGCCAGCAACAGCACCAGACCGGTGACGATGGCGACCACCGCGGCGGGCTGCTCGAGCAGCCCGAGCCCATTGGCGACGACGGCGAGCACCGTGCCGCCGATCACCGCGTCCGCGACCCGGCCCTTGCCGCCGAACAGCGAGGTGCCGCCGATCACCGCGGCACCGACCGCGAACAGCAAAGTGTTGAGCCCGCCCGCCTGCGGGTCGACCGAGCCGACCTTGGACGAGTACACGATCGCGCCGACGGCCGCGCACGACGAGCACACCACGAAAACGCTCGCCCGGATCCGAGTGACATTGATGCCGGCCCGGCGCGCGGCCTCGCGATTGCCGCCGACCGCGTAGATGTGCCTGCCATAGGTCGTCCTGTTGAGGACATAGGTCCCGATGACCAACAGCGCCAAGACAATCGGCACAACGTAGGGCACACCACGGATCTCGATGGCGTCGTTGCGCGATCTGTTGATCGTGAGCAGGGCGGTGGCCACCGCCGCCAAGACGGTCAACACCGAAACCTTGACCACCACAAGCGGCGTCGGCTGGGTCACCAGACCACGCCGCAAACGCAAGACATGTCTGCCGATGGTGAGCGCCGCATACCCCCCTGCCGCCACGACGAATAGCGCCCAGCTGCCCACCGTCGACAGGTTGCCGTTGGCCACCCGATCCAGCACCGTCGAGGAGCTGATGCCCAGCACGCCGCCCTCACCGATCAGCTGCAGAATCACACCCTGCCACGCCAGGAACAGTGCGAGGGTCACCACGAAGGACGGCATGCCGATCTTGGCGATGAGGAACCCGGTGATGCAGCCGATCGCCGTGCCGACACACACCGCGAGCAGCATCTCGATCCAGGGATTCGCTTCCAGCCCCGACACGGTCAGCGCGAGACCGAGCAGCGACACCGCGACGCCGGGCCAGATCCGTAGCAGCCCGGCCAGGACAGCCGCCAGTATCAGCATTGCGACGAAGATGATGAACACCGTCGAACCCATGCCGGCGAGCAGGTTTCCGTTCTCGACATAGTGCATCGCCAGCACCGCGCCCGCGACGCCCGACGCCGTGCCCGCCGACAGGTCGATCTCCCCGATCAACAACACGAAGACGATCCCGATGGCGATGATCGTCTGCCCCGCGCCCTGCGCGAGCAGGTTCGCGATGTTGTTGAGCGAGAAGAACACATCCGACAACGCCGAGAACATGATGACGAGCGCGACAAGTCCGAGCAGCGCGGGCAGCGAGCCGATATCGCCGCCGCGCAGCCGGGACAGATACTCGCGGACCGCATCCGCGGTGGACTGCGTGGTGGTGTCGATCCCGAAGTCGGCGACCGCCGTTGTCGTCGGGACCACGGAAGTATTCGTCATTACATTGTCTTTCTCGTTCACAGCACGCTCGTTCATAGCACCGCGGATTCCGGTCGAGCCAGCCCCAGATCGCCGGAACGTCCCGCGGTGATCAGTTCGACGACCTGACTGTGGGTCACGTCCTTGGTGTGCACCTCGGCCGCCATCCGCCCCAGATACAGCACCGAGATCCGGTCGGCGACCTCGAAGACGTCGGCCATGTTGTGGCTGATCAGCACTACGCCGAGCCCCTGTTCGGCGAGCCGCCGGACCAAGTCGAGGACCTGCCGGGTCTGCGCGACGCCGAGCGCGGCCGTCGGCTCGTCGAGCAGCACCAGATTGCTGTTCCAGAGCACCGATTTCGCGATGGCGACCGTTTGACGCTGCCCGCCCGACAGCGCCGACACCGGGGTGCGCACCGATTTCACGGTGCGCACCGACAGTGATGCCAGCGTCTGCCGCGCCGCCTCCTCCATGCTCGCCTCGTCCAGCAGCCACGGACGTCCGCGCTCCCGGCCGAGAAACATGTTCTGCACGATGTCGAGATTGTCGGCCAGCGCGAGATCCTGGTACACGACCTCGATGCCGAGCTCCGCTGCGTCCTTCGGACCGCGGATGTGCACCGGCTCGCCCCGGTACCGCACCGTCCCGGAGTCGAAAGCATGAATGCCGGCAATGCATTTCACCAATGTGGACTTGCCTGCACCGTTGTCCCCGACGAGGGCGGTGACCTCACCGGCCGGCGCCGTGAAATCCACATCGTGCAGGACATGGACCGGTCCGAAACTCTTGTTGAGACCGGTGATCTGAAGAAGCGGCTCACTCATGCTCGGCGCCTCAGGAAATACCGAGCTCGGTGCAGGCCGCCTGCAGGTCGCCGCCACAGATCTCGCGCGCCGGGACATAGCCTTCGGCGACTACCCGCTTGACGTTCGGCCGGGTGATCGTGAACGGCTCCAGCAGCACGGACCTGACCTCACGCTTGCCTTTTGCGTCCTGACTCACGCCGGTGGCAAGCGCATCCGCCGCCGCTTTGTCGTTATTGGCGAGTGCGACAGCAAGTTTGGCGACCGCATCGGCCTCCTGCTGGATCGGCTTGAACACGGTCATGTACTGGTCCCCGCGCAGGATCGCCTTCAGTCCTTCGGCCGTCGCATCCTGCCCGGTCACCGGCACCTTCCCATTGAGCCCGTTCTTCTTGAGCACAGTGATCACCGCACCGGCAAGACCGTCGTTGGCGGCGACCACGCCATCGACCTTCCCGACATTCGTGGTCAGTATCTGTTCGAAGGTGGTGCCCCCCTTCTGGTTGTTCCATCCATCGATCGGCTGGCTCTGGACCAGCTTCAGCGCGCCCGAGTCGTACAGCGGCTGCAGAACTTTCCGCTGCCCGTCGTGGAACAGCGTTGCGTTGTTGTCGGTCGGGGCCCCTTCGATCTCGATCACCTGCCCGCCGGGCTTGTCCTTCAGCGCATCGGCCAACCCCTGCCCCTGCAACTGCCCGACCCGCACATTGTCGAACGAGACGTAGTAGTCCGAGGATCCACCGAGGTTGAGCCGGTCGTAGTCGATCGTCGGAATCCCGGCCTTCTTCGCCTTGGCCGCAACCGCGCCGCCGACTTCGCTGTTGATCGCCGCAATGATCAACACCTTCACGCCCTTGGCGATCATGCCGTCCGCCAAGGTAGTGAACTTCTGCACCTCGCCCTGGGCGTTCTGCACATCGGCATCGAACCCCTGCGCACTCAGAGCCTTCTCGAGCATCGGTTTGTCGAAGCCCTCCCACCGGGCCGACGTCGCGGTCTCGGGCAGGATCACCCCGATCGTCCCGTTCTTCCCACCGCCGGACTTGGTTTCGCTGCCCCCGTCGTTACGCGAAGAGTTCGCGCCGCAGGCGGTGAGCGCCAACACCCCGACCAACCCCACCGCCAGAGCCCCGACCCGCGCCCGTCCGTGCCTGTTTTTTCCGAACGAGACCTGGCTTTTAGTCTGCATCTGGAGGAACCTTCCTGGAACAACCGACGACCCGTCGGAAGGACTCCGGCACTGCGTCGAGCTAATATGTTGTGGGCAACAACATATGCCGGAGAGTGACGTCTCGAGACGCAGATAACATAACAATTCGGTAACAGTGGGCATGTCGGCGCGAGTGGGACTGCGCGCAATCTTCATTGATGGCCGAAACGAATACTTCGTGACGATCGACAGACCCGGGAATTCGTTTATCTGCACCCATCGAAATCATCGAGGAGATTGCATGAAGCGCATCATCAAGAGGTTCGCCGGTGTGTTCGCGGCCGCGGTGGTGGCCCCGGCCCTGCTGGCTGGTACCGCACAGGCCGATGACGGGAACACCGTGCATTTCAGCAACGGCGTTATGCAGTGCTCCATTACCGGCGACGGCACCGTCGGCTGCGATCTGACGAACTCCATGCAGATCCAATACTCGTTCCTGCCGTTCCTCTTCCCGGTGCGCGACATTGTGATCGACCAGCCGTCGCTGCCCGCCCACCCCACTTTCATGAGCGGCACGCCGCGCACAGTGCCGGGCGGCAACCCGACCCTCTACGACGTCAGGACCGGCGACGGCCAGTGGGGCCCGTTCATCGAGCACGCCGGGGCCAAGTGTGAAGCCGGGTTCCATGGCAGCTTCACCTGCCGGACGAAGGGGCGTGGCTTCTCGATCTACAGCGGGATCATCTCCGCCTGAGCCGAATGCCGCACCCGACGCCCTGATCGTCCCGGGGCGTCGGCGCGCGGCAGCCGTTCCCTGGACAGCCGGTGAGTGTGACACCGATGTCGGCGAGGTCCCATCCGGCAGTAATGATCGACGTGTGAGTCACAGTTCCCGCATTCCGCAGCTCGATTGCCTTCGACCATATCGTCGAACTTTCTATAAACTTGTCTCGTGAATAGCACGGATATATGCGTAGAACCTTCAAACAGAGATGGGTAGCGGACGACTTCGTCCGGTCGACCTCGCACGGGCACAGGGCCTGTCCACGCAGGCGATCCGGAACTACGAGGAAGCGGGCATCCTCCCGGCTGCCGAACGCACGCCCACCGGATACCGCGTCTATACGCCCTTGCACGCCGAGGCGCTACGCGCATTCGCCGCTCTGGTGCCCGCGCACGGCCACCAGACTGCGACGGCGATCATGCGGGCCGTCAATGACAACGCCGTCGCGGCCGCGCTCGCGCTGGTCGACGCGAGCCATGCGCAACTCCTGGAAGACCGCATGACACTCGACCTGGTCGACAAGGCGCTGCGAGACCTGACGTCACCGCATCTGCGGGGATCGCCACCCACGGGAGCGATGTTCATCGGCCCACTCGCCCGTCAACTGCGCATCCGACCGGCGACGCTGCGGAAATGGGAGCAGGCCGGATTGATCACGCCGGACCGCGATCCCGAGACCGGTTATCGCGTCTACACACCGGACGATGTCCGCGACGTCCACCTGGCTCACCAATTGCGGCGTGGCGGATACCTTTTGAGTCAGATCGCCCCGCTCCTCGCCCAAGTGCGCACCGCAGGCGGACTGGCTCCACTGGAGGCCACGCTGGGCGACTGGCGCGACCGTCTCACGCAACGCGGCCGGGCAATGCTGGCCGGTGCCGCCGAGCTGAATTCCTATCTGACGCACCGTGAATGACGTGTCGCAGTGTGCGTGCCACACGGACACCCTCGGCGCAGTCCCTACCCGTCGTCAGGCCGAACGACGAACTCGATGCTCGGCCACATGCACGCGGTTCGAGCAGCGCGTCGAGCAGAACCGTCGCCGCCCGTTGCGGGAGGTGTCGACGAAGACCAGGCCACACCCGGCCCGAGCACAGCGTCCGATTCGGGCCGGATCCTCGCAGAACAGCTCCGCCAAGCCGGCCGCGGTGTAAGCCTTGACCCGCTCATCGATGGGCGCGGTCTCGCGGGCGAAATGCAGGTGTGGCTTCCTACCGTCGTGGGTGGAGATATACGGCTGACTCGTCGTCCCGGCCAGCAGTGCGTTGAGCAGCTCGACGCTCGGCGCGGAGAAGGCCGCGTCGAGTTTGGCGATCCAACGGCGCAGTTCTGCGTCTTGGCGAGCATTCAGCGTGCTCAGCGGCTTGTATCCGGATTCGTCGAGCAACGCGAGGAGATCCTGGTCCGGGTCGGCGTTCACCAATCGGGCCGCGAGTTCGGCCGCCGCGCCTCCGTAAGGGTTGAAATGCACTGACTCATTACAGCAGGCTGGACCCATGATCGCCACCTGCCCCTCATGCTCCTGGCCCGCCCCGGCCCTCGTGTCGTCACACGGCTCTGTTCGCTACCTGCGCTGCGTATGCGGCCAGTGGTTGGTCAGCGAGGGCGGCGCGGTGGTGGCGACCGCGGGAAGGAGCGCGTTCAGCGAATCGCGCGTCGCGGAATACAGTGCACCGGTGGCACTTCCGGACCACTGACTACGAATCACCCACTACGGCAGCTGAAAACGCTGGCCGCGACCCCGCGCTACCCCAGCGGCCTTGTTCCGATACATCGCCGTGTCGACCGCATGCATCAGCTCGTCGACCTCCGTCGGCCGGTCCTCGACGAATACCGCGCCAATGCTGGCGCCGACGACAATTGGGCGTCCGGCAACCTGCATCGGCGCAGCAAGGGCGGCGAGTAGGACGCCTGCGACTGTGTCCAATTCTTTTCGGCCGGAACACTTTTCGACCAGCACGATGAATTCGTCGCCACCGATTCTGGCTACCAGGCCGCCAACCGGTTCGACGGAAGCCTGTAGTCGCTGCGCGACGTCGCGTAACACTCGGTCGCCGACGGTGTGGCCCCACTCGTCGTTGATCTTCTTGAAGCCGTCGAGATCCAGGTAGCACATCCCCACCGGGGGTGTGGCATGGGCCAGCCGATCGAAGAAGAGCACCCGGTTCGGCAGGCCGGTGAGGCTGTCGTGGGTCGCGTCGTGCCACAGGCGATCGGCGAGCTGCTTGCGTTCGGTCACATCGACGGCGACGCCGATGAGGAAGCGGACCCGGCCGCTACTGTCGCGCACCGTGGACATCGACAGGTCGATGCGGGCCAGGGTGCCGTCCGGGCGCACGTGGTCGGTCTCGAGACGGAAGCGGTCGATCGCCCCGCTGAGCATTCGCCCCAGTTGCGCGTAAGCGGGTCCGATGTTCTGCGGACCGAGCACCTCGGCCGCCGAAAGACCCGGCATGGTGGCCGCCGGCATGCCGACCATTTCCGCCATGGCCTCGTTCACGTCCAGCACGTGGCCGGTGATGTCGACGGTGCCGATGCCGACCGACGCGCCCGCGAAGACCGCCTCGAACCTGGCCTCCGACAACTGGCGCCGCACCTCGGCGTCCTGAGCAGCCGACAGCACGGCTGCCAGCGTTGTTTCCTGTTCATTCAAGGCCGCACTGCGCAGCGCCCCGGTGAAGCCCGCGGCGAACTCGGCGGCGACAGCGATCGCCCGATCGCGGATCTGCTCGTACTCGGGGGTTGTGGGGGTCGGGCAGATCTCACGGACCATGTCCTGACAGATCACCGGAATCGAGCGGCTGACAGTCACTGGATCCCGGTAGTTGGCGGCGACGAGCGCCGCCGCGGCATCGTGCGCGACCGCGACATCGGCTGTCCCCCGCACCGCGGCCACCAGCGCCTCCGCCTGCTCGGCGAGCAATCCTTCGATCTGGGTTCGCGTGAGCGTCGGCGCGACGACGCCATCGAGCGCGTCGGCCCATCGCGCCGCCAACTCACCCATCCCCACGCCACCAACCCCCTGCCGGTTCGCTTCGCCCTCTCAGGCCTTGAAGCCGACGCCTGCCAAGCCGAGCGAGCGACCCGGTGCCTCGTGTAGGTCGCGCTCGGATTCCGGACGCCACGCAGGCAGCTCGACCACCCCTGGCTCGACCAGCTCCCATCCTTCGAACATAGTCGCGATGGCGTCCCGAGAACGGAAGTGGATGCCGATCCGGCTCTTGTTGGCCGCATTGGCGCCCAGCTTGCCCGCGTCTTCGGGACGCAGCGCCGAGGTCAGGTGGGAGATCGCGACATAACTGCCGGTGGGGACGGCCCCGCGAAGCCGGCCGACCATCTCGGCGGGTCGATCCTCGTCCGAGAGCAGGTGCAGCACCGCGATCAGCAGCACGCCGACGGGCTTGTCGAAGTCGATCACACCGGTTTCCCGGACGCGAGCCAGCAGCTCGTCCGGTTTGCGCAGGTCGGCCTCGATCGCGGTGGCATTGTCGTTGCCATGCAGGATCGCCCGCGAATGCGCGACCGCGACCGGGTCGATGTCCGCATACAGCACCCGGCACTCCGGGTCGATGTCCTGCGCGACCTCATGGACATTTCCTGCGGTCGGGATGCCCGAGCCGATGTCGAGGAATTGCCTGACGCCCGAATCGGCCAGGAAACGCACCGCCCGCCGCAGGAAAGCGCGGTTGCTCAACGCCAATCGCGGCAGGTCGGGCACCAGTTGCTTACCCATCTCTGCGGCTTTGCGATCGATCTCGAAGTTGTGCGAGCCACCGAGCAAGGCGTCATACATCCGTGCCGGGCTCGCCTGCTGCATATCCACGCCCTCGGGCGCCCACGCCGGCCTATCCATCGAAAACCCCTCTACGCTCGCGATCGGACCTTCCCGACTCCGGGCCGCCCGCCCCGTCCGGATGCGGTGTTCTCGATCACCCGAAAGGCGCAGACCGCATAGTAGCCGGACCGGCGAATCCCGGTGCACCACACATGATCACGAAAGCGCACGAGCCGGACCGCGACACCCGACCTTCAGGCCTGGCGCGACGGCATGACACGCGCTTAATATTCATACATGCGCATGCATGCAAGATGGGGTACCCTATCCTGCGGCAGGCCCGTGAAACAGAAGGGACGTTCGACCATGGGAGAGCAGTGCGTGTCGTCGAAGCGGTCGGTGGAGACAGTCCCCCACTCCGGCCATGATCATGGCGCAAAGGCCGGTCACGGCCATTCGCATGACCACTCGCACGGACACGACCATGGCATTTCGGCGAATTCCGACCCACGCTGGCTGTCCATATCGCTCGGGCTGATCGTCGCCTTCATGATGGTCGAGGTGGTCGTCGGCATCCTGGCCCACTCACTGGCGCTGATCACCGATGCCGGGCACATGCTCACCGATGCCGCATCGATCGTGCTCGCCATGATCGCCATCCGGCTCGCCAGGCGGCCTGCGGCGGGCCGGTTCACCTACGGGTTCAAGCGCGTCGAGATACTGTCCGCCCAGGCCAACGGGATCACCCTGCTCTTGCTCGCGGTGTGGTTCGTGTACGAGGGCATCAGCAGGCTGATCGATCCGCCCGACGTCTCGGGTCCGTTGGTGTTGATCACCGCGCTGGTCGGGATCGTCGTCAATATCGCCGCGGCGTGGAGCATCAGCCGCGCCAACCGCACCAGTTTGAACGTCGAAGGCGCCTTCCAGCACATCCTCAACGACCTCTACGCCTTCATCGGCACCGCCATCGCGGGTGCGGTGGTGTGGCTGACCGGTTTTGCCCGCGCCGATGCCATCGCCGCACTGGTGGTCGCCGTCCTGATGGCCAAGGCGGGCTGGTCGCTGGTCCGTGAATCCGGCCGCATTTTCCTCGAGGCCGCGCCCGCACACCTCGACCCCGATGCCATCGGCGCGCGCATCGTCACCATCCCGCAGGTGACCGAGGTGCACGACCTGCATGTCTGGCAGATCACCTCCGGCCAGCCCTCGCTGTCGGCACACGTCCTCGTCACCGACGGCGCCGACTGTCACGCGGCTCGCTCGACGATCGAAACAACCCTGCACGACGAGTTCGGCCTGGCACACACCACGCTGCAGGTCGACCATGTCTCGGACCTCGATCCGTCCCCGGCAGACCTGCACTGCGCGGATTCCCACGGGCCGATCCACCGATCCTGACCACCGGCCGCGGCCCATCACGTCCCGTCGAGCAGCGTCAGCAGGGTCCGGCGCACCGCATCGGAGGCCACCTCGGGTGACCTCCCGCACCGGTCGACGAGATGGTGGCGGAAGCTCCACGCGGTCGTGGCCTCGATCAGATCGAGGAGTTGTTCGTCGACGGCGCCGTCGGGCTGCTCGAGCTCGTCGGCGAAGGTGCGGGCGAGCTGTTCGCGCAGCAAGCGATCCCCACGCCGCATCCGCTCATCGATAATGGGCACACTCGGCGATTCGACGAGGCCGGTAACCCGGATCCGGCGCTGCAGGGTGAACACTTGCGCGGTCTGCACTACTACCGCATCCACCCGGTCGCGCAACGGCAAGTCCGGGTCGGCACCGGTGATCAGTTGTTCGACACGATCGGTCTGCTGAATCGTCGCGGCGGCCTTGAGCTCGTCCAGGTCCGGGAAATGGACAAAGATACTGCGCAGCGAAACCCCGGCCCGCTCGGCAATACTCTTCGCGGTCGGCGACACCTCGCCCGCGTCCAAGGCGGCCAGCAGCGCATCGATGATCACCGCCCGCGTCCGAATCGGATCACGGATCCGTCCGCGCGCCATATCGCCTCCCATTGAGCTGATTGACCAGAGATTAACGCCGAGCCTGCCGCGGGGACCGGTAGACCCGCTGGCGCAACCATCACTCGGGCCGGCAATAAACCACCTGCGCAATTCGGACCCACCGGAGACAATGGCGCTTTCCTACGAGCCAGGAGGACATCGTCTGTGTACAACCCCGGAGTGCTGCCGCTGCTCGGTCAGGTCGCTGCCATCGTCGCCGAGGCGATCAGCAGGACCCGACCCGACATGACAGGCGCAGACCCGGTTGTCCGACGATCCGTGCACGCTGACTTCCAATCCAATGCGGCTCTCGCACTTGCCAAACGCCTCCACCTGAAGCCGGCCGAATTCGCAGAACAGCTCGTCGAGGCACTGGCCACGGAAGCCGATCATCTCATCGCGTCGGTGGAGTTGTCCGGGCCCGGATTCCTCAACATCACGGTGCCCGACCGCGTGGTCTGGGCACAGGTGGCAACGCGGCTGGCCGACGATCGCCTCGGCGTCGCCGCCTCGGAACTCGGGCGGCGCACGGTAGTCGACTACTCGGCTCCCAACATCGCCAAGGACATGCATGTCGGGCATCTGCGCACCACGATCATCGGCGACAGTCTGGCGCGGGTACTCGGATTCCTCGGTGCCGACGTGATCCGACAGAATCACTTGGGCGACTGGGGAACCCAGTTCGGAATGCTCATCCAGTACCTCGACGAACACCCAGAGGCGCACTGGCGTCATACCGACCTCGCCGTCGACACCTCGGCGGTTTCGGCACTGGATCGGCTCTACAAGGCAGCCCGTGCCGCCTTCGATACCGACTCCGATTTCGCCGACCGTTCCCGAACCCGTGTGGTAGCGCTGCAATCCGGCGACCCCGCCACGCTGGCCAGGTGGCGCGAGATCGTCACCGAATCAGAGCAGGCATTCGGCGACATCTACCGCCGCCTCGACGTGCTGCTCACCCCCGACGACTATGTCGGCGAGTCGTTCTACAACCCGCTGCTGGCCGAGACCATCGCCGAGCTCGTGGACAAAGGCATTGCTGTCGACAGCGAAGGCGCACTGGTCGTGTTCTCCGAGGAGGTCACCGGCCCCGATGACCAACCCGTGCCGCTGATGGTCCGCAAGCGCGACGGCGGATTCGGTTACGACTCCACCGATCTCGCCACCATCCGCTACCGCATCAAAACCTTGTGTGCCGATCGGCTGCTCTACGTCACCGACTCCCGGCAGGCACTGCACTTCCGACTCGTCTTCGAAACCGCACGAAGGGCCGGGTGGCTGACCGATGTCATCGATGCCGAACACGTCTCCTACGGAACAGTTCTCGGGCCGGACGGACGACCCTTCAAGACTCGGGCAGGCGGCACCGTGCGGCTGACAGAACTGCTCGACGAGGCAGTCGCCACTGCCAGAGCGGTAGTCGCCGAAAAGAACCCCGACATGCCTTGTGCGGACCTGGACAGCATTGCCGAGCAGTCCGGCATCGGCGCGGTGAAGTACGCCGACCTGTCCACCTCGCGCGTGAAGGATTATGCCTTCGACCTCGACCGCATGGTCGCCGTGCACGGCAACACCGGCGTCTACCTCCAGTACGCGCACGCCAGGATCCGTTCCATTCTTCGGAAGGCCGAAGACCACAATGCCTTCATCGACCCGACCATTGCGCTGCGGCCTGCCGAACGGGCTCTGGCGCTGGAGCTCGACAACTACGGTGCGGCGATCGCCGAGGTCGGTGCGACTCTCGAACCGCACCGACTCTGCGGATACCTCTACGATCTCGCTCGCGATTTCACCACCTTCTACGACAACTGTCCCGTCCTCACCGCCGACGAACCCACCCGCGGAAACCGGCTCGCACTGTGCCGGCTCACGGCAGGCACCCTCGAACACGGCCTCGGGCTACTCGGCATCGCCGCACCTGAACGCATGTGAACCGCAATCGGATCGGGTCGTCGGGCGGACCGAGCGATATGTTCCGCCGACCCCCGCGATCGCCCCCAGCACCAAGCGCCTGCGATCAGTGTTGACGCAGCTGACAGTGGTCGAGCAACCGAGTCGACTTGCGCGCCAGCTACTGGCGACCAGCTACAAATAGCGCCCGATGTCCCGAGCGTGCACCCCGGTGAACCGAATGGCCCGGCCCGCGCAAAGCCTACCCTCGACACCATGGTCAACGTCAGTGTCGAAACCCGCGAGCAGACCGAACAACGGCTGCGTCGCGTCATCGCGGCCGCCGAGTTCGTCGTGCACGAAGGCGTCTGGTCCTTCCACGAAACCCCGATCGATCAGCCGCCGGCACTGACCCCCGACACCCTCGCAGTGGTCCGCGACGAAACCAGTTGGAGCACCCTGCGTCCCGCACCGCTCGCGGACACCGGCGTAGAACGATTCGGCCTGTGGTCCTTTCACTTCCCGCCGAACGCCGACAACAGCGGCTTCGTCGGCTGGCTCGCCACCCACCTCAAAACACAACTGGGCACCGGCGTTTTCGTGGTCTGCGGCAGCAACCGCGAGCGCGGCGGCATCTACGACTACTGGGGCTGCCCTGCCGAACTGCTCGACCAGGCCACCCAGGTGATCGACGAATTGCGCACCAACGGTTGACCCGCGAAAACGGGCCGATGCCGTCGGCATGTCGCCGCGTTACGCCACGTCCTATTCGGACGAGGACGCGTCGGCGGTGCCGGTAACGACACATGAACGCATGAGTTCCACACTCGCGCAACGCAAATCACGACATCGCACCTGCATACGACGGTACTGTGTGCGTATAAGTTTCAGTACCCGGCGAGCGTTGACACTTACTTGCACCGCTCTCGAACGAGGACAGCGATGCGACCAACTGGCGGGCCGGCGAGCAATGCCTAACATCGACAGATCGACCCGCCGAGCCGTGCCCGACGACATCGGGCCGAAGTCGTGAAAGTCCGCACCGCGCTCCGTGAGAACAGGGGCTATCTATGCGCTGCAGCCGGAACGTCGTCACATTCGGCTTACTCTTCGAGCCGTGGATCGACATCAACTTTGGCTCTGACTCCATCAAATCGGACGCCTTCGGGAAATTCCAGATATCCAGTTCGCTCGTGGGCCTTTGGTCGGGATCTGCGCCCGCCGCGAAGATCAACGGCACGTGGCCCGTCCTCGCCTGCGTAGCCATCGGCGTAACCATCTGCACCGTACTGGTGAACCTTCGTGCACGTACCAAGGCACTTTTTCATTTGACTGCGGTTTCCTCGGTAGCAGTAGCGCTTTTCGTTGTCTTCGCTCTCGTCCACATGAACGGCAAAGTGTCCGAGGTGCGAGGCATGCTCGGGTATGGCTCCTTTAGAGATCTAGGCACCCAAGCCGGGCTGATGATGCGCTGGGCCTCCGGCAACGGCGGCCCACCGCCGGTGCCCGGACGCCGCCAGGTTTCCTATACCACTGCCGGTCTCACGTCCAAGGCGTGGTTCGCGGGCGTGATGGCGGTGAGCTCTGCTGTCATAGCTATCGCTCAATGGTCACGCAAGCACCCGAGCGGCGCCATCCAATTGCGGTTGGGTGTCTCTGATGGCCTTCCGTTGACCGAAGCTCCAAAGCTCGACACCGCCCCGAAACCATCGGTGGATCCAGCACACTGAGCTCAGCCAAGGTTCCCGAAGTGCTCCCGCATGGCAGTGAAACGGCCCGGAACATCTTGGGTTCATGCGGTCGTCGCAACACTCTCGATGTGAGAGGTTGCGGCGACCGTGTCGTTTTCGGAGGATCTGGCTCGGTTCGGTGATCCGCTGACCCGGCTGGTCGATGCCGGGGTTGCGGT